>NZ_LZDE01000330.1 GCF_002009015.1 Microbulbifer mangrovi | reverse complement strand
CGTGTCTCACAAAGCTGTACCCGGTAGCGGCGCCGCCATGAAGCTCACTTCGAAGCACCGATCAACCGGACCGCGAACTCGCTTTCAAGCTCGCCACAGCGCGATAAGCCTGCTTCGGCCGTCCCTCACGATCAAACATCAGAGGATAGTTGGTGCGCCCAACCACCGGCCAGTCGTTCTTCCAGGATTCCCCGTCTGTGGTGCCCCAGAAAGACACCCGACGAATTTTGTCCCGGTGCTTCAGGAACAGCTTGAACAGAGACTCGTAACGGGCTGCCAGTTCATCGGCGACCTTTTGTGGCAGTGCTTCGGGGAACGGATTGAGTTCCTCGGAATATTCAAACTTGGTGGATATCTCCGCGCCCATATAATCGTAAGCCTTGGGCAGCACATCCACATCCAGCTCGGTGATATGCACATCCAGCCCCGCCGCGGCAATCGCCTCGATACTCGCCTCCAGTTCCGCCAGAGCCGGATCACCCAGGTGGACATGCGCCTGCATGCCCACGCCATTCACCGGCATGCCGTTGCGGCGGAAGCTGGTAATCTGCTCCAGCGCATAGTCGCGCTTCGCCGGCAGGTGCATGCTGTAGTCGTTGTAGAGTAGCTCCGCGTTGGCATCGCCCTCCCGGGCAAGATGGAAGGCACGGATAAAGTAGTCCTCCCCCAGGGTGTTGTACCAGTGGCTCTTTCGCCATTCACCACTATCGGTAACCGCTTCGTTAACCACATCCCACGCCTGGATTTTTCCGCGATAGCGATCCGTCAGCGTGGCAATGTGGTTCTCCATGGTTTTCTGCACCTCGGTTGCGGGACGCAATCGGCCATGGTGGTCGACAAACACCGACTCCGGCATCTGCGAATGCCACACCAGGGTGTGGCCGATGGTGTACATCTGCTGGCGCTGGCCAAAGTCCACAAAGTGATCCGCTCGCTGCCAATCCCAGGTCTCCGCCTGTGGATGGATCTCCTCCCACTTCATGGCATTTTCCGCCGTGATCGCGCTGAACTCGCGGGCGACCAGCGATTCGGTCGCCGGGTTCTGGGCCAGCAGGGTGGTATTGGACAGCGCGGTACCGAGCTTGAAGTCAGCAGCGAATAGCCCCGCCAGACCGTTTGCCTGCGCAGCGCCGGATGTGGTCCCCGCCAGTAGCCGGGTGGGCACGGCACCACCGGTCACCAGGCCCAGCGCGGCTGCCGAGAGCGTCCTGCGCAGGAACTGGCGTCTTTGGCGATTCATCGCCGGGTTAACGGATTGCTTCATGGCTTCTCATCCTCTGCGTTATTGTTGTTCTGGAACCTTTTTGGGCAATATTTGACCGCCCCATGTAAAAGCGGCCTCCGGGGCAAAACGCTAGACAGCCCGGGCGCCTGTGTTATAGTCAACAAGACTATTATGAATATTCGGCGAAAGCCACTGATTCAGCAAAAGTCAGTCAAAAGAAAAATAACGGCAAAAAACAGCGCCGGCACGGAACGATCCGCAGACCGGAGCAGATCAATATAGCGGTTGATAACAATAAAAAACCGAGAGAAAACCATGCAATCTTCAGCGATCAGTATCCGCGAGAAAATCGGCTACGGCCTGGGTGATACCGCCAGCAATATCGTATTCCAGGTGGTGATCAACTTCCTGCTGGTGTTTTACACCGATGTCTTCGGGATTTCCGCTGCTGCGGCTGGCACCCTGTTACTGGTGGTGCGTATCTTCGACGGTATCACCGATCCCCTTGTCGGCGGGATGGCGGATCGCACCCGCTCGCGCTGGGGACGCTACCGGCCCTATCTGCTACTGATGGCACTGCCCTATGCGGGGCTTGCGGTACTGGCATTCACTACACCGGATCTTGGGGATAACGGCAAGCTGGTATACGCCTATATCACGTATACCCTGCTGATGACCGTCTACACCGCGATCAATATTCCCTATTCCGCCCTCGGCGGGGTGATTACCGAAGACACCACTGAACGCGCCTCCATCCAATCCTACCGCTTCGCCATGGCGATGGTGGGCGGTGCACTGGTATCTGCGCTGACACTGCCGCTGGTGAACCTGCTCGGCCAGGGGGACAAGGCATTCGGCTACCAGATGGCAATGGCGGTGATGGCAGCCATTGCGGCGCTGTGTTTCTTTATCTGCTTCTGGTCCACCCGCGAACGGGTCAAGCCCGAGGCCGAGGCACAAACAGACAATACCGGCCTGGTGAAAAATTTCGCCGGGGATTTTTTCAACCTGTTCCGCAATAGCCAGTGGGCGATTATCGCTGCGGCGACCTTTTTCCTGCTGGTACTGGTGGCCATGCGCGGTGCGGTGACGCCGTTTTACGTTACCTATTACTTCCAGTCGGAAAGCCTGGTAAGCATGTTCGTCACCCTGCCTATGCTGGCGGGTGTTGCCGGCGCAGTGAGCACCAACTTCCTGAGCAAACGTTTCTGCAAAGTGCGACTGTTCAACTGGTCCATGATCGGCGTGGTTGTCACGCATGCTGCATTGCTGCCACTGGGGCGCGACCAGGTTTACCTGGCACTGGCACTGGCCATGGCCGCAAATTTCGTGCACATGATTGCGATCCCGCTGGTGTTCTCCATGGTGCCGGATACGGTGGACTGGTTCGCCCGCAAGGGACACCCGAAGAAAATGGCCATGGCCTATTCCGGCCACCTGATGGCACTGAAACTCGGCCTCGCGTTCGGCGGTGCCAGTGCAGGCTGGCTGCTGGGATATTTTGACTATGTACCCAACGCCGAACAAAGCGAACGTACACTTACCGGCATCGTGTTGATCTTTGCCGCGGGTCCGGTCATCTGCACCCTGATCACCATGGCGATATTCCGTCGCTACCGCCTTACCAATGCCTGCATTGCCGACGGCGCGCAAACTGCGCAGGCCGCGGATTTATCCACACCCTCCCCCAAAGCCGCCCCTGCGGCTTCCAGCTGAAATTGTTTACGAAGTAAGGACGTGATGAACAATCCAATATTGAAAGGCTTCAACCCGGACCCCTCCATCGTACGCGTCGGGGACGATTACTATATCGCCACCTCCACATTTGAATGGTATCCCGGGGTACAGATTCATCACTCGAAAGACCTGGTGAACTGGCGACTGGTGAGCCGGCCACTGAATCGCGCGGCGCTGCTCGACATGCGTGGCAACCCGGATTCCTGCGGCGTTTGGGCACCCTGCCTGTCCTACTGTGACGGGCTGTTTTACCTGGTGTATACCGACGTAAAGCGCTTCAACGGTAGTTTCAAGGATGCGCACAATTACATCACGACCTGCGACACTATCGATGGCGAATGGAGTGACCCGGTTCATATAAACAGCAGCGGCTTCGACCCTTCCCTCTATCACGATGATGACGGTCGCAAGTGGTTCCTGAATATGGTGTGGGATCACCGCACCGGCAAAAACCCGTTCGGCGGTATCCTGCTGCAGGAATACGATGCGCAAGCGCAAAAGCTGGTCGGGCCGGTGACCAATATTTTCCGCGGTACCGAAGCGGGGCTTACGGAAGCCCCGCATATCTACAAGCGCAACGACTACTACTATCTGCTCACCGCGGAGGGGGGTACCGGTTACGAGCACCGTATGACGTTCGCCCGCGCGGAAAATATTCAGGGTCCCTACGAGTTGGACCCGGCCGGGTACTTTCTCACCTCTGTGGATAACCCGGACCTGGTGCTACAGCGCTCCGGCCACGGGGACATTGTGGACACGCCCCAGGGGGAAGTCTTTGCGGTGCACCTTTCCACCCGTCCATTGCCGGGAAGCAAGCGCAGTCCACTGGGGCGCGAGACGGCTATACAGCGCGCACGCTGGAGCGAGGATGGCTGGTTGCGTCTCGCCCACGGCAACAACCAGCCACGCGCCACCCTGGACGGGCCCGATCTGCCGCCGCATCCCTGGCCACAGGATCCGGCCCGGGACGATTTCGACAGCGCCAAGCTGCCCATGCATTACCAGTGGCTGCGTACGCCTTACCCGGAAAACTTCTACAGCCTCAAGGATCGCCCCGGGTATCTGCGTTTATACGGCAAGCAATCCATTGGCAACGAGTTCGAACAGGCGCTGATCGCGAGACGCCAGCAGGCATTCCGCTTTTCCGCGACCACCCGTGTGGAGTTTGCACCCGAGACGTTCCAGCAGATGGCGGGTATTACCTGTTACTACAACGGGCAGAAATTCCACTATCTGTATATTTCCCACGACGAGGAGCACGGCAAACACTTGGGGATCCTGAGTCACAGCGAAGGCGAAGTAACCAACCTGCAGTTCCCCCTCGGGCTTTACGGTTCCGGTGACGAAAAGGTGGTGCCGGTGCCGGCCAACAGGGCCCTTTGGCTGCGCGCAGAAGTGGCCTACGACAAGCTGGACTTTCTCTGGTCGGAGGATGGGGAAAACTGGCAGCCGGTGGGTACCACCCTGGACTACAGCATTGTGTCTGACGAGGCGGGGCGCGGAGAGGGGGCCAGCTTTACCGGCGCCTTTGTGGGTATGACCTGCCAGGATATTTCCGGGGCCAACTGCCCCGCCGACTTTGATTTCTTCGAGTATCTGGAGCAGTAACCAGCTCGCGGAGATCGGAGCCTGGAGATGGTTGGATTTTCAGGTAGCTAATGGTGAGTAGTCTCTCTCACAAACCTTTGGCCCGGGGCAGCTGTGCTCCGGGCTTTTTTTATTCCTTCGACGAAAACCGAACGCTTTACACCTCGAATACGAAACCCTGCTCGGTTAACTCCTTGTACACCTTGAGATCGAAACGGTACAGGTTGGCCGCGCGATAACTGACCCCGGACTGTTTCTCATCGGTGGAAACCAGCAGGTTCATTTTCATCATTTTGCGGCGGAAGTTTGGCTTGTCGAGAGTGATATTCAGTACCGCTTCGTACAAACGCTGTAATTCCAGCAAGGTGAATTTCTCCGGCAACAGGTTGAACCCGATGGGTTCGTGTCGCACCTTGTGCTTGAGCCGTGTCAGTGCGGCGCTCAATATGCGCTGGTGGTCAAAGATCAATTCCGGCGTATCCCGCACATTCACCCACTGCGCGTCCATCTCTGATTTACCAACAGACAGTGCGTGGGCATCGGAGCGCACCAGGGCAAAGAAGGCCACGGTGATGATGCGGTCCCCCGGGTGCCGCTCCAGGTCGCTGAAAGCGTGCAGTTGTTCGAGGAAGATATCCTTGACCCCGGTGCGATCCTGCAACACCCGGCTGGCCGCCTGCTCGAGCGTTTCACCCTGCTTGAGCCAGTCCCCCGGGAGCCCCCAGCGACCGCGACTCTCGCCCTCCCCGTGCTTGACGATCAGCACTTTCAGTTCGCCATCGTCGAAACCAAAAATGACATTGTCTACCGTGAGTGCGTGTTTGGGAGTATCCATAGATCCGCTTCTGGCCGAGTTTCCGGTATAAGCTGCCACCGGAGCGTTATTTTAACTGGGTAAAACTGCGGATTATTCCACAGATAGCGGTGCTTGGCAGCGCCAGCGGGACGCGGCCCCGGGGCGCGTCAGCCATGACCATCTACACTAGAATGGAAACGCCCATGCAGAAACCGACCAAATATGATGCTATGGTCACCCCTCTGTTTTAGCGATGGATCCTTTATGAAAACTCTATTCCTTACCTTTGCCAGTCTGCTGCTCACTACCCAGCTCGCGGTCGCCGATGTGGTGGGTCGCTGGCAGACGATCGACGATGAAACCGGGCAGGCCAAGTCGATTGTGGAAATCTACGAACAGGGCGGTAAATACTATGGCCGCGTTGTCGACCTGCTGATGAAGCCGGACGATACGGTGTGTGATGCCTGCCCCGGTGACAGGAAAGGCCAGAAAATCGTTGGTATGAACATCGTCACCAATATGGTGAAGAAAGGGGATATTTACGAGGGCGGCCAGATCCTGGACCCGACCAAGGGCAAGGTTTACGACTGCAAGATGTGGGAAGAAGGTGGCAACCTGAAAGTGCGCGGTTACCTGGGCTTTTTCTACCGTACCCAAACCTGGCAGCCGGTTAAATAGAGCGCTTTTACGGGCCGCCCGCATAGAAGAGCTTTGGGGCAGCCGCCCTGGTGGCCCTGTGCTCCACAACCTGTCGGCAAATGTTCCGCACAGCGCCACCAGGGCGGCTTTCGCTTCTGGCCGTTAGGTGTCTATGAGCAGCGAGGCAATTTCTGATTCGATTTTGGACTCAGTTTTTTGCCTGGCTGCTTTTTTCCGGATTGGATAAAAGGAATACCAGTGGCATTGCCGCGATGTTGATCCACATCAGCATCTGGAAATCGTTCACGTAGGCAATTTCCGCGGCCTGGCGGGTGATCTCTTCCATGACAGCACCGGGCAGCACGGAAATGGCATCCGCCGACGGCAGGCCATTCAGCATACCCGCAGGCAATTGCACCCGCTCACCCAGCTGCTGCTGGTTGATCCACAGATTACGCGTCAGTGCTGCCATCACAATCGATACCCCGATACTGCTACCGAGATTTCGCGACAGGCTGAACAGCGCGGTCGCCTCACCGCGAAAGCGCGGCGCCAGGGTGGCGTAAGAGAGGGTGGAAATCGGTACGAATACCAGTCCCAGTCCAAGCCCCTGCAGCACGCCGGTGACAATCAGGTCGTGCTGGCTCACCTGCAGATTGAACCCGGTCATTTCCCACAGGGAGTATGACACCAGGCCCATGCCGACCAGGATCAACCCGCGGGCGTCAAAACGCTGCATCAGCTTGCCCACCACCATCATGGAAATCATGGTGCCGACGCCCCGCGGCATCAGGATAAGGCCGGTGGTCACCACCGGATAGCCCTTCCACTGCTGCAGGAAGGGCGGCAACAATGCCATGGTGGCGAGCAGGATAATTCCCACAACAAAGATAAACAGCAGTCCGGAAACATAGTTGCGATCGCGGAACAGTTCCGGGGAAAGAAACGGGTTGCTGGTGGTGCGGGAATGTACCACGAACAGGTACAAACCGAGCACGGCAAGGATGGCGTACAGCTGTATTTCCAGCGCCTCGAACCACTCCACCTGCTCACCGCGGTCGAGCAGCATCTGCAGTGCACCTACCGCCAGCGCCAGCAGCCCGAAACCAAGGCTGTCGAAGCGCTGTTTGCGGGTTTCACTTTCCGGCACGCAGAAATAGATCCCGAGCATGGAGAGGATGCCAAACGGCAGGTTGATATAGAACACCCAGCGCCAGGAGTAATACTCCGTCAGCCAGCCACCCAGTGTTGGCCCCAGCACCGGGCCGATCATTACTCCCACCCCCCAGATACTCATGGCGGATGCGTGTTTTTCTTTGGGAAAGGTGTCGAGCAGCGTGGCCTGGGAAAGGGGGACCAGGGAAGCGCCGAAGACACCCTGCAGCAGCCGCCACAGGATCATTTCATTCAGGCTGCCCGCCTGGCCGCACAACATGGAGGAGATGGTGAAGCCACCTACCGACCACAGGAATACCTGCCGGCGCCCGAAGCGCTGGGCAAGGTAGCCCACCGGGGGAGTCATGATCGCAGCGGCGACGATATAGGAAGTCAGCACCCAGGTGATCTGGTCACTGCTCGCGCCCAGACTGCCCTGCATATGTGGCAGGGCCACGTTGGCGATGGTGGTATCCAACACCTGCATGATGGTGGCCAGCATGATACTGACCGTGATCATCGCCTCGCCGCCGGAAGCCCGCGCTGCCGACATCGGCGCGCCGCTGCCGGTGCCTGCCGCGCCGCTTACCCCGGTGCTCATGGCGCCAGCACAACCCGGCCGCCGCTGGCATCGGTCGCGCGGGCGGATACCAGCTTGTTGTCTTCAGAGATATCGATTTCGACTTCCGCACTCATACCGGCGCGCAGCACCGGTCGATCTTCCGCGGGTAGCAGTCGCAGGCGCACCGGCACACGCTGTACCACCTTTACCCAGTTGCCGCTCGCATTTTGCGGCGGAATCAACGCGAACTCACTGCCACTGGCGCCACTGAGGCTTTCTACCAAAGCCTGGAATTTGACACCGGGATAGGCGTCGACGGTAATTTCTGCCTGCTGGCCCGCGCGCACTTTTTCCAGCTGGGTTTCCTTGAGGTTGGCTTCCACCCACATGGCCTCGGTGCCGAGCATGCTCACCACAGACAGCCCCGCCGGAGCCATTTCTCCCACCTGTGGCGCCTCGTTGGCGATGACACCGGCAACCGGTGCAACGATGCGCGTGCGCGACAGCTGGTAACGGGCCTTGTCCAGCTGGGCCTGGGCCACCATGACATCCGCCTGCTGCTCCAGTGGCACCTGGGAATTCCCGCCCAGTTCCGCGCGCAGGCTCGCGAGTTTTTCAGAGCTGATCGCGATGCGCGCACGCGCCTGATCCAGCTTCTGGCGGGATTCGTCCAGCTGGGATTCCGATAGTGCCACCTTGCCCAGTTTTTCGTTGCGCTCCAGCTGGCGCCGGAAAAACTCCGCGTCTGTCTGCGCCTGTTGCAACTCAGCTTCCGCTTCTGCGTACTCGGCCTGACGGGCGTGCACCTGATTTTTTACCTGTGCCAGATGCGCTTCGGCTTCAGCAACCGCGAGCCGAAACGGAGTATCGTCCAGCTGTACCAGCAGGTCGCCCTTGTTCACTGCCTGATTCGCGCGCACCGCGACCTCGGCCACAATGCCGCTCACTTCCGGAGCCAGGGCGATCTTGTCCGCCTTTACATAGGCATTTTCCGTGTGCACGCTGCTGCCACCACCCCAGATGGCCCAGGCCGTCACGGCTCCGGCCACCACAAGCCCCAGGGCGAAGCCGATACGACGGGATTTCTGTTTTTGCTCTGCACTGCTTTCCACGGAATCGTTTTCCTCGATTTTGTTCTGGGCTGGCTCAGTCACTGACCACCTCCTCTCGGCTCAGGTTCTGGTGCACCCGGCCCAACAAGTTCATCAACTGCTGTTGTTCTTCGGCAGTGATTCCCGACAGGGCCTGGCTGCGAGTTTCCGCAGCGAGCCCCTGCAGGATCTCGAGCACCGGTGCCGCAGCCGCTGTCAGATAAATCCGGAAACATCGGCGGTCCTGGGGGTCCTGCCGGCGCTCCACCAAGCCCTCCGCTTCCAGCAGGTCGATCTGGCGGGTCAGCGTAATCGGCGCCACATCCATGCGTTCGGCGAGCTCCGCCTGCTTCATGCCCTCGTTTCGATTGAGAATCCACAGCACCTGCCAGCGCGCACGGGTCAGCCCGTGGGTCTTCGCGCGGCGATCAAAGTTTCGTTTTAACAGGCGTGCGGTGGTGTGCAGCTCAAAACCCAGCTGCGCCGCGATGTCGGATTTATTCATTTTTCACTTGAGAGATTGTGGGGCGCACAGGAGCTTGTCCCGGGCTAAGTGAGCTTATTGTAAGCATGCTTACTAATTTCGCAAGCGAACTGCTGACTCATCAGTTTCAGGAGTGAACCTTGATGCATAAAAAAAGCGGCCGATTGGCCGCTTTTTCATCCTGACGGGAGCGCAGGTTACTTCCTCTGAACTTCCACCTTGTCTACCTTCTGGAATCCACGCGGCAGCTTGTTGCCGCGACGGCCCCGCTCCCCCTGATAGTGCTCCAGCTCCGCGATCTTGATCTTGGTATGGCGCTTGCCGGCGTGAACGAGCAGCTGGTCGCTGCCCTCCAGCACCGCAATGCCCACCACAAATTCCTCACGGCTGGCGGCGCGGGCCGCGGGGATGTTGATGATCTTGTTGCCCTTGCCCTTGGACAGTTCCGGCAGTTCGGAAACCGGGAACACCAGCATGCGACCCTCGCTGGTTACTGCTGCGAGCAGCGCCTCATCCGGGTTTTCGATTTCTTGTGGCGGCAGCACGCGGGCATTTTTCGGCAGGCTCAGCATGGCCTTGCCCGCCTTGTTGCGCGACTGAAGATCCGCATATTTGGCGATAAAGCCGTAACCGGCATCGCTGGCCAGCAGGACTTTCTGATCGTCTGCCCCCATCAGCAGGCCTTCGAAAGTGGCCCCCGACGGCGGATTGATACGCCCGGAAAGCGGTTCGCCCTGGCCCCGCGCCGACGGCAGGGTATGCGCGGCAATGGCGTAACTGCGCCCGGTACTGTCGAGCAGTAGCGCGGGCTGGTTACTCTTGCCGCGGGCGGCGTATTTGAAGCCATCCCCCGCCTTGTAACTGAGTGAAGTCGGATCGATTTCGTGGCCCTTGGCCTGGCGAATCCAACCCTTGTCGGACAGCACCACGGTAATCGGATCCGAGGTCAGCAGGTCAGCCTCGTTGAACGCCTTGGCCTCCTCGCGCTGCACGATCGGCGAACGGCGCTCATCGCCGAACTCGTCGGCGGCCTGCAACAGTTCCTTTTTGATCAGGGTTTTCAGGCGGCGCGCGCTATCCAGGGTCTTGGTGAGGGTATCGCGTTCTTTTTCCAGTTCTGCCTGCTCGCCGCGGATCTTCATCTCCTCGAGGCGGGCCAACTGGCGCAACTTGGTATCGAGGATATATTCCGCCTGCACATCGCTGAGCTCGAAGCGACGCATCAGCTCCTGCTTTGGCTCATCGTGGGTGCGGATAATCTCGATCACTTCATCGATATTCAGGAACGCAACCAGCAAACCGGCCAACAGGTGCAGTCGCCTTTCGACCTTATCGAGGCGGAACTGCAAGCGACGGCGCGTGGTGACGGTACGGAAGCTCAGCCACTCGGTCAGGATCTTGTCCAGGGACTTCACCTGCGGGCGACCGTCGATGCCGATCATGTTCAGGTTGACCCGGTAGCTCTTCTCCAGGTCGGTGGTGGCAAACAGGTGGTTCATCACCTGATCCAGGTCCACCCGGTTGGACTTGGGCACGATCACCAGACGCGTGGGATTCTCGTGATCGGACTCATCCCGCAGGTCGGCCACCATTGGCAACTTCTTCGCCTGCATCTGTGCCGCGATCTGCTCCAGCACTTTGGAGCCGCTGGCCTGGTACGGCAGCGCGGTAATCACGATATCGCCATCTTCGCGGGTCCATACCGCGCGCATCTTCACCGAGCCCTTGCCGGTCTCGTACATCTTCTGCAGATCAGCGCGGGGAGAGATGATCTCCGCCTCGGTGGGCATGTCCGGGCCCTGGATAAACTCGCACAGCTCACTGACCGTGGCCTTGGGGTTCTCCAGCATATGCACGGTGGCATCCACCACCTCGCGCAGGTTGTGCGGGGGAATATCCGTGGCCATGCCCACCGCGATACCGGTGGTGCCATTCAGCAGGATATTGGGTACCCGAGCAGGCAGCACCGCGGGCTCATCCATGGTGCCATCGAAGTTGGCCTGCCAGTCCACGGTGCCCTGCCCCAGTTCAGACAGCAGCACTTCGGAGTACTTGCCCATACGGGATTCGGTATACCGCATGGCAGCGAACGACTTGGGATCATCCGGGGAACCCCAGTTGCCCTGGCCATCCACCAGCGGATAGCGATAGCTGAACGGCTGCGCCATCAACACCATCGCTTCGTACACCGCGCTGTCGCCGTGGGGATGGTACTTACCGATGACGTCGCCCACGGTGCGGGCGGACTTCTTGTACTTGGCCGTGTTCTTCAGGCCCAGCTCGCTCATGGCGTAGACAATGCGGCGCTGAACCGGCTTGAGGCCGTCGCCGATATTAGGCAGGGCGCGATCGAGGATTACGTACATGGAATAGTCCAGATACGCCTTCTCGGTGTACTCCGCCAGGTTCTGGCGTTCTGACGCTTCAAAGACAGAGGGCTCGGTCATACTGCGAGAGTCTCGTTATTTTGTTCGAAGAGGGGGGATTATGGCGGACACCGGCTGGTGGTTCAAAGGCCTGGGGCCCGGCACCGCTGCATTGCGCTACTCGGGGCATTCCTGATAAAAACACCTCTGCTCATCGATACCGCGCCATATACCCGCGCACAACAGCAAGGATGCCCCACGATGTCCGTCTTGTTTGCCTGCCTGCACCACCTGGCTTTCCTCGCGCTCGCGGTGACGCTTACCGTCCAGCTGGTGATACTGGGCCAGCCGCTGACACTGCAGAACGCGCGCAAATTGCAGATTGTCGACCGGATCCTGGGGCTATCGGCACTCACTCT
The DNA here is from genome assembly GCF_002009015.1 of Microbulbifer mangrovi. Taxonomy (GTDB): domain Bacteria; phylum Pseudomonadota; class Gammaproteobacteria; order Pseudomonadales; family Cellvibrionaceae; genus Microbulbifer; species Microbulbifer mangrovi. The sequence continues at coordinate 37,112 of NZ_LZDE01000330.1, read as the reverse complement.
GCTGGTAGTGGGCGTGATGCGGGTATTTTATTTTGAAAAAGGGGCCGCCTATTATTTCCACAATGTGGCCTTCCACGGCAAGCTCACCCTGTTTGCTATCGCCGCCCTCCTTTCCATTTACCCGACAATTCAATTCCTGCGCTGGAGCAAATCCCTGAAACAGGGCGAGCTGCCGCAATTGCCTCCCAAACAACTGCGCAGGCTGCGTATCTGCGTACATGCAGAGCTCACCGCCATGGCTGGCATGGCCCTGTGCGCGGCACTGATGGCCAAAGGTGTCGGCCAGTTTGGCTGAGCAAAGCACAAGCGGGCTGGTGCTGCGCGGCCTCTCCGTGGGCGAGCTGGAAGCGACCGACTTGCAAATTGCCACCGGAGAAATCGTGTGCCTGTCAGGCCCTTCGGGCTGTGGAAAAAGTCGCCTGTTGCGCGCGATCGCTGACCTGGAGCCGCACTGTGGCAGTGTCCTGCTGGGTAAACAGGCACAGGCCGATCTCCCCGCGCATCAGTGGCGAAAGGCGGTGATGATGGTACCGGCGGAAAGCCACTGGTGGTTTGAAACCGTGGGCGAGCATTTCCACCACGATCAGCAGGACGCACTGCGCGCACTGGGCATCAGCCCGCAGGCATTCGAGTGGCCGGTAGCCCGTCTGTCATCCGGGGAGAAACAGCGTCTGGCAGTACTCCGCGCTCTGCAATACAAACCCCATGCCCTTCTGCTCGACGAACCCACCGCCAACCTCGACGAAGACAGCACTATGCAGGTAGAGCAATGGCTGTGTAACCAGATCCGCGAAAGGCTATTACCCGTGTTGTGGGTAGCCCACCGTGAGGACCAGATTCAGCGGGTAGCAGACCGGCATTTTCATATTGAAGACCGACGGCTGCAGCCGAGGGAGCTGAAACCGTGAATGTCATCGACCTCAGCTGGTGGCACCTGGGGATTGCCGCCGGGCTGGTGCTGGCACTGGCGGCCTGTACCTGGCTGGCACAATTGAAAATCGGCCGCTCTCTGCTGGTTGCCGCGGCGCGCACGGCTATTCAACTGGCTTTGATCGGCCTGGTACTGGAAACCCTGTTCGCCGCAGGCAGCCTGCACTGGGTGGCGTTGATGGGTATTGTCATGCTGCTACTGGCCGGGCGCGAAGTGGTGGCCCGGCAGCGCTACCGCCTGCGCGGAGGCTGGAGCTTCGGTATCGGCACCCTCTCCATGTTTATCTCTGCATTCAGTATCACGGTACTGACGCTGGTGGTAATCATCGGGCCCGAGCCCTGGTATACCCCGCAATACGCCATTCCTCTCCTCGGCATGCTGCTCGGCAATACCATGACCGGCGTGGCGCTGGGATTGGAACGGTTGACGGAGGGCGCGCGTCGGGCCCGCGGGGAAATCGAGGGGAGGCTAATGCTGGGGGAGCACTGGAAGCAGGCCAGCGCCCAGCTGCGTCGCGATGCCATGCGCGCGGGACTGATGCCCACCATCAACGCGATGGCCGCAGCCGGCATCGTATCGCTGCCGGGGATGATGACCGGCCAGATACTCGCCGGAAGTCCTCCGGCGCTGGCCGTGAAATATCAGATTCTGATCATGTTCACCATCACCGCGGGCACCGGGTTCGGCACCTTCGCGGCGGTGGCGCTGTGTACCCGGCGACTGTTTGACTCGCGGGAAAGGCTGCGCCTCGACCGAATCGTTACAACAAGCCGGCCGCGGGGGTAAATCGCATTAAACTGGTACCGGACGGCGCACGGGGCTCTTGCCTTTAACCTGCTGATCCGAATTGAATCCCATATAGGTTTCATACGCCCGGGCCAACATATCGTCTTTCAGCGTGTTCAGGTCGTAGATGGTTTTGCACTTGTCGAAGTTGGCAAAATCCACCATCACAATATTGGGGAAAAATGCCTTCATACGCATCTTGCCGCCCCACTCCAGGCACTTGATACGCTCCTGTTCCAACTGGTGGCCAATTGACGCCTCCAGGCCGCTGCGCCAGAGCTCACTCATCTTATGTACCCCGGTGCGATTCCACAGCACATCGTCACGTTCCTTGATACTGTGGCTCAAACCGGTCGCCGTCCAATACATCATGCCCAGCACATTGGGCGACTGCATATCGTTCGAGCAGGCCATCTGCAGCATGATTTTCTGCTGTTTGGTGTAGTTTTCCTTGCGCTTGTCACGCTTGGTTTTCCAGATGTACTTGATATTGGTGCCGCCCTTGCCGAAATACTGCATCCCCGGAAAATTCGGTACGTAGGCTTTGTTGGCCCCTTTTTTGGCTTTCAGTGAACGAAAACTGAGGATGCCGTCCTGCGGGCCGGATGTGACTCCCGCCTTTTTCAGTGCGCCCTCGTTAAAAACGCAAACTACCTTGCCGGCCAGGTCTTCCAGCGTGAGTTTGCTGAATTCGACATTCTGGTGGTATTTGAAAATATTGTTGCCAAGAATGGCGATACAGGTCTCCGCGATCAACTCCCAGTTCGTGCACTTATCAAACTTGAGTATCAGGAATTCCTTGCTGGTCAGTTTATCGGTAACGAAGGTTTTCGCTTGATTCAGGATATCCACCAGAGAAATTCCGGTGGAACCATAAAACATGCCGTTGTAGACGGAAATATCGTGGGTTTTGTTGGTGATATTGCTTTTCATGGTGCGATCTTTCGCACCTTTGCCGCTGCCGTGATAAGCGTATTGTTTCGCGCCGTGCTTTCCACCTTTGGTGAGAATACGCAGGTCAAACAGTCGCACTCCGACTCGGGCCTGCTCCAGGATATTCAGGTCCTGGGTCTGCACGTTACTTTTGCCGGAGGTAATAGCCGCATCGTGGCTGCCGGCAAAAATTATCTCATGTAGGCGCCGCTGCGGCCCCAATCGATAGTAGGTAATGGCCACTTCACTCTCCCTGTTTCTAATTCCTGTATTGCCTCACCCGACACCGCCTGTTGCACAAATTTGGTGAAAAGTGACATTTAGCCCCATGGGCGACGCAATAAAGCCATAAAAGACCTGTAGGGTCACGTTCTTAATCGCGCCAACCCGGGCTGCAGGCGGAATTACCCTTCAGTATCAAAAGCAGTGACTCAAGAATTCGACAAACTGGTTCCAAAGTACCAGTTGCGGACAGGAATTTTCACAGGAAGATTTGGCGGAAAGTTGTGACAGCAGAGGTTGCTAATGTTAACTGGCACAACTCGCCGCAAGGAAGATGCCAAGCAAGTGATTAAAGGGACTTGGATAAAAAGCGACTAAAGGGGTCCGGAAGGTAGGTTCCGAACGGGCCGCAATCTTCGAAACCAAAGCGCCGATACAGGCTGACCGCTGGAGCAAAAGCCTCATTTGTCCCGGTCTCCAGGCTTACCCGTTTATAGCATCGGGATTTCGCCTCTTGCAGAATACGCTCCAGTAATCTGGCAGCGATTCCCTGCCGCAGAAAATTTTTCTCCGTGCGCATGGATTTAATTTCTCCGTGCTCGGGAGAAAGCTGCTTTAACGCACCACAGGCGACCAGCTCACCATCAACTCGCGCTCCCCAGAATGTGATCGACGAATGTTTCATCGCCGGGGTATCCAGCGCATGGATACTGTCAGGCGGTGAATAAAGGCGCATCTCGGCGAGATGCGCCTCGAGCAACTGGATAATTGCGCCATCACTCAAGTCGTCGACCTGAATTTTTACTTGCTGCACACTGCTGTCCCCTCCAGGGCGATCACACCTTATTACACTCCGGATCCCAAATGCTTTCTGAGGGTAACTCCCGTTGCTTACGCTCCACTGCCAACAGGGATGCGGGCGCGAGTGTCTCAACCATGTAGCCCTTTGGGTAGGTCCGGCAACCGTCGGGCCAGTCCGGTTCCCCGGAGCGCCCGAACACAGCCAGCCAGCGACCCCTCATTTTAAGCACAGCCGGCACGATGAAGGCCATAAACCGACCAGGCGCCTCCAGCTGTACCGCTCTGCGCGTCGACTCATCCAATAATACCGCGGACACCGGTCGCACAAACGGCCTGAGACGCCGGGGCAACCAGGATTCCACCACAGTGAAGGTCGCCGTGGAAACCACCCGGTTACTGTCGTGAAAGCGGAAATTTTCCTGCACGTATTCACCGCTAAAACGGCGCATACTCTCCAGCGAGTCGGGAATCGACTTGATTCCCATACGCTCACCCACATTGCGCCAGAATATAAACAAAGCCATTTTCTCATGCTCGCTCAGGCGTCGCCAGCCAAACCGTGCGATCCAGTCAATCGGGTCCAGCATGAAGGTGGAGAGAACAAACAGGTAATCGTCGTTGCTAATAAAGAAGTGGGCGTGGGTCTGGTTGATCCGCTGCAGTGCGGCGCGTCCCTGTGGACTATCGTAGCCATGGCGCAGTAACTGCAGCATCAACAGGCTCGTATCGTCATAGCGTTTCTGGCCATTGCGGGAAAACTCGCCGGTGCGCGCCAACAAGCCGCTGATACCTGGCGAGGCGAAGGTGCGGAACAGAGCCATTTCCAGCGCGCGATTGAAATCCCATAGAAAACCATCGCACACAATCAATCGTGCGATTTGGCAGGCATCCTCGCGCGGATTCAGCCGCAGGATATCCGCGCGAAGCTTTTTCTTTCTGATCATACCCATGGCCCATGTTGATTTTATCGAGCAGTTACGGGCAGGAGTACACACCGGTGTATTGACGGCGCGACGCTCACATTATCCCAGTGTCCATCCTGAAGTAATGTGCGAGCGTTTACCTCGTCTGAAAGAAGTATTTTCCGCTTAATGTATGCTCTTCTCATCCTTGCAGATGGCTTTTACGCACGTAATCGATCAGGCCTCCGGCAATTACCGTTGCCACCTCTTCCTCCCCCATATTGTGCGTCACTTCCAGCTCTTTACCCCCAGCCAGCTTGATCACAATCTTGCGACCGGATTGTAATTGCTGTGGGAGGTCATCGATTTCCAGCATATCGTCCTGATTCAGGCGTGCCAGGTCCGCAGGCTGCTTAAATAACAGGGGGACCACGCCGAAGTTGATCAGGTTGCGACGGTGAATACGCGCCATGGAAACAGCGATCACCGCGCGCACCCCGAGGTAACGCGGAGCAATCGCCGCGTGCTCTCGGCTGGAGCCCTGGCCATAGTTATCCCCACCGATCACAAAGCTGTCGGCATTGAGTTTTTTGGCTCGCTGGTAAAAGGTTTCATCAATGCGGGAAAAGGTATAGTGACTGATCGCGGGAATATTCGAGCGCAGTGGCAGGATATCTGTACCCGCCGGGAGAATCTCGTCGGTGGAGACATTGTCACCCGTCTTAAGAATAATCGGACCGCTGAGCACTTCCGGTAAGGGATCAAACTCGGGCAAGGGCTGGATATTAGGTCCTTTTTCCAGCTCTACGGGTATCTCATCGGTGGTATCGCGCGGCGCGAGCATCAACGGACGCATATCCTGAAGCTTTTCCGGCTCGACAAACGCCGGGTAGTCCATATCCATATCCCGAGGATCGGTGATCACGCCAGCCAGCGCGCTTGCAGTGGCGGTTTCCGGGCTACACAGGTAGACCTGATCTTCCTTGGTACCGGAACGACCGGGGAAATTCCGCGGCACCGTACGCAGGCTGATACGTCCACTGGCCGGTGCCTGCCCCATACCAATACAACCGTTGCATCCGGTCTGATGCAACCGTGCCCCTGCCTGTAACAAACGGTTGAGGTCGCCGCTGTGACTGAGTTCTTCCAGTAACTGGCGGCTGGTAGGGTTGATGTCCAGGGAGATTTCCTGGGGGACGTTTTTTCCCTCGACCATTTTCGCGGGAATTGCGAAGTCACGCAGCCCGGGATTCGCCGACGAGCCGATATAACTCTGGTAAATGGGTTTGCCCGCAACCTCACGCACGGTAACAACTTTGCCCGGACTGGACGGACAGGCGATCATCGGTTCGAGTTTGGATAGATCCAGCTGCTCGCGCTGATCGTACTGCGCGCCCTGTTCTGCCGCGAGCGCAATAAAATCCTCTTCCCGTCCCTGCTGGCGCAGAAATGCACGCAAATTTTCATCCGCGGGGAATACGCTTGCGGTCGCGCCCATCTCTTGCCCCATATTGGCGATAACGTGCCGATCCATGGCCGTAAGATTGTCGAGGCCCGGGCCATAGTACTCGAAAACCTTGTTAACCCCGCCCTTTACGTCGTAGCGACGCAACATCTCCAGAATCACATCCTTGGCGCTTACCCAGGGCGGCAACTTGCCGCTCACTTCAACCCCAATCACCTCCGGCATCACCAGGGAGAATGGCAGCCCGGCCATTGCCAGAGCTACCTGCAACCCGCCCGCGCCCATGGCAAGCATCCCCATGGCACCGCCGGCACAGGTGTGACTATCCGAGCCCAGCAGGGTTTTACCCGGAATGCCAAAACAAGCCATATGCACCGCGTGACTGATACCGTTGCCAGGCCGTGAAAACCAGATACCCCATTTGCGGCTGGCGCTGCGCAAAAAGAGATGGTCATCAGCATTCTTGAAATCCGCCTGTATCAGGTTGTGATCCACATACTGGGCAGAGAGCTCGGTTTTTACTTTCGGCAACCCCAGCGCTTCGAATTCGAGCATCACCATGGTACCGGTGGCATCCTGGCACAGCGTCTGGTCGATTTTCAGCTGAACCGCCTCGCCGGGGGTCATCTTGCCGCTGACAAGATGCTGTTCGATAAGCTGTTGGGTGAGATTTCTGGCCATGAGTTCTCTCCTGCTCTGGTATTCCATTTTGCTCACCGTTTAAGATTCTGCTCAGTTGGAAAATTCCACCCGCGGCTCATCTGTATCGGTGCCAATGTAATCGGGCGCGCACTGGATAAAGTCCTCCTGATCCAGTCCGGCCTCGATCAGGTATTTCTGTACGTTACGGCTACGACGGTTGGACAAGCGCAGCAATTCCTCACGAATGCCCCGCGGCGGTTCCTTGTAAAAGTTTTCGCGAACTTCCCCCGCACCGCGCATGGCACCAATTTCATGAGGAAACATGTTTTCCAGATCCCTGGCGGTAGACACGCCGCAAATTCCTGGTCGCGCCTTGTCGTTGTCGCGCATTTTTTCCACCATACCGTCCAGCTGGAGTTTTGCCGTCGCACTCAGGGTATCGCTGCCGGGGGCGAATTCAAGGTCGGAAAAACTGACAGCGCGGAAACGCGCCCAAGCCAGCTTGGCGAGACTGTAAAAACCTACCGGCGTAAAGTAGGCGAACAGTGCTTCGAGAATGGCACGCTGTAGTAAATCGCTGAATATAAAGCTGAAAGAGAATTGAGGATCATAGAGCTCACCGGTTACCGGCATATCGAAGCGCACGTCTCCGTCACCATCTTTCAACAGTGCCAGCGCCAGACCCAGTGGGATGATACTTTTCTTCACATTCAGGTGGTCGCTGTCACGAACCCGTCTCACCTTGATTTTCTGCAGATCCATTTTTGCCAAGGCATCGACCTGGTTGTCATCGACCTTAAGGTTCAGCTCAGCATCAAGCTGCCCCTGCAGAATTTTGTACCCGAGCAGAGAAGCCATGTAGGGCGTAGCCGGAATCAAGTTGGCGCCTTCAACATAGCCGAGTAACCCACCGTCCCAGTGGTTGTTGTCCAGCAGATCTACCTTGCCCGCCAGGTGCATTTCACTGAAACCTCCGGGCCGCGCGTTAAAGACCAGCAGCGCTGGTGGATCATCGTGATAATTACTCAAGCCGCTCAGCAGTAAATTGATGCGCCGTATGGGAAGCCTGGCCTGTTGTTCGTGGGCGCTGTCGAGCCACAAAAACTTCCCTCGGTCGACATATAGCTGTCGAACCCGGTACTTAAACCGGTTGGCTTTGCGCGCAATATCGCCCCGTTTATATTGATAGTTTTCCAGCTCTGGCGATGTACTGCGAAAGCGCTCCCAGGCACCCAGGTCTCCCTGCCGCCCGCGGGCCAGGATACTGTGCGGACGAATCAGGTCTACAGTGTCGATCTGCAAAATCTTTTCCGGCGGGAAATATTCAAACTGGCTGACGCGCAGGGCTTCAATTTCCGTATTCCACTGGTGATTGACGAATTCCTGGGCGCGCTCATCGCGCCGGAATACCCGGCTATCGGCGATTTCCATAAACAAAAGACGGATGGCCTGTTTGGCCACGCTGAGTTCGCGAATTTCCACATAAGCGCTTTCCAACAACTGGTCGCCGGCAGTATCCAGCACCAGTAAATTTTCCAGCTTCGCGAGGGTCAGGGACAACTGACGTTGCTCAAAGCCGAATCGTCCTGAGGTAAGCGCCTTCTCCAAATTGAAACAATGACGTACCCCCTTGATGTATCCTTCCGGGACACAGCTGCTCACGTTCTCCAGCTGCAGGTTTTGCGCCACCAGTTCCCGGTCGCCAAATGCCAGTACATCCGCTTCCAGCGTCGCGATATGCAGTAACTGGGATGGCAGGCCCGCAGGGAAACCCCGCTGGGTAATCCGTACGCCATCCACTTTGATATCCCTAAACTGCCGTTGAGCCCTGCCACTGCGCAGACTGCCCAGCAACACCTTGTGCTCGCTGCCCATGGAAATACGACCCACCTCGTAGCAGGGTGCGAGAGACTTTTCCCCAAGTTTGAAAGGCTCGAGACAGCCATTGAGTCCGGTGACTTCGCCCTGTTTCAGCGCCACGGCGTCAGAGGAAAATACCAGCCCGTTCACCCCCAGGTGGGTAAAGCCGACCCGCTTGCGGTCTCCCTGGCGAAATGCGAAATCCTCCAGCGCAACTTTCCCGCTGGCACGTAGCGCGTCTGTCATTGCCAGTTCCTGCCGCCCTTCCACCATCAGTTGTCGGAAGGAAAAGCACAGGGGATCCTTCACCGAGGTGGAGCTACCATCGCTGCCCGGCAGGCAACCGGAAAAATCCCGCGCCAGCAGGTCTTCCACTCTCACCCGAGCGCCCCCTGCCCAGCGCATGGATTGCCACTCGATATAGTCGAGCTGCATGATCGGAGACGCCCCCACCTGTGCCGGAGCCGGCAATAACTTCAGGTTTGCTGCCTGCAATGGCCCCAGGGAGAGGCGGTCTGCTTCATCTCCCGGTGACATTTCTCCAGCACCACCCAGGCTGACCAGATTGTCGCCGCCAAGATGCAGGCTTCCGGAAGACACACAACCCCGCCAGCGGCCACTGCCTTCTCCCCGCAACTGCGCTGCGGCAAGCCAGTCATTCAGTCCGCAACCCGTGACACTATCGACCCGCAGATCGTGCAGGTTCAGCTGTACCGGGAGGTCAGGTGGTGCAGCCTGCACCAGCCCGATCTTTGCTACCTGCAATGCACCCAACTGCAACTGGGGCGGGTCTTGCAGTCGATGGTGCAGAGACAGATTCGCTACCGAAATTCCTCCGTTTTCAGAACTGAAACGCTGACCGCGTACACAACGCGGCAACATGCGCTCCGGCTCCCCACTTTGCGGCCAGCAGGTAGCAACGGTCTGGGCCTGCAGTTGGGTGATTTTCCAGTCGGCACGGGCGCCGGGGGTGCGCGGCAGGTTGGCGTAGAGTCCCAGGCCGAGCAGCTTTTTAACCTCGATCGTGATGTCATCCTTGCCGCCGCTGAGCGCAAAGTGATCCAGCACCAGGTTGTTGAGATCCGCGCTGAATCGATCGCGACCGTAGTCCAGGGAGAAGCGATCACCGGTACGCAGTGTTTCCACCTCGATACAGCGTTTATCGCCGAAGCAGAAGTCCGCGATACCCAACGCTGCTCCAGGGAGATTCAGCCGCATGCGAACCGGCCGGGACTGCAGGCGGAAATCCGCCCGCGGCAGAAGTAACTGAGTAAGGGCCAACAGATCGTTGCCACTGGCACTTTTCACGTCGGCGGATTCCAGGCTGAGATCCGCCGCACGAAAGGCCACGCGCAAACGGCCACCGTCATTGGCGCTGGTAGGTCGCTGTCTATCCAGTTTCAGGTGCAGTGGCTGATGCTGCCGCAGATTGTGAACCGCAAAACATTCGGGACGATATTCAGGGTCAGAGCCTCCGGCTATGGCCTGCCAGGAAAGCGGCAGGCAGCCGTCCAGCGCGGTCAGTGACAGGGAGGCGAGTTCCAGTTCCGTCTGGCGCGCGACAATATTGGCGCCAATATTCTCTATGTGGCGGCTTTCCAGAGCCTGCTGCCGCGCCCGCTCGAGAGCCAACCGCTCCTCGGGCAGAAGTCCTTTTTCGCGGCCGTCGTCTGAAGCATTGCTATCACTACCTGCATGCTCTTCACCGGGGAACCAGCCGTGTTCGTCTTCACTGGCAAAGTATTCACCAGGCTTCAATTGCTGGTCGCGTATGCGGAAAAAACCGTTGCCGGTATGCAGCTGGCGCAGCATCAATCCGGTTTGCTTACTCGCATCGTCAGCCAGCTGGTCCGACAACAACAGTGACGCCAGGCTCAGCTCGCCCAGCACCATGTAGGGTGATGGCGTCAACGCAAAGACAAAGTCGCCCTTTCCTTGCAGCTGTGCCGCGCGACTACACAGGGGAGACATCCGCTGGGGCAACAGCCCCTCCGGCACACATCCGGTGAGTTTCTCGAGGTTGATATCCTCCAGCAGATAGCGCTTTTCCTGTTGCGAAAGCTCAAGACGACGCCAGTTCAGGTCCACGATCGACACCTGATGCTCGGGACCATCCCGTCCGTCGCTGAGCTTCAGTTTTTCCAACGTGAGCGGCCCACTGTCCAGCGCCCAGCCCTGTGCGGGGAGATGGTCTCGCGGCAGTTTGCGGGCAAACTGCATCGCAAAATCTTGTGGCAAATTTAATTGGTTGAGCACAACACAGTGGTCCCGCTCACCCCACAGCTGCCCCGGAATACAGCCGGATGCGCCGTCCAGAGACAGGTTTTGCAGTTGCAGGCGACGACGGTCATTGCGGTACTGCAACTTGCCGAGACGTAGCATATTGGTATTTAACGGGTCCGCCTGCTGACGATCGGTGTCCAGGTCCACCAATGTGCCCTGTCCCAGGCTCGCCTCCGCGAGGTCGACGGCAAACCCTTCCCGCCACTCAAACCGGGTGGGCTGCGGCAAACGCAGGCTGCCGGCGCGCAGACAGTAGTGATGAGCGCCGTCGACAGAGGAGACGGTTCGCAGGCGGTTGGGACACCAGGAAAAACCGCTGGCACCGGCACTCAGCCATTGCAGAGACTTGTCTTCACGCAGGAAGTCAAAGTCATTGATCGCGATTGTTTCGGCATGCCAGTTGGGATGGCGACGATTGCGATAGCGCAGCCGCACTTCCTGGCCGTCGATCCTGTGCCAGGCAATTTCCGACTGTTTGCCAAAAGAAAAGCTCGCCGGTCCCCGCAGCTGCAAACGACGTGTGGTGGCGCAGTGGCCAATGGTTTTCTGCAACCCCGGAACCGCGTCCGCCCAGCGCTGGGGTGGGCAGCCGCCAAACTTGCGGGTAGACAGTTCTGTCACGCTCAGCAGATTGTCCGGGCGGACAAACTGGATATTCCGTGTTTTCAGGCGCACCACCGCGATAGTGGGGTGTTCCTGCGCGGATTTGCGCATATCGCCTTCCCCCGGCTCCTGGGTTTTGCTGCCAACACCCGCACCCGAATCTATCTGAGGGATTTCATCCCAGGCCAACAGGTTTTCCAGCGCCAGCTCGTCGGCGCCGATGGAAAACTGCAGCGGCTCTCCAGCTTTTTCGCGGAGCCCGCTAACAAAAAAATCATCCAGGGCAAGCTCACCAAATCGCGCACAGCTGGGGGAATTCCACTGGGGCTTGTGCTGGTAACAGACCACCATATCGCGCAGGGTTGCGGCGGTCAGATCCACCCGCCAATGCCTGGGCTTCTTCTCTCCGCCTTCCTTGAGCCGCCAGCCGCCAATTTCCCACACTCGGCCGTGCTCGCTGGGCTCGGACTCGAGGTCCATATACCCGCCTTCAAGCTCCACCTGTTTGACGTGGATCTTGCCCTGCAGCAGCTTCCACCAGCTGAGCCCGAGGGTTGCCTCGCGCGCATTGAATCCGCGCTCGAATTCATTGCGGACTTCAACCCCGCGCAGGTGCGCACGCAGCCGCGGCAAGGAAATTTCCATGTGCTGAATCTGCGCCTCGAGACCGCGCTCGTGCAACCAGCGCTGTACCGCCCCGGGTAGGATCGCAGAAAGGAAGATATTCAGTGCGCCAATCAGTAACAGGAAAAATAACACCCCCCACAGCAGGCGGTGGCTCCCTCGGTATTCGGCGGACTGATTGGCGGGCGAAGTGGACATCTATACTCGGCGCACAAAGAATTTCGCGCAGCCGCTATTGTGAATTCGGAAACTGCGCGCTTCCTACAGTAAAGACCAGTGCGCTGCGGGCGGATGTCGTCGAATCCGACATCTGACTATTTTTATTCGGCGGCGCAGGGCCCAAGCCCTGTCACTCCAATAATTTCGCGCCACAACGCCCCAAACCCAGCGGCACGGCCGTGCTATTCCTCGGGACGCCATTACACTGTTTATATTTCGAACAATTCACAGACAGAAACGCGTAATTCAATCGACAACGTTAGCCCGGTTGTCACAGGCGCCATTGACGCAGCGACGGTGACGTAAATGGCCCCGCAGGCGGGTCACAGTCAGTAAACGGCGGCATGCCCTACAAAGATCTCGGTACATCGACAGGTATCGGTGAAACAGGCAGGTAACAGAACATGCGGGAACACCCACATTATCAGGACATCGTGCTGATCGGCGGCGGACACAGTCATGCGATTCTTCTGCAACTGTGGGCCAAGAACCCCCTGCCCGGGGTACGCCTGACTCTCGTTTCCCCCCAGGTACAGAGCGCCTACGCCGGAATGCTTCCCGGGATGATTGCCGGTCATTATGGCGCTAGCGATATCCATATCGACCTTCCGCGCCTCTGTCGCGCCGCCGGCGCCCGCTTTATCCAGGCATGTGCGCACCAGATCGATCCGGCAGAACGCACAGTTTCCCTGCTTGGACGACCGGACCTGGAGTTCGACCTGTTATCCCTGGATATCGGCGCCACTCCGTGCCGCAAACTTCCCGGCTCAGAGCTCGCCATACCGGTCAAACCCATCGGCCACTTCCACCGTTACTGGGAACAACTGAAGCAACAGATCCAGACTGAACACCAGCCGCTGCGTCTCGGCGTAGTGGGCGGCGGTCTCGGCGGCTGTGAACTGGCCATGGCCATATCCTCGGCCCTGGAGGAACCCGTTTACAGTGGCAGGGTAGAAATACATCTGCTGCACGCGGGTAACAAGCTGCCCGAGGATTACCCGCTACTGACCCGCAGGCTGATTGCACGGGAGCTCAACCGTCTCAATATTCACCCCCACCGCAACTGGCGGGTTGCGGAGATCACCCACAGCGGTGTGCACAGTGATGACGGGCAGTTTCTTCCCATGGACAAGATATTGCTGTGTACCGAGGCTGGCGCCCCGCCATGGTTGAGCCAATCCGGATTGGCACTGGATGGCCAGGGGTTTGTGCAGGTAGACGAATACCTGCGCGCCGAGCGACATCCATATATCTTCGCCACCGGAGACGTGGCCAGCCTGGTAAAAGCATCCGCAGCCAGTGCTAACACAAACAAATCTGCCAGTGCTGCTCTGCACCAGGGACCTACGCTTTACCACAACTTGCGCGCCACCCTGCTGGAACAACCTCTTAAGCCCTATCAAGCGCGCCGGCACTTGCTCCATCTGGTGACCTGCGGCAATCACCGAGCCCTTGCCTGTCGCGGCGGTTTTTCCATGGTCAGCAGTGCCCTGTGGCACTGGAAAGACCAGCGCGAACGCAATTTTATGCAGCGTTTCAGTACATTGCCGGTCGGTGTGCGACAACCCGCACCCTCTCTACTACGCCAACTGCTGCGACCACAACCCAGGGGGCTGGAACAGCGTAATAACATCTCGGTGGCAGGCCTACAGGGCGGTGGTACAGGCGCCCGTATCAGCAATGATATCCTCGAGCGGACACTCGCCAGACTGCCCTCGCAACCGGCTACAGGTCCTGGCCACTCTGAGCAACCCGTAACACCGCAACTGCCCGCGGGACAGTGGCTGGTACAGCGCTCACAACAGATGCGCGCCCCCGTCTCCGACCCGTGGCTGTTCGGGCGCCTGGCGGCACTGCATACGCTCACGGATGTACTCGCAGCCCAGGCCCAGCCAGTGGCGGCACAGGCGCTGGTCACCCTGCCAACCGCGGCCCCGGAGCTGGCAGTGCGCGACCTGCAACAGATTCTCGATGGGGCCGTGCGCGAACTGAACCAGCACCACTGCACGCTGAGTGGTGGGCACACCTTCGAAGGTACCGAGCTGCAATTGGGTCTTACGGTGAGTGGTGCCGCGGAGCGACAGCAATTACTGGGGAAATCGGGCATACGTGCAGGAGACTGCCTGATCCTTTCTAAGCCGATTGGCACCGGCGTGCTGCTCGCGGCCGAACGTCACGGCAAGGCCCGCGGCCGCTGGCTGCAGCAGGCCCTGGAAATGATGCTGCAAAGCAACTCTACCGCAGCGGAGATCTTCGCCGGCAATCGCGCCAGTGCCATCACCGGCATCAGTGGGTACGGGCTGCTGGGCCATTTGCTGGAAATGCTGCAGTGGCGCAGCGACCGGGTCAGCCCGCAGCGAGTGGAACCCTCCAGCGGCCAGTACCAGGCGGATCTCGGCGCCAGTCTGTTTGCCGATGCACTGCCATTATTGCCCGGCGCAACTTACTGCGCAGAGCGCGGCCTGCTCTCCAGCCTGCACCAGCACAACACCCGTACATATGCAGCGCTGCAGAACCCCACAGCGTGGCGTGCTGCCCCTCTGCTGCCGCTGCTGGTGGACCCTCAGGTCTGCGGCGGCCTGCTGGCTTCGGTGCCGGCGGAAGCCGCCGAGCGCTGTGTGGCCGCACTGCACGCTGCAGGCTGTCGCCACGCCAGCGTCATCGGATTTGTGGACGAGCTGCCGGAAGACCGGGATCAGCTCCCCTACGCCCCACAGCCAGTGCACCTGACACAAAGTGGTGACTGGAAGAAAATGGCCAATCGCTACAGTGAGCTGATTTCCTGACCTACGCTTACCGCTATCCACAAAACCCTTACGGTTGAAACCAACTGGCCGTTGCCAAACAGGCTGAGTGCGTTAGTATTGCGCGCATAGAATTAAGGGAGAGGCAATGTAGCTTTCCCGAACGCGTCTTCACAGAGACCGCCGCCCGATCAGTAATTATTTTCGACACCTGTCGACCCGGAGTCAGACCTCCGGCAGTGCACGGGCGCGCGAAGAGCACAATTTTTTAGCTCTACAGGAAATCTCTGCCATGAAGAAAATCGTAATTGTCGGCGGTGGTGCCGGCGGTCTGCAATTGGCCACCAGTCTCGGCCGTCACTTCTCTTTCAAACACTTTCATCGCCGCAATAAAACGCCCGCGGCAGAAATCACCCTGGTCGATAAAAAACGTACCCATATCTGGAAGCCGCTGCTGCACCAGGTCGCCACCGGCGCACTGGACTCCAGCCTCGACGCGTTGAATTACCAGGTCCACGCCCGCGCCAACGGCTTCCAGTTTGAGCTGGGCAGCCTGCAGGGAATTGATCGCGCAGCAAAAACCATCGAACTTGCTGAAGTGTGCAGTGAAGACGGACAACCGCTGGTACCGCCGCGCAAGCTGGAATATGACTACCTGGTATTTGCCCTCGGCAGTCAGAGCAATGACTTCAATACGCCCGGGGTGCGCGAAAACTGCCAGTTCCTGGACAGCGCCGAGCAGGCACAGAAATTCCACACCCGCCTGCTGGACCAGTTCCTGCAGCTGGAAAGCCGCGTCGCCGAGAATGTGGCCATCGCCATTGTCGGCGGCGGCGCCACTGGCGTGGAGCTGGCCGCAGAGCTGGTGGATGCGGTGCACGAGATGGGGCACTACGGGCGCATTAAAAACGGCGATCTCAAGGTCACCCTGATCGAAGCAGGTCCGCACCTGCTGCCCGCCCTTCCGGCGAGGCTCGGCAACAGCTCACAGAAGGAACTGTCCAACCTCGGTGTGCGGGTTCTCACCGGCACCCAGGTGGCCGAAGCCACCGGCACGGGATTTGTGACCCGCGACGGCGAGGAAATTCCCGCGGCTATCCGGGTGTGGGCCGCCGGCGTAAAAGCACCGGACTTCCTGCGCGACATGGATGGCCTCAGCGTCAATCGCCAGAACCAGATTGAAGTGGAAGCGTCTCTGCGCAGTAAAAGTGACCCGAATATTTTCGCCCTCGGCGACTGTGCCGGTTGCATTGACTCTGCAGAGCACAAGGTGCCGCCGCGGGCCCAGGCCGCACAACAGATGGCGAAGACCGCCCGCGAAAACCTGATCGCACTGGTAGAGAACCCCGATGCGGAGCTGCAGCCGTTTACCTACAAAGACCGCGGTTCACTGGTATCCCTGTCAAAGTTCGATGCAGTGGGCAGTTTGATGGGCGGCCTGGTCAAAGGCAGCCTGACCATCGAGGGACGTCTCGCCGGGCTCGCCTACCGCTCTCTCTACCGCATGCACCTCGCAGCCCTGCACGGCTGGCCCAAGGCCATGCTGCTGTACCTGATCGGACAGGCTAACCGCTTTGTGAAGCCGCGCCTGAAAATGCACTGAATCCGATGTGCACCTTTACCAACAAATAAAAAGAGGCCCCTGTGGGCCTCTTTTTATTTGTCGCGACGCGATGCTCGTGGCGAGATCAGTTTCCGCAGATGATATAGCCACCGCCGTAAGATATTCCGCTACAAGTGCCAGTGGACAGTGACGCCGGCGCCCCCATCTGCCGGTAGTGATCAATCAGGTAACGCAGACCATTGTCTATCTGCTGATAACTCCAGCGCTGCACCACGGGGGTGTCAGCAAGGATGTAACTGCTCCCGCTGCTCTCGGTACGCCGGCTCAGCATTTCCCCGAAATCACCATAAGTACGGCGGTCACTATGCTCTCTATCCGTGGTTCCATCGCTGAAGAAAGTGCGGTTTTGCGTGAGCAGTAATTGGCCGTAGCTGTTGTAACTGTACTCGGTAATGGAAGTTTGCTCCGGATTGCCATCGACATCACCGTCAAAACGCATCTCCTGACGCGTGCGGTTTCCGCTGGCATCGTAGCTGTAGAATATGCTCTGCCGCGATTCGACACTGCCATCCGCGTAGCGATCAGACTCCCGGGTTTCCTCAATCAGTAAGCCACGATTGTCGTAGCGCTTGCGAGTAATGAACGCACTGTCCACCACGCCATCACCCTGACCGTCCGTGCGCTGCTCTTCGCGAATCAATCTGTCGTTGCTGTCGTACTGATAGCTAGTGTCGGTACGTCGCTCAATCATGCCATCCGGTTCATCGCTGCCACCATCTAGTGTCGTGAGCGAGGAAGTTTTCAGTCCCGCGGCGGAATAACCATACTCAATACGCTGACGATAATCCGGGCGTCCATCCCCATCCATTTCGCTTTCTTCTTCGATATCACGCACCAGTCCGTCACCGGTATAGCGGGTAACAATCGACTTGGTTCGTTTAACCTGTCCAATGATTGGGTGTGGTTCCGTTTGTTCATAGGCCGACAGGGTTTGATTGCCGCCACTATCGTATTGATTGCGCCAAACCGCGCGCTCATCCAGCTCAGGGTTCCCGGTTTCGCTGGAACTCTCGATCAACAAGCCATTATTACTTTCGAAACGGTATTCACGCACATTCTGGTAGTCGACAAGATCGTCACCATCGCTATCGTTCTCGGAATGCAATCGCAGCAAGCGTCCCTCGCGGTCATAGGTATAGGCGAGCAGCTGCTTCCAGGTTTCCCCATTGCCGGGAATTTGTGTCCGGCGCACCTCCTCCGCCAACCCGAAATCGTTGTACCTGGTCTCGCTCGAGTGTTCCACACTGCCGTCGTCACCGGTATCCATGGCTTCCCGCACCGGCAGGTGTGCACTCACGGTAAGGTCCAGAGATTCGTAAAGGAAAAGCAATGGCGCCGCTAGCGGTACTTCGTAGTCGATAGCAAAGGCAGTGCGGATGGTGGTCAGCGCATTCAGGCTGCGTTGCTGCGGGAAACTAAAAAGATCAAATTCAAAATCGACCTGGTAATCCGCCAGTTCGCTATTCCAGCCGGAGAGGTCAATACCATTACTCAAATCGCGATCGCGATCCAGTGTCGCGAGTAAGATGGCCATGTTTGCCACGCGGTCCAGTGCGGTGACGCGCGCACGGTTTTCCAGTTCTGCCCGCAGTGCCTGCTCGTCGACAATAGGCTGCGATCCCGCGAGGTCAAACAGGTTCAGTTGCGGCTCGCCCCGTGCCGAACCCAATTCGATACCGCCGAGTGCAAACCGTACATTTTCTCCATCCCGATAACGGAAGACGCCATCGGCTTCGATAAACCCGGAAAAACTTGGAGTCTGATAAAAAAGGCCGCTGATTTTTGCCCCGTTAAATACGCCCTGGGTTTCCTCACCGGTACCGCCCCCGCCGGAGCTGCTGGAACCTGAATCGAGACTCCCGCCTGCATCGGAGGATCCGCCCGAGCCACAGGCGCATAGCAACAGGCAAAAAAGCACCGCAATGTACGGGCGTAATGGAGCAATAAGTCCTGTAGAAAACAGTGTGGCCACGGGTATCTCCTTGTCGTTATACAACCATCCCGATAAACAACTCATCCAGTAAACAAGTATCCCGGTTGATAATTCGAATCCCCCGGGGAATACATGCACCGCAATTATTGATAACAACCGCCCCGGGGAATGTAAAGGAAATGCATCCAGGCAATGAGCGACTCAAAGGAAAAGCTGTTTTAAAAAAGCAAAACAACGCCACTTTCGCCTACCCACTGCTCAGCCCGGATATCCCGTACAATAGCGACATTTCCCCGGCGGGAACCAGAGCAACAACAGGAACCGCACAGCGATGAATCGCTTCCATCAAACCCTCTTCGCCACAGGGCTATTGGCCGCAGCTGGTGGCGCGAACGCAGCAGGCAGGCTTTCCGAATCGGAGCGGCTGGAACAGCTGACCGTCACCGGTACCCGGGAACCGCGGCCGCGCAGCGAGCTCGCCGAATCCCTCACCAGTGTTAACCTGGATGCGTTGCTGACAATCAGCCCCATTCATCCAAGCCAGGCGTTGGCCTCGGTACCGGGTGCGCTGATCAGCCGCGGCAATGGTCAGGAGAGCCTGATCGCGATCCGCTCACCGGTACTGACCGGAGCCGGCAGCTGCGGTGCTTTTGCAATTACCGAAGAAGGAATTCCGTTGCGCGGCATCGGCTTCTGCAACGTCAATCAGCTGTTCGATGGCAACTTTGAGCAGGCGCAGCGTATCGAGGTGCTGCGCGGTCCGGGCGGTGTGCTGTACGGATCAGACGCCCAGCACGGCGTGATCAATATCCTGAGCCGGCCGCCGACAGACGGCGGGGAATCCTCGCTGGCACTGGAGGGAGGCGCCAATGATTACGCACGGGTGAGCCTCGGGCACAGCCGCGGAGACTCGCAGGGCGGCTACCGCATCAGTTTTAACGGTGCTCGCGACGGCGGCTTTAAGGAAAATTCCGGCTTTGACCAGCAGAAAATGCGACTACGTCACGACGGGCAATGGTCGGGCTGGTCCAGCCGCACTCTGCTAAGCCTGAGCAACCTGAACCAGGAGACTGCCGGCTATGTTACCGGCAAAGATGCCTTCAAAAATGCAGATCGCAAACGGGAAAACCCCAACCCGGAAGCGTTCCGCGATAGCCAGTCTGCCCGCGCCCAGGTGCGGCTGGAAAAGTCGCTTCCCGACGGCAGCTCACTGCAGATCACACCCTATGCCCGCTATACGGACATGGCGTTTCTGATGCACTTTCTGCCGGGCACCCCCCTGGAGGAAAACGGCCAGCGTGGGCTGGGGCTGCGGAGCGCTTATCGCTACGCCGCCAGTGAGACCCTGGATATGACCGGCGGTGTCGACCTCGAGTTCACCGACGCCTGGCTGCGCCAGACTCAGGACGGGGGGTTCTCGGTATTTCCCGCAGGCAAGCAGTATGACTATCGGGTTAATGCGGTACTCACCGCCGGCTTTGCGCAGGCTGAAAAGGCCATCACCGACGCAACGCGCGTAACCCTCGGCGGCCGTATTGAGCACCTGCGGTACGACTACGACAACCGCATGCGCAGCGGCGATACCACCGACAGCGGTGGCCTGTGTGTCAGCAGCTTCACCGGTGCGGTGGGCTGCCGCTACACCCGCCCCGAAGATCGCCGCGACAACTTCACCAGTGTTTCCATCAATGCCAGCCTGATACACGAGTTTTCCGCGGACCTGAACGGGTCCCTGCGTCTGGCGCACGGCTTTCGTGCGCCCCAGGCCAGCGAACTGTATCGCCTGCAGAACGGCCAGATGCGCGCAGACCTGGATCCGGAATCCATCGACAGTATCGAGCTCGGCCTGCGTCGCTGGGACGCGCCGTTTCGTTATAGCCTGACCGGCTTTTACATGGAAAAGGAGGATGTGGTGTTCCAGTCCTCCGAGCGACTGAACCTCGGCGGCGGCGGCAGTCGGCATTTCGGGTTGGAGTATGAAGTACAGTGGGCACTGTCCAATCAATGGGAGCTGGGATTCGCCGGCACCTTCGCCCGCCACCGCTACACCCACGATGTCAGCGCACCGGGCTCCGGGCTGATCGACAGCCGCGGCAACGATATCGATACTGCGCCCCACAACCTGCACAACCTGCGCCTGAACTGGCGACCGTACCAAACCACCCAGTTCACCCTGCAGTGGCAGTATACGGGCAGCTATTACACGGATATCGAAAACGTGCACCGCTACGCAGGGCACGATCTGCTACACCTGCGCTTGCGACAGTCCCTGGGAGAGGCCACCAGCCTGGGTATCCGGGTGGAGAACCTGGCCAATGTGGATTACGCCGAGCGCGCCGACTATTCCAGCCTCGGCGGTGGCGATCGCTACTTTATTGGCGAGCCCCGCAGCCTGTATGCGGATATCCGTTTCGTTTTCTAACGGCAGCACCTGCGGTACAGGTTGCCTTCAAGGGCGGACCACCACCGGGCCACCCAGATTCAGGCCCGGTGCCAACCAGGTTTCAGCCCACAACAGTTGCCAGCGCATGGGCCAGCTGAGCGCACACACGGGTCCGTCTTCGGCGAAACGATATTCCTCACAGGGCTCGTTCAGGTCAGTGACACCAATCTCGGAATACGCTGGCTCGCGATAGCGGTAGTGATCGATCAGGTAACGCAGCCCGTCCGCGATTTCCAGATACCGCCAGCGCAAACGGATGGGTGTATTGGTGGTACCGGTGAAACCCTCTCCCTCGCGGTACCAGCTCAGCAACTGTCCATGACTACCGTATTCCCGCGAGATGGTCAGCAGGCTTTGCAGGTCATCGGCGCCGTTGTACACGGCGATCTCCGTCTGTCGCAGCTGGCCGCGACTGTTGTAGCGATATTCAGTGACCTCCCGTGCCTCGGCAATGCCATCAGCATTGTTATCGAGAGTCATCTCTTCCTCGATCAGCTCGCCACTGCTGAGGTAGCGGTATTCGAAGGTGCGGCGCGTGTTTACCACGCCGTCGGCATTCACATCGTATTCCCAGATTTGCCGGCGTAATCTGCCATCGCTGAGGTAGGCATACTCGAACGTATTTTCGCGATCCACCACGCCATCGCCATTGTCATCGATACGCTGGGTTTCCCGCAGCAGGCGGTCTTTACCACCATAGCGGTAACCCACCTCGATGCGCACATCCACCACACCGTCGGCGGGAGAAAGGTCGCCATTATCCAGGGTATCCACCTGTTCCAGCAGCTGACCGTTGCTGTTGTAGCGGAAAGCAAAACGCCGGCGGCGCTCGATGCGGCCATCCGCGTTAAGGTCCGCTTCGTCCAGCCACCAGTCCAGCAGGCCATCATCGCTGAACAACCGCTCGACCCGGTAAACCGAGTCCAGTGCTCCGTCGACATCGTCGTCAAGCTCGAACACGGACACTATCCGATTGCCGCCATCGTCGTAATCAAAGCGATATACGCGGCGCTCACTTACCTGTAGCTGACCATCTTCCTCGACAACCTCTACCAGGAAACCGCGATTACTGTAAAAGCGCTCGGAGCGATAGAAAAACTCCACGTTGGCATCTTCATCGGTGTCGGTTTCACGCAGGGCCAGCACCCGACGTCCGAGTGTGTCGTACTCGTAGCTCAATCTCTCGCGCCAGCTGTCCTCATCATCCGGAACGAAGGTGAGTCGCAATTCCAGCGGCAGACCGAGGTCGTTGTACACCCAGAGCACTTCCTGCTCGACGGTATCATTGTCTCCAACATCGCGGGTCTCGCGCACCGGTACATGGACCGGTACGACAATGCCGAGCGCGTCGTAGAGATAGATTAGGGGGAACTCCAGCGGCAGCTGGTATTTGATGGAGAAGCGACTGGTTATCGCGGGCAGGGAATCGAGCCCGCGGCGGTAAGGAAAGGCGTAAAGGTCATAATCCAGGTCCAGCTGGTCGTCGGCAAGATCGGCATCCCAGTCGCTCAGATCGATACCCGTGTCCGGATCCTGATCCCGGTCGAGGATCAGCAACAGGCGCATCATGTTTGATACCTGGTCGAGGGGATCCACCCACTGGTGATTGCCCAAAGCAACACGCAGATCCACTTCACTGGTGTAAGGGCTCGCCCCCACCAGGTCGAATGGGGTCAACTGCGGCGCACCGACCGCGCTCCCCAGAACAATACCCCCCAGAGAGAATTCCACCGTTTCCCCATCGCGATAGCGAAAGGTCCCATCGCTGTCGGTGAGCCCGGAAAAACTTTCAGTGCGAAAGCGCAGCCCCTTTACGCCCCCCGCGGCAAAGACACCCGTCAATTCCGCGCCGCTGCCCTGGCTGTGCCCGGTGCCACCACTGGAGCTACTGGAACTGCTGCTTCTGCTGGTGTTGGGGTTACCGAGTGCGCGATTGTCGGAATCGCTATCGAAGTTACAGGCGGTGAGACAGCCGGTGAGAAGGAGGCAGACAAGCAGTTTCCACCCGTCATGCAGACGCGCGCTAAGGGGATCAATACCCGGGGATACAGGCCACACTGGCACAGGGGACTCCTTGTCGAACTTCAATTACGGCATTTGCCTTCGACCACAAAAAAGTATTGCCGAATAAAGCGGCGGTCGTTGACCGGATTGCGCGGTATTCCGCGGATTGACGTGAATTGAAAGACCTTGGCCCGGTGCGAGAAAAGTTGTGCGCCCCATATACAAAAAGCCCCCGACAGCTGGGACTGTCGAGGGCTTTGTAGAGATTGCTCAGACTGCCTCGGCCCGAGCAAGCCGGATCAGATTTTCCAGGTTTTTACCTTTTCCAATCCGTGCTCGGCAACCCACTGATTCAGCTGCTTGGGGTTGCGCTTTTTCTTTTCGATGGTGGCGTTGGTGTAGGGGTTGCGGTAGTGACCGGTTTCCAGTTTTGGTTCAGCCGGCTTGGCCGCAGTGGAAGCACGACGCGCAGTGCGACGCGGCGCCTCACCCTCACGCTTGAGGGCGCGGGCGACACGGGCCTTGAGACTGCGCACGTATTCCGGTGCATCTTCGTTACCCAGCTGGGAGACCAGCCAGTCAACGATCTGCTCGCCACGTGCGCCGTACAGTTCTTCTTCTTCCATTTCGTACTCGGCGGCCAGATTCACCAGCGCCTTGTCGAAGGCAATCACACCCTGCTTCTTGCGCTCGGCCTTCGCCATCTGCTCCTGCAGCTCTTCTATTTTTGCCTGGTGTTCAGCGATTTGCTGTTCGATCTGATCGTATTCCTGAAACATATATATTTGAGCCTCGATATATGTAGTGTTGCCTGAAGTGACAGTAATATTCTGGTGAGCGGCCACCAGAGGTATTAAATTTCGATTTAATTCGAGAAACCGGATATAAACCCGCAAATATTCCTATATACAGACGCGCCAGACATCATCATAAACGGGTCGGTATATATGATTTAAAAACTCTCTTATTTCCTACAAGGAAGAAGAAATAACGCACAAACCAGTGATAAACAGCATATAAAGCGGCAGTACATCATTACCCTGATCACCGGGTGATTCAGAAGCAACGGTAAGTGCCCGTTGGCAGTTGTTATCCGGATAATGGGACGCTTGGGGCAAATCCGTGAAATCCAGACAGATATATGCCGACCGTTTTCAAACAGATTGATTTTGCGACTAATATCGTCAATTCCAACATGATGGCGCCGATTACCGGCAATTCAAGTGGAGAGAGGTTGCTAATCAAACGTCCGGGAAACGAAATTGCTGTTAACCGGTCTGGTGGGATGAATCCCACGAGCGCGCCAATAATACTGTTTTGTAGTAAATCCGCCAACAAGCTTAAACTATTTTTACTTATTAGCCCGTATATTGCCTCTCAACATACATACCTCTGACCCGCACTTCCCGTGTACCTCTCCGTATCTTTCCCCCTGTAGCGCCCGCCGCTGATCTATTCTTTGGTTGGTTTCGGCCATGTTTCACCGAATCAATAAACCACTCAGGGGGAAAAGCACGTTATGACAAAAGTACGGGATATACACCATATGCCCACACTCGCGGCTCTGATGACGCCATTTCCGTACCATATCGATATCGATGCGCCCATCGAGGCCGCGGAAGCACTGATGGAAGAGCACGGGGTACACCACCTGCCGGTGACCAGAGAAGGAGATCTGGAGACCATTATCTCCCGTGGCGATATTGATCGCGCCCGCTCGCCGGGACACCGCCTGGAAGAGCAGCAGCTGTACGTACGCGATCTGTGCGCGCGGCGCCCGTATATTGCGGATATCCACGACCCGCTGGACAAGATCCTGATGGCCATGGCGGATACCGGTATCGGCTCGGTGCTGGTGATGAAGGAAGGTGAGCTCGCGGGCATCATTACCGTTACCGACGCGCTGCGCTTTTGCAGTCAGTACCTGGCAGACCTGGCGCAGCCGACGGACGATTCGGTTGCCTGATCGAGTGATTGGAGAGTCGGGCTAGAGCGGCCACACCCACAGCAGCGTAGGCACCGATACCGCGACGACCAGTATCTCCATGGGCAATCCCATGGGCCAGTAATCGCCAAATTTGAATCCACCGGGCCCCAGGATCAGGGTATTGTTCTGGTGCCCCACCGGGGTCAGGAATGCGCAGGAAGCGCCGATGGCCACGGCCATCAGGAAACTGTCCGGGTTCACTTCCAGCTGCGCCGCGGCACTCAGCGCAATGGCGCACATCACCGCCGCAGTGGCCGCGTTGTTCATAAAATCCGACAGTGTCATGGTCACCACCAGGATCAGCACCAGCGCAATCACCGGGTTGCCCCGCGCCAGATTGTCGAGCATGGACTTGGCCACCACATCCGCAGCACCGGTAGACTCCATTACGCCGGCAACAGCGATCAGCGCCCCCAGTAACACGATTACCGAACCGTCGATGGCTTCGTACATATTGCGCAGAGGCACCACCTTGAGCGCCATAAACGCCAACGCGCAGGTGGCGAAAGAGATGGCTGCAGGCAACAGACCAAAGGCCGCCCCGGCCACCGCCAGCGCCATGGCCACCAGCGCCACGTAGGCCTTTTCCTTATTTGGAATCGTGATATCCCGCTGCGCCAGCGGAACACAGCGCTGCTCGTTGGCGAAGTTGCGCAGGTTCGGCTCGGTTCCCATCATCAACAACGCATCCCCTGCCATCAGCGGTGTAGAGCGCAGGCGTTTGACCGAACGGCGCCCCTGCCGTGACAGGGCCAGCAGGTTGATTTCGTAACGACCGGCAAGGCGCAGGTTCTCAGCACTGCGGCCGATCAGGAAAGAGTCCGGCATCACGACGAGTTCGCGCAGGGTCAGGTCGGCGCGATCGCGGGCGCGTTTTTTCTCCTGCTCTTCCTGCTTATCCTCTTCCTTTTCGCCTTCTTTTTCACTTGCTTTCGATTCTTGTTCGCCCTTCTGGGCCCCCTCCTGGTCAGCATATTCCAGGGAGGCTTCCGGAGCAGCGTTGAGCTGCCCGCTGTCAACTCGGGTCAGCTCAGGCGGAATCGTCATTTCTTCGGCTTCGCCACGCTTGCGTACCCTGCCATCGCTAGCGCCTGCATTCGCCGGTGCTCTCTCCGCTTCACCACCGGCTTCCTCACCGCGCTCGCCACTGTCTTTGCGTTTGTTGTCTTTGCCGTTTTGCTTTCCGTTTTCCTTGTCGATTTCCTCCGCGGCAGGCGTCAGGCTCAGGCCCAGGTTGGAAAGTACCGCAGACAGGGATTCCGGCTCCGACTCGATCACCAGTATGTCCCCCGCCCGCACCCGCAATCCTGGCATAGCAGTAGAGACCCGCGCGTTGTTGTGCACGAGTCCGATCACCTGGGCATCCTCATCGCCGATCATTTTCACCAGCTCGGCGAGGGACTTGCCGATGGCCGCGCTCTTCTCCCCCACCAGAGCTTCAGTCAGGTAGGTACCAGTATCGAAGGATGCGGCGCCCGCCTGGGTACGCGCAGGCACCAGACGCCAGCCGATCAGGGAAACAAACAGCACCCCCACCAGCGCCACGACCAGCCCCACCGGGGTAAAGTCGAACATACCGTAACTGCCCGCCCCTGCACTGGCGCGAAAGCCGGACACAATCAGGTTCGGTGGTGTACCGATCAGAGTGGTCATGCCGCCGAGGATAGTGCCGAACGACAGCGGCATCAGCACCTTGCCCGGCGGCAGCTGGTAGCGGTCCGCGAGGTCGGTGGCCACCGGCATCAACAGCGCCATGGCACCCACGTTGTTCATAAAACCGGACATGCCCGCCCCCAGAGCGGTGAGCGCGGTAATTGCGAGGGTGATGCCGCCCCGTCGAGGCATGACTTTCTGTGCCAGCGCATCCATGGCCCCGGTATTTTGCAGCCCACGGCTCAAAATCAACACGCAGGCCACGGTTACCACCGCCGGGTGGCCAAAACCGGTAAATGCATCCTCTGGCTCGATCAAGCCGGCAAACACACAGGCCAGTAGCGACGCCAGCGCCACCATATCGTGACGCCACGGGCCCCAGATAAACAGGGCCACGGTAACGGCGAGGATCAACAGGATGACAATCTGGTCGAGGGACATGGAGTAATGGTGTTCCCGGCATCTAGCGCCCAAAGAAAATCATCGGGCCAACCACAAACATAGTGGATTTGTCGCGCAGCGCCCGAATGCCGGCACCGCGCGTTACCGGGAAATCACATGACTTGAGGGAACCTGCGCAGGCATGCCCGCAGGTCTAATTGGAAAGATGCAGCCTTTTCAGGCCAAAGCGCTTCGACAGCACTCGGTCGCGCAACCAGCGCGGCAGCCAGCGGGCAATCCACGGCAGCAGGCGGCTCTTGTTACCGATACGCAGCAGCGTCGCGGGGCGTTTGCGCAACAATTCAGCAGCGAGCTGTTTGGCCAGATCCCGCGCCAGGGTGGCATTCTGCTGGGACTCCACCGCGCGTGCCCGCACGTGGTCCTCACTCCGCTTGTACCAGGAATCCGGGGCCAGCAGGCCGCGCAGGGAAATCTCCGCATGGCGCCCGAACTCGGAGGCAATCGCCCCCGGCTGTACCGTTACCACGCGGATCCCAAAGGGCTTCAACTCCAGACGCAGTACGTCGGAAAGGGTGTGCAATGCAGATTTGGAGGCGCAATAGGCGCCGGAGAAGGGAGTCGGCATAACACCGGAAACCGAGCCGATATTGCAGATGATGCCGTGACCGCGGGATTTGAGCAGTGGCGCGCAGGCCCGCGCCAGGGCCATGGGGGCAAATACGTTCGTTCGGAACTGGGCCTCCAGAGCGCGAGTATCCAGCTCCAGCAGCGGCCCCATCTGGCCGTATCCAGCGTTGTTCACCAGGATATCCAGACGGCCATAGGCGGTTTTGATCGCGTGTACCACACGATTGATATCCGCCTGCGAGTTCACATCCAGGGACTCTGTGGCGATGCCGACATCCGCCAGTTCCTGCAGGCTCTCCGCGCGCCGCGCGGTAGCAATGACGATGGTACCGCGACTGTGCAGGGCGAGCGCCAATTCGCGACCAATACCACTGGAGCAACCGGTAATCAGCGCCACCCGGTCCGGGACAACGTAACCGCGGCCGATCTGCGCCAGGCTCTCGGCGGCGAAAGCGTGATCGGAGGGGCGAAACCGGTTGGCGGGGGGCTTGCTCACGTTACTGCTCCAATACTGCGTCCAATAAACTCGGTCCGGGGTTTATGTCAGTTTGAAGTGGGGGTTTTCGATCAGGCCGAAAACATTGCCGTACGGATCGAGGAAACTGGCCATCAGAATGCCCTCTCCCACGTCGACAATCTCTCCGTGCTGGCGTGCACCCAGGCCGTTGATACGCTCTACCTGGGAGGCGATATCCTCGACACCCCAGTAGGCCACAACCCCATCGGCGCGGCTGATCACATTGCGCGCGTCCGGATCCAACCCCAGCTCGAAACCGCCCACGTTGAAACCCACATAGCACTCGGCTTCAAAGTACGGATCGACTTCCAGCAGCGTGGTGTACCACGCCTTGGCCTCTTCCAGATTTGGCACACCGTAGATGACGCTGCGCACCCCCAAAAACTGACTCACCTCAGACCTCCTCCTGGAGATTTGTTTCCTGAGCTGTCACCGCTTTGCTCTTGTATGTTTTTTATTCGCCGGCAAGCAGATTACTGCAGTTCCTGCTCCAGCTGCTCAAGAAGGTCCAGGGGTTCTATCTCCTCGCCTTCCATATCCTGATTCCAGTTGATGCCCACCAGTAGTACATCCTCATGCATACCAGTCAGCCAGTCATCCATAAACTCTTCGAGGTCGACCGGTACTACCTGATAGTCGGCCCAGTCATCGGCAACATGCGCCTCGGCGAATTCCCGCTGGGACCAGAACGGCATGACATCAGTGTCAGCGTGACGCTCCGATTCACACAGCGCAAACCCCTCTTCCCCTTCCAGGGCCCACACGCACCCCTGCTCCACCGCTTCCGGCAAAAAGCGGTCGCAGTTTTCCTCAAAATCATCTCCGAGCGGTTCCAATTCCATACCGGCTTGCCTTAAAAGTGATTTCCGCAGTTTACGCCAGATTGGCCCGGATAAGTAGAAACTTGCGCTGATCCGCAAGCTGCCCGAGACACGCCGAGGGCACAGTATCCCGGTTAAAACACTGGTAGCGAGCCTACTGGTCACAGAGGATTGTTCTCGGGAATTGAAACAGAGGAACGGGAGGCGCGATAGGGAAGAACGGTTAACACCGCGAGATCAACGCGGCCAGTAAACGGCAGAAAAACAAAAGCCGGCATAATGCCGGCCCTTATATCGGAGCGCTGTGAGTACATCACCTTTCTCGACCCACAACATTCAGATAACTTTGAGTATAGACGTACTCACTGAACCCGCCATTCCATCAGTTGACTGTTTTGCCCTTCCCTGGCAAGCAGCGGGATCAACGTCTTGCTCGAGTACAGAATGGCGTGCATTGATTTCTTTCAGGTGACGCTTTTGTGAAGGGTTTATGACAGTGATAGCGCTTCTCGGTCACACACTTCCATACCGCGCACACTGTAGCGTAACCAGCAGCAATACCAACAAAGGCAATTTTCTCCCCAGAACCATCTGTTTCTGAAACTTCCTACTTCTGGCGCATTTTTCATTCACCCTCCCCCGGGGAGGAGGCAGTCCGGCGCAATATTCCGTCCAATGATCCTGGGGAAGCGATGTCCCCGATTTCGAGCTGAATAACAATAACCAACCAGAGAGACCTCCATGCAAGCGACGCTATCCACGCCCGCTGGCCTGCTGCTGGCCGCCAGTCTGCTATCCCACGCAATTTTTGACGCCAATCAGGCCAAGGCCTCGGACACCCCGAACCCCACCATGGTGGGAATCCCCGGCAACCTGCAAGCGGCACTGGGCTGTGCCGGCGACTGGCAGCCGGAGTGCGTCATCACGCAACTGGCATACGATGCCAGCGACGACAAATGGCAAGGTACCTTTACCGTGCCCGCTGGCAACTGGGAATACAAAGCGGCCCTGAACGGCAGCTGGGACGAGAACTACGGGGCGAATGGATACCGCAATGGCGCCAATATCGGATTACAGTTGAACGATAGCCGCGCGGTAAAGTTCTATTACGACCACGAAACCCACTGGGTCACCAGTAACGCCAACAGCGTCATTGCCACCGTGGCGGGCAATTTCCAGAGTGCCCTTGGCTGTCCGGGGAACTGGCAACCGGACTGTCTGCGCAGCTGGATGCAGGATAGCGATGGCGACGGCATCTACACCCTGCTGACGACCGACATCCCGGCGGGCAACTACGAGTTCAAAGTCGCCCTGAACGAGGGCTGGAGCGAGAGCTACGGCAACGGCGGCAACAATGTGCCGTTTACCGTTGCCGAAAACGGCGACGAGATCTATTTCGCTTTCGATGCCAACAGCAATCAGGTAATTGTCAGCACCAACGGTATTCCCCGCGGTGATCTCACTCAGGAGAAGGCCCACTGGCTGGATGCGTCCCATTTCGCGTGGAATATCAGCCCCGCCGAAGGGGATCAGGTCAGGCTCGTGTACAGCGCCGATGGCGCGCTTCAGATTACACCCGAAGGCCTAACCTCAGATCGCAGTTTTCCCTTGCAGGCAGTGAGCGGGCTTCCCGAATCGAGTCAACTGAAGTTCCCCCATCTGGCGGGACAGGCAGTATTTGCACTGGCGGATCAGGTGCCGCTCGCCGATCTGGTAACCGGCCAGCTGGCGCTCGCGCTATACGACAGCGAAGGCAACCTGAAAGATGCCACTGGCATCCAGCTCGCGGGCCTGCTGGACGATGCCTTCTACTACGATGGAAAACTCGGCGCCCAGGTAGCGGCGGACCAGATCGACTTCGCCCTCTGGGCTCCCACCGCGCACTCGGTAAAACTGCACCTGTT
Source organism: Microbulbifer mangrovi (assembly GCF_002009015.1). Taxonomy (GTDB): domain Bacteria; phylum Pseudomonadota; class Gammaproteobacteria; order Pseudomonadales; family Cellvibrionaceae; genus Microbulbifer; species Microbulbifer mangrovi. The sequence continues at coordinate 6,182 of NZ_LZDE01000330.1, read as the reverse complement.
CACCACGGCCGATTCGGGCACCCCCGATATGGTTGTGGATATGATCCAGCAGGACGGTGCCTGGCAGACCGCTGTCGGCAAAGAGTGGGATCGCGCTTACTACCTGTATGAAGTAGAGGTGTTTTCCTATTTTTCCGACGCAATGGAAAGCAACCTGGTAACCGACCCCTATTCCCTCGGCCTGTCGATGAACAGCGGCAAGAGTCAGATCATCAACCTGGATGACCGAGACCTGCAGCCCCGAGGGTGGCAACGACTGCATAAACCCGCGCTGGAAAATCCGGAAGATATCTCCGTTTACGAGCTGCACGTGCGGGATTTCTCCATACAGGATGAAACCGTGCCCACAGCAGAGCGCGGCACTTTCAAGGCCTTCAAGCGACACAGCAGTGACGGCATGCGGCACCTGAAGAAGCTCGCCCAGGCCGGCATGACCCATATCCACCTGCTGCCCGCGTTCGACTTTGCCACGGTCAATGAGGATAGAAACCAGCAGCAGTCTCCCACCGACCTCGATGCCTTTGCCGCGGACAGCAGCGAACAGCAAGCAGCGGTCAACGCGGTGCGCGATAGCGACGGATTCAACTGGGGCTACGATCCCCTGCACTTCACCGTTCCCGAGGGCAGCTACACCACCGACGCCAATGGCCCCGCACGAATCCGCGAATTCCGCGAAATGGTACAGGGACTTTCCCGCTCCGGCCTGCGTGTGGTCATGGACGTGGTGTACAACCACACCAGCTCCTACGGCCAGTACCAGAATTCCATTCTGGATAAAATTGTTCCGGGCTATTACCACCGCCGCAACAGTGAAGGTGGTGTGGAGATGAGCAGCTGCTGCGCAAATACCGCCAGCGAGCACCGCATGATGGAGAAGCTGATGCTCGATTCCATGGCGGTGTGGGCGAAAGACTACAAGGTGGACGGATTCCGCTTCGACCTGATGGGACACCACAGCCTCGACAATATCCTGAAGACCCGCGCCATGCTCGACGCACTCACCCCGCAAAATGCCGGAGTGGATGGCAAATCAATTTACCTCTATGGCGAGGGCTGGAACTTTGGTGAAGTGGTCAACGATGCGCGCTTTGTACAGGCCCGCCAGGGCAATATGGCCGGCAGTGGCGTGGGCACTTTCAATGATCGTCTGCGCGACAGTGTGCGCGGCGGCAATCCCTTTGGCGGCTTCGAGGAACAGGGATTCGGTACCGGCCTGTTTACCGACAGCAACGGCAAGTTCTGGGGCGACGAGCGCCAGACCCTGCTGACCCTGGCCGACAAGGTGCGCGTTTCCCTCGCCGGCAACCTGAAGCAGTACAGCTTCACGGACTCTTATGGCAACACCACTACCGGCGAACAGTTGGTCTACAACGGTCAGCCCACCGGATACACCGGCGACCCGCAGGAATCCATCAACTACATTGCCGCACACGACAATGAAACGCTGTTTGATGGTATCCAGATCAAGGCCAACAGCACCGCAACCATTGAAGACCGCGCGCGCATACAGGCGTTCAGCAATTCACTGGTACTGTTCGCTCAGGGCATACCGTTTATCCACGCGGGTCAGGACTTCCTGCGTTCCAAATCCATGGACCGCGACAGTTACAATTCCGGTGACTGGTTCAATGCCATCGATTTCACGTTTGAACGGGGCAACTGGGGCAAGGGCTTGCCTATTGCGGACAAAAATGAGGACAGCTGGTGGATTATGCAACCGCTGCTAGCCAATCCGGACCTGGCGCCGCAAAAAGACCACCGCGAATTCAGCGCGGCGATCTTCCGCGAGCAGCTGGCCATCCGCAACAGCTCGCCACTATTCCGGTTGACGACAGCAGAGGAAGTGCAACAGCACGTTAGCTTCCTGAATACCGGTCCGGAACAGGTTCCCGGCTTGATTGCGATGCAACTGCAGGACTCCGCGGGCGAGATCGATCGCCGCTATGGACGTATCGTGGTGCTGTTCAATGGCGACAAAGAGACCGTTACTTTCACTAACGATACGCTTACCGGCTCTCATCTGAAGTTGCATCCGATGCAGCGCCACTCAGTAGATCACGCGTTACGTTTTGCTGACTTCGATCGAGAATCTGGAACCTTCACTCTGCCGGGCCGAACCAGCGCGGTGTTCGTGGAAAACCGGCACGCTGGTAAAAAAGAAAAACTGAAGGAAAAAATTGAAGAGACAAAACAGGAGAAGAAGGAAAAGCTACAGGGCTTTTTTGATTTCCTGAAATCTCTTTTCTAACGCTTCGAACTAAGCAGGATAGCTGAAGCGAAGGTCCTGATATCGGGACCTTCGCATTCCAGTGTTGCGCCTTAGTGGCGCTTTGGGAGTAAAGAGAGAAAGTTACTTTTCTGAACTCTCTTCATCGTCAAACAGATGTCCCAGCTTACCCTTCTTGGTAGAAAGATAATTGGTGTTGTGCGGGTTGCGTCCACTCTGGTGTGGTAGGCGTTCAGTGACCTCGACACCCAGATCTTCCAGCGCCTTTACCTTGCGCGGATTGTTCGTCATCAGGCGAATGGACTTGATACCCAGGTGATCGATCATCGGCTTCAGGATCGAGTAATCCCGCATATCCGCACCAAAACCCAAACGCTCATTGGCCTCTACCGTATCCGCCCCGCAATCCTGCAGTTTGTATGCGCGAATCTTGTTCAGCAGACCGATTCCGCGCCCCTCCTGACGCAGGTAAAACACCGCACCGCGCCCCTCCGTCGCAATCCGGTGTAACGCATACTGTAACTGCGCTCCGCAATCGCAGCGCAGAGAAAACAGCGCATCGCCCGTCAGGCACTCCGAATGAATACGGGCCAGTACCGGCGCATCGGTATCCAGATCACCCATACTCAGAACGACATGCTCCTTGCCGGTTTCCACTTCCTCGAAACCGTGCATCTCAAACATTCCCCAGGAGGTGGGAAGCTTGGAGGATTCCACATAACGAATGGTCAAACTGATACCTCGTAATCCTTCAATCGCGCGCGCGAAGCAATAACAGGCCATCCTGTTGCTGCATATCCACACGGCTCAAAAAACTGTTACCCAGCAGAGTTATCTGCGGGAAATCATTGCCCATCACCGTCGCATCCACATTGTGCACGGTTATCCCGCCAATGGTGACGCTGGAGAGCTGTAACTTGTATGCCCGCTCGATCCCACTGGCCGTAGATACCGTCATCGGCTGTGCGCGGGCCAGGTCCAGGCCGAGACTTTTCGCGGTGGGGTAATTGAACGCAATACTGGTCGCACCGGTATCCACCATCACATTCACCCGGCGGCCATTGATCCAGGCAACGGTACTGTAGTGCCCCCCGCCATCGGCACTGAGTCGGACTTCTGCCCGGTCCACCGTCGCGTAATTGGCAGCTATCGGAGCCGCCAGGGTCAACTTCTGCCGACGGCCGTCAATCTCGACAAGCGCGTGGTCGCTGGTCACGGAAACCAGTTTTACGCCCTCCGGGGAGGTTTTACCGGATTTCAGCATGTGCCGTTTGCCGTCAATCTCGAACATGGCGCTGCTGCCAAAGATCGCCTGCAGGCGCACTTCCGCGGCCACCGCCAACCCCGGCACTGTTGCCGCCAGGGCGATCAATGCAATAGCTGTTGCCAATCTTTTCATGGGCATCCTGCCTCAGAGTGTATTTATCAACAGTGCCGTGCCCTGCAATACCAGGGCGGCGTAGATACCCGCCAGTATATCGTCGAGCATGATCCCCAGACCACCGTGCACCCGGCGGTCGGCCCAGCCGATAGGCTGTGGCTTGGCGATATCAAAGATGCGGAACAGCACAAATCCATACAGCGCCCACATCCATCCCGCTGGTGCCATAAACATGGTGAGCCAGTAGCCGACAAACTCGTCCCACACAATGCCGCCGTGGTCGTGCACTCCGAGCTTTTTCGAAGCGGCACCGCACAGGTAGCAGCCGAACACGAAGGTGATCGCAATCACCGCCAGATAGGCGGCCGGTGACAGAAACTGCAGGCCATACCAGAGCGGAATGGCGGCGATGGTACCGAAAGTACCGGGGGCTTTGCGGGCCAGCCCGGAGCCGAAACCAAATGCAAGGAACAATACCGGGCTGCGGATCAGTTGTGCGAATGTGGGTGTCATGTAGATATTTTCCGCCGTTCAGAAATGCCGATAGCCGGTCGTACGGGGCTGCCACGCCTGGCCGTGTAGCTGGCAGTGAACACCCGGCTCACTGCGCATGCGACCGACAATACTAATCGGAAGCTTTAGTCGTTGTACGGCTGAAAGATGTTCGTCCGGTACGGTAAAACAGAGCTGGTAATCGTCGCCGCCGGTAAGCGCAGTTTCCAGCGCGGTCTCTGTATCCATGCTCGAGGCCAGCTCAGCGACCGGGAATTCATCCAGGTCCAGCTGCGCACCGAGTTTGCTCGCACGACAGATATGCCCGAGGTCTGCGAGCAACCCATCGGAAATATCCAGTGCGGCACTCGCGTATGGGCCTATGGCGCGCGCCACCGAAAACTGGGGCTCGGGAAAATAGAAGGCGTCCTCCGCCTGCTGCCGCTGCTCCGCACTGGCTTCCAGATCACCGAGAACGATGGGCAGCCCTGCCGCGGCGGCGCCGAGCTTGTTCGATACAAAAATATGATCGCCACTGGCGGCACCATCCCGTCGCAGCGGTCGCTCGCAGGTGCCGGTGACCTGGATGGTAATGGAGAGCGGTCCCCTGGTGGTGTCACCACCGACCAGAGTAATACCAAACCGTTGCGCGGTTTCCGCCAGGCCTCTGGCGAAAGGCTCAAGCCAATCCGCATTGCTCTCAGGGAGAGTAAGCGCAAGGGTAAACCAGAGAGGCTCTGCGTTCATGGCCGCGAGGTCGGAGAGATTGACTCTCAAGCTGCGGCTGGCAATCTGATAGGGATCGGCAGCTGCGGGAAAGTGAACGTCTGCTACCAGGGTATCGACGCTGGTGGCGAGCAATTTCCCTGCGGGAGGTATCAGAAGGGCGCAGTCGTCGCCGATGCCCAGAGCCACGCTGTTGTGCGCGGTATTTCCCCGGGCAACCGGTTGGCCCGCTGGCTGGGCACCGGCCTGAAAGTGGGAGGCAAAATACTCCCGAATCAGTTCGAACTCACCGGGCCCGGCCATAATCCAGCTCAGCCTTTATCGGCCTTTACTTCGACGCTGCGCTCTTTGGCCGCAACCTTGTCGAGGATGCCGTTGATAAATTTGAAGGCGTCGGTGGGGCCGAATTTTTTGGCCAGTGCGACGGCTTCGTTGATGACGACCTTGTAAGGTACGTCCACGCGATTTTTCATTTCGAAGGTGGACATGCGCAACAGGGCGCGAGACACGGGGTCCAGCTCTTCGACATCGCGGTCGAGATACTGGCTGTAGGTGCCTTCAATTTCGTCGAGGTTTTTTGCTACGCCGTGGAGCAGCTCGCGAAAATATGCCACGTCGGTTTTGCTCATGTCGTTGTCGGCATGAAACTCGGCCTCGATGGCATTGAGGTTGGAGCCGGCCATTTGCCACTGGTAAAGGGCCTGCATGGCATAGTGACGAGCCTTGCGGCGGGCGGATGCGGTTACGGTCATTTCAGTCGTTTCTCAAGTCAGATTTTGCCGATCAGGGAAACCATTTCGAGTGCGGTTTCGGCGGCTTCGCAGCCTTTGTTGCCGGCTTTGGTTCCGGAGCGCTCGATGGCCTGTTCGATACTGTCTACGGTGAGTACGCCGAAGGTGACGGGGATGCCGGTATTCATGGATACCTGCGCGAGACCTTTGGTGCATTCGCCGGCGACATACTCAAAGTGCGGGGTGCCACCGCGGATGACGGCGCCCAGTGCGATGATGGCGTCGAACTTTTTGCTTTCGGCAATTTTCTGCGCAGCGAGCGGGAATTCGAAGGCGCCCGGGGCGTAGTAGATGGTGATGTCTTCGTCTTTGATACCTTTGCGACGCAGGGTATCCAGGGCGCCGTCTTTGAGGCTTTCCACAACAAAGCTGTTCCAGCGGCTCACCAGCAGCGCGTATTTACCGGTGCTGCCTACGAAGTCCCCTTCGATTACTTTGATATTGCTCATGGTCATTTTCCGTTTTCTGTTGTTCCACTTCGGGCCCGGTTTGAGCTTCGATCCCGCTTCAGTGGCGGCGTGGTACTGGGTATTTGTTTTCAGAACCGCTGTGAATACATCCCTGT
>NZ_LZDE01000329.1 GCF_002009015.1 Microbulbifer mangrovi | reverse complement strand
CGAAGAAAACCCGATGCTCGGTTTTCGCGGTGCTTCGCGCTATACCCATGAAGCCTACGCTGCGGGGTTCGCGCTCGAATGCGCGGCCCTCAAGCATGCCAGAGAAACAATGGGTCTCAACAATATCAAAGTAATGATCCCATTCTGTCGGCGCATTCCGGAGGGAGAGCAGGTTCTGGAAGCGATGGCGGGACATGGCCTGCAACAGGGGGCCGATGGCCTCGAGGTTTATGTGATGTGTGAGATTCCGAACAATGTCGTGCAGATTGATGCGTTTAGCCGGCTGTTCGACGGAATTTCTATCGGCTCAAATGACCTGACACAGTTGGTTCTCGGTGTTGACCGCGACTCGGATATCGTCGCGTTTGATTTTGATGAGCGGGATCCCGGCGTTTACGAAATGATTCGTCAGGCTATCGAAGGCGCGAAACGCAACGGAATTCCCGCGGGCATCTGTGGCGAGGCGCCATCCAACTATCCAGAGGTTGCCGAATATCTGGTAAAACTGGGTATCGATTCCATCAGTCTCAGTCCGGATGCCCTGCTGCGAACGATTGAGAGAGTGGCAGCGATCGAACAACAGAATACGCCGTAGAAAACATCTCGAGCCGATAGTGACGAAAAGCAGGAGGCTAACCTATGCGTTCATCCAGCTGGTATTCGAAACTTGCCAAAAACGCCGCCCACTTCTGCGGTCGACCAAAGATTTTTGCAGGTGCGGTAGGGATTATCGTGTTTTGGGCATTATCCGGCCCGGTTTTTGGCTTCAGCAATACCTGGCAACTGATCATCAACACCATCACTACCACGGTTACTTTCCTGATGGTTTTCCTGATTCAGAACACCCAGAACCGCGATACCGAGGCTATTCAGATCAAGCTGGATGAACTCATCCGCGCGACCAAAGGTGCGCACAACGCATTGCTCGACTTGGAGGAGCTGGATGAAGATAGCCTACAGGACTTCCTGCACCGCTATGAGCATCTTGCCTCAGCTGCACGGGAAGAACTGACCCGCGGTGTTCAGGATACCGGCACACCTGAGGCCTGACATCGGTTATCCGTTCAAATCGATCGCTTTACGGGCCTGGCAACACGCAACAGTATTTCCATCGCCAGCAGTTGCAGTAGCGCGATGGTCAGTAGCGCACCCCACTGCACCGCACTGACAGGGGATACGCCTAGCACCTCCTGCATTAGCGGTGAATACAGGCAGAGAATGTGAATACCCTGCGCCACCAGTGTCCCCAGTAGCAGTATTGGGTTGGAAAAAAATGGCTGCCGGAAGATAGATCGATTTTCTGAGCGACTATTGAACACCTGTACATTTTCAAACAGCACCATCAGCAACAGGACACTGTTGCGCGCCGCTTCCACTTCCCAACCGTGCTGTAACAGCCAGTAAAAACTGGCGAATGCGAGCCCGCCCATCACCGCCCCCGACACCAGTACTCGGCGCAACATCACAGGATTGAACAGGGATTCCTCCGGTGGGCGCGGCGGCCTGCGCATCTCGTCGCCCTCACCCGGCTCCAGGGCAAGCCCCACACTCTGGATACTGTTGGTAACGAGGTTCAGCCAAAGTAGCTGTACTGGGGTCAGAGGCAGTGGCATTCCGAAAGTCGTGCTGAGGACAAACAAGACTACTTCGGCGGCGCCGGTGGATATCAGGAAGAAGATCACTTTGCGGATATTCTGGTAGGCAATCCGTCCCTCCTCGACACCGGCCACCACCGAGGCAAAATTATCATCGGTCAACAGTAGATCGGCGGACTCCTTTGCGACTTCCGTGCCCTGCTCCCCCATCGCCACACCGACATGTGCACTGCTGAGGGCCGGTGCATCATTGACACCGTCGCCGGTCACTGCCACAAACTGCCCCTGACGCTGTAGCGACTGGACGATAGTGAGCTTCTGTTCGGGCGAAACCCGCGCGTAAACACGCGTATCTGCGGTGAGCGCATCCAGGGCCGAAGGCCCATGCGCCTCCGCCTGGGCCAGATCAATACCGGTCACCGGCTTGTCTTCGTCGCCCGCAAGTTTCAGTTCCTGCGCAATAGAAAGCGCCGTCCGTGGATGATCGCCGGTAACCATACACACGTGAATACCCGCCGCACGACACTCGGATACGGCGGCAGCGGCCTCCGGGCGCAATGGATCAAACATCCCTACCAACCCGAGCAAACAGAGCCGGTGGAGGCTTTCCGGCACAAAGTGCTCGGGCGCGCCGCCCTCGCCATCTGCAAATGCCAATACGCGCGCGCCCTGTTCGGCAAGACGCGCCATTGCAGATAGCGCCCTGCCAGCATCCAGTGGTCTGTCCCCATCCGCAGTGGCCATTCGGTTGCACATGGGGAGCAGTTTCTCCAACGCGCCTTTCACGCAGGTCAATGTACGCTGACTTTGGGTATTCGCATGGAGAGTTGCAGCAAATCCAAGTGCCGGTTCGTAGTGTATCTGTGCCTGCTGCGGCCAGTGCCCCTGGAGCGTTTTGCGCTTGATTCCGACTTTATGTGCCATCACCAGCAGGGCCTGATCCACGGCATCACCACTGCTGTGCCAATCGCCATTCTCGAGAGGACGCAATTCTGCCTCGTTACACAGTGCCGCAACTAGGGCGAGGCGTGCCACACGAACGTCACCGTGCGGAGAAAACTCCTGTGCTGATGGCAATTTGCCTCCGTCAATGGAAACACTGACGTCATCACAGAAAACGATTTTGCGCGCTGTCAGATGATTCTCGGTCAGGGTACCGGTCTTGTCGGTTGCGATCACGGTACAGGAGCCCAGACTCTCGACCGCTACCAGTCTGCGTACAATCACGTGGCGCTTGACCATGCGCCGTGTGCCGACAGAAAGCACCAGCGTCAGGGCCATGGGCAGCCCCTCGGGAATTGCCGATACCGCGAGGGCCACAGCCGTCATAAATATCACCAACGGATCCGTGTCCCGGGCGAGCTCAATCGCCGCTAACAGCGCGACGGCTACCAGCAGTGCAATGGTCAGTTTTTTACTGAAACGCTCGATACGCTGAAATAGTGGTGGCGTGGCTGAGTGCGCCGCTTCCATGGTCTGGCTCAACTTGCCCATTTCTGTCCGCAACCCCGTGGCAGTCACCACGGCACGGGCACGGCCAGCGGCAACGAGCGTGCCCGCATAGCAGAGATTGATGCGCTCTGCGATCGGCGAACGAGGATCGCAGAGCGATTCGCTATTTTTGAATACCGGAAGAGACTCTCCGGTGAGTACCGATTCGTCCACTTCCAGGCCATCGGCCTCCAGCAGACGCATATCTGCGGGAACCCGGTCGCCAGAACTTAACAACACCTGGTCTCCGGGCACCAGATTCTCCGCGGAAACCTCTAAAACCTCTCCCCCACGCACCACCCGTGTACGAATCACCATTAACCCGCGCAGGGCCTGTGCGCTGCGATTGGCGTGGTTTTCCTGAAGGGCGCCAATCAGCGCGTTCAGCATCAGGATTAAACCGATAAAGGAAGCGTCAGCAAGTTTGCCGGCAACCAGTGATACCACCATCGCCGCAAGCAATACGTAAATCAACGGACTGATGAACTGACGAATGAACAGGCGCCCGAATCCCGTAAGCCGCGGTTGTGGCAGAGTGTTGGCACCATATCGGGCGAGACGGCGGGAAACTTCAGCACCACTCAAGCCCTCTCCGTCGCTACTCAGGCGCGTCGAGACTTCCGCTGCCGACAGGTTATGCCACAGGATGTTGGGATCGGAATCAGGATTGGTCATTCTTTTTTTACTAGGAGGGTAAAAGACAACAGAAGGCATCCATTACTTGCAAAAATAGCAGCCCACCGATCATATACTTTCCCCTATGACTCGACGTTCTTCTACCGAACAACATTCCTCTACCGAATCAGTGTCGCCGGCGCGTGGCACACCGCTATGGGAAATCTTCACACGCCACTTTCATATGGTGCTGGTGATGGTGATCGGCCTGTTACTCGGGGCTGGCGGCGTTGCCTGGATGCTCGGTGCCGATCCGTCACTGCCATGGATTGCCGCCGTGGTACTGATGTTGGCCGTCGCAACAGTGGATACGCTACGTGCCATCGCCCAGCGGCAGGCGGGGGTGGACCTGCTGGCATTGTTAACCATGATCGCTGCGCTGGCGCTATCTGAACATCTTGCGGGCGCGGTAATCGCCTTTATGTTTGCCAGCGGACGCGCACTTGAGGAGTACTCCGCCGGGCGTGCGCGGCGGGAGCTTTCGGCGTTGCTAGAACGCACCCCGCGCGTGGCCCACCGCCGAGTCGCAGCCGATGGGGATTCCGGAACGCTCGCTGACGAGGCGTCCACGCTCGAAGAAATCCCAGCGGACGCGGTGCAAATAGGGGATCTGCTGATTGTAAAACCGGGCGAAGCGGTGCCGGTCGACGGGCTACTGTTATCCGATGCCGCGGATCTTGACGAGTCCGCAGTCACCGGGGAGTCAAAACCGCGCCGCCATTGCCGGGGGGATCAGTTACTCAGTGGGGTTATCAATGCCGGTAGCCCACTGGAACTGCAGGCACTGAAGACGGCGGAGCACAGTACCTACGCCGGCATCGTGCGTATGGTTGCCGAAGCCCAGGCCGGCAAAGCCCCCTTTACCCGCCTCGCGGATCGCTATGCGCTCTGGTTTATCCCGCCAGTATTGATCCTGGCTGGCGCCGCCTGGTGGATCTCGGGCGATCCGGTGCGCGCTCTCGCCGTGCTTGTGGTGGCGACGCCCTGCCCGCTTATTCTGGCTGCACCCGTGGCCATCATCGCCGCCATATCCCAGGCTGCCAGGCACGGGATTTTGATCAAAAATGGAACGGCACTTGAGCAACTCGCTGATATTCAGAATCTGTTGTTTGACAAAACTGGCACCCTTACCACCGGACGGCCACAGCTGGTGGGTATCGAAGCCACAGAGGGCTTCCTTCCCGATGAAGTTTTGCGCTTGGCTGCGTCCTTGGATCAGGTATCCCAGCACAGCACGGCACAGTCCCTCGTGGCGGAAGCCCGGCGCAGGAAGCTCATCCTTAATATCCCGGACAAGGTCAAGGAGGAGCCTGGCGAAGGACTTACCGGAGAGGTCGAAGGACACCACGTTGCCGTGGGAAGTCTGGCACTAGTTTTAAACGGAAGGACTAGCGACAGCTGGACCAAATCCCGTTTGCGACATATGGCCCAACGCGGCTTGTCCGGTGCGTTCGTGGGTATCGATGGACGCATGGCCGGCGTGCTGTTACTGGCGGATCAGATTCGCCTCGACACGCCGCGGGCGCTCCGGGCACTGCATCGCGCGGGTATTCGTCGCACAGTCATGCTCAGCGGCGATCGCGAGGATGTCGCAGAAACAGTTGCGCTGTCGCTCGGTTTTGATGCGGTACTTGCCGACCGATCACCTGCCGACAAGGTGGCAGCCGTCAAATCTGAGTGTCGGCGCGGCAAAACCGGCATGGTCGGTGACGGTATCAACGACGCCCCCGCTTTGGCAGCGGCCGATGTGGGTATTGCCATGGGTGCGCGCGGCACTGGCGCGTCGGCGGAAGCCGCCGATGTGGTGTTGCTGGTGGACCGGCTCGATTGCCTGCCACATGGCTTGGGTATTGCGCGTCGTGGCCGTCAGATTGCGGTACAGAGTGTGGTCGCTGGTATGGCATTGTCTGTGTTGGCAATGGTTGTGGCAGCATTCGGATATTTGCCTCCTGTCGTCGGTGCACTGGTACAGGAAGCGATCGACGTCGCTGTGATTCTCAATGCCCTGCGCGCACTGCGGCCGCCGCCAGACAACGAGCCTGAAGCCAGGCTACCGACAGGACTCGTTGCACACCTGCAACGCCAGCACAGTGAGTTACAACCGGTCCTGGATCGCCTAGAAGCCGCAGGCCACTTTTTTAACGGCAACGCCAACAACACGCCAGAAAATCACAAAGATATCAATGCGGAAATTCATACCGTAGCCTCGGTCATCCGTGAAGAACTGCTACCCCACGAACGCGAGGATGAGGAGAAGCTGTATCCTGCACTGGCAAAGATGGTGCGTGGATTTGATCCCATGGGCGCGATGAGCCACACCCACCGCGAGATCTTCCGCCTCGCTCGCCGGTATGAACAGCTGACAGAAGAACTTGCCGATGAACCACCGGATGAACTACAGGTGCAGGAGCTTCGGCGCGTGCTGCTGAGCCTGATTGCTATCGTGCGCCTGCACTTTGCCCAGGAAGAAGAGCTTTACTTTACTCTGAGTGATGCGCAGCACTGACCTTCCTTGCCTCTTGTTTTCTCAGCCGCGCTTAGATTTACCGGAACTCAATCCACTCCAGGTGGCTTTACAGATGTAGCACTAAGCAGTATGACTTCGATCTCTTCGGTAATCTCTTCCTGGCGCAGCTGGTTACCGCGGCGTTTGAGAGTGTCCAGATTCTGATCGAGATACCGGACTGCACCTTCGAGGTGTTGCATTCGCTGCAGGTTTTCCGCCATTAGCGAGACGTACAGTATCTCCTGCAGGGTGGCAAACAGATACTGATCGACAAGCGCGATAAGAAACTGGGTGGGAGAAAGATTCAGATTCGGTGGACCGTTTGATGCTGCGTCGCCTGCCGGAAGTTGCTGAAATGGCGGAAGCAGATCACGGACAACCACAGCTTCCTGTTCCGGATCGTGATAAAGCACCGTTAGTGTCAGCGTATGCTCTCCACGCTGAAGATCACCCAAAGTATCCACCAGCCTGTTCAGGGTTCCGGTCACTTCATCAAGTACAGCAGCTCCATCGAGATCCGCAATCAGGTGTGGATGCACTTCCATCCTGCTGCAAAGCTTTCTGCCACAGGCGATCACCGCGATATTCTTTCCGACATCCTCTTTTTCATTGATAGCCTGGTCCACGGCGCTCACCAGGCTCTCATTGAAATTGCCGCAAAAGCCGCGCTCTGATCCGACTAGCAGGAATATCTGTCGGAGCGGCTCACCGGAAACTTCTGCACTCTGCAGCGTTTGTCCATGGAACTGCAGGAAGTCCGCCGCTGCCGCTTCCATGGCCGTCACCACCTGCCTCTGTATGTCCAGAAAGTTGTCCAGGCGACGACTTTCCATAAACGCCAGGGATTTTATCGACGAAACGATCTCGCGCGCTTCCCCCAATTTCCTGAACTGGTGCAATAGCTCCCGTCGCCTGCTCATACTTCGTCCTTTACGCCGGACTGAATGCCAAGCCAGTTCTGTATATGGCTGTGCCAGTGATCACGGTCAGCTTCCAGGCTCAACACTGAGGTCGATAAACGCTGCTGTATTTTTCTCAGCTTTTCAGACACCTGATCCGGTGCCAGCGCATCCAGCAGGCCATCGTTAAACGCGACCATCCACGCAAGCTGGAACTCGATTGGCAGGGGTGCCAGGCGCTCCTGCTTTAAAATCTCGCGCAAGATACGCCCTCGGTGAATTGCCGTCTCCATGCTTTCTTCCAGTTTGGCACCAAAGCGGGTAAACATTTCCAGCTCGAGAAACTGCAGGTAGTCGAGCTTCATCCGCCCCGCCTCTTTTTTAATCGCCGGATGCTGGGCGCGACCGCCAATACGGGAGACAGATTTGCCGATGTCGATCGCCGGGCGGAAGCCACCGGCGAACAGCTCGCGGTCCAGGTAAACCTGGCCATCGGTAATGGAGATCAGGTTGGTCGGGATATAGGCCGCGATCTCACCCTGCTGGGTTTCGATAATCGGCAGTGCGGTCATACTGCCGCCGCCATTGGCGGCATTGAGGCAGGTGGCCCGCTCCAGCAGGCCCGCATGCACCGAAAAGATATCGCCGGGATAGGCCTCGCGTCCCGGGGGACGCCGCAGCAACAAGGAGAGCTGCCGGTAATTCTTCGCATGGGTAGAAAGGTCGTCATACACCACCAGCGTGTGTAACCCACTGCGCATCCAGTATTCAGCAATGCTGCAACCGGCAAATGGCGCCAGATGCTGGAGACCGGGCAATGCACTCGCCTCGGCGACAACCAGCGTCGTGTAATCCAGCGCACCATAGTCCCGGAGAAGCTCGATCGTATTGACGACCGCAGAGCGCTTTTGGCCGATCAGCACGTAAACACAATACACACCCTGCTCGCGCTGGTTGATGACCGTGTCCAGCGCCAGTGAGCTTCGCCCCAGGCCCTCATCACCCACCAGTAATTGTCGCTGCCCGCGGCCGATAGGAATCAGGGTATCCAGTACCTTGCTTCCGGTATAGAGCGGCTGACTGACAAAATCCCGTGCGACAATGCCCGGCGCACCCTTCTCCAATGGCTGCCAGCCGCTACATTCAGGAATGCCGCCACCGTCCAGTGGATTGCCGAGGGGATCAATTGTCCGTCCGAGCAATGCGTCGCCAACCGCGATGCCAAGGGGTTGGCCCCGCAGTCGCGCGGTGGTCCCGGCGGTAAGCTCCGGTGTTTCTTCGAGTAAAATCGCACCGACCAGATCACCGGTGAGGTCGAAAACCAGCCCCCGGCTGCCGTCGGCAAAATCCAGCAGGTCATCCATTGCCGCAGTGGGCAAGCCCGCTACCCAGGCAATGCCGTCTCCCACCGATACCACCCGCCCCTGCTGGTGAACACGCAGCTGCGGGCGGTAGCGTTTCAGCCATTCTTCCCGATGGGCCAACAGGCTGTCATTCACTGGGAGCCGCCTCTTCGAGGTGTGCAAACGCCTCCAGCTCGTCGCGTAAATTAGCGCCCAGCACCCAAGGTCCAATGGCAATGCGGAGTCCTGCGATCAATTGCTCGTCCTGCCGAAAGTGACTTTGCACTTCGTGCCCTGACAATTCGTTCAAACCGCTCTCAATACGCTGGCGCTGCCCGGCAGACAGTGGAAAAGCGCTCGACACTTCCACGGGACCGTGTTGTCCTGCAAGAGATTGCTGCAGTGATACGCGCTGTTCCGCTGGTAGCTTGTGCAGTGCATCGAGTAAAAATTCCAGCAGGCGGGACTCAAGCTCCGGTCCCGCACCGGCTTGCAACAGGCTCGCGGCAAATCGGCTCCCCTGCTCCAGTGCCTGCTTTTCCTGCTGCCGATGTGACTCCCTCAGCTGGCGCTGCTCAATTACATGGGCTTTCTGGCGCTTTTGCTGCAATAACTCAGTCAGATGTTTTTCCTGTTTCTCCCGTTCCATATTGAGTTCACGCTGTAATTTGGCGTGCGCCTCTTCTCGCCCCTGCTCCAGGGCAGCAAGATCATTTTCGTACGATTGCTGCAACCGCTGCGCTTCTTTCTTCATCTTCCGGGCATCGTCTAGCTGCTGCTGTATCGCCGACTGGCGACGCGCAATGGCATTCTGCAGCGGTTTATAGAAAAATCGCTTTAGCAGCCACAGCAATACCAGGAAATTGAGGATCTCGAGAAGGAAAGTCGTCCAGTTGAGCTCCATGGGGCTACCCCTACCCCTTTGCGATATATTCCAGCAACGGGTTGCGGAACAGTACGATGAGAATGATGACCAGCACATAGATGGCCAGGGACTCGATCATCGCCAGGCCAATAAACAGTGTGCGCATAATGGATTTTTCCGCTTCCGGTTGTCGCGCCATGGCCTCCAGCGCGCTGCTAATGGCGCGCCCCATGGCAAAAGCCGGGCCGAGTACGCCGATGGCAATACCGATCACGGCAGCCACAGTGGAAAGCCCTGAAAACCAGGTCATATCACTCACGCTTTTCTCCTATTCTATTTTTTCCCTTGGGATGCCTGTTTGAGCTGCTGCAGTTGCAGGCCACCGGCCACATAGATCAGCGCGAGCATGCCGAAAATGTATGCCTGCACCAGGGCCTCAATGATGTGGAGCATCAGTATCGGAATTGGAGCAAGAAAGCCTGCCACTAGCAGAACCAGTAGCGCGGCCATTTCCAGGCTCATCATGTTGCCAAACAAGCGTACCGCCAGTGCAACAGTACGGGTTATCTCACTGAGTACATGGAACGGTAGCAGTATAGGATTCGGCGAAACGTAGTGACGCAGGTAGCTGCGCAGGCCCTGATCGCGGATACCGAACCAGTGCACCGACAGAAATACCAGTATCGCCAGCGCCGCGGTGGCAGAGAGATCCCGTGTGGGAGAATGCAGGCCGGGTATCAAGCCGGTGAGATTGGCCACCACCAGAAAAATCCATAAAGTGCCCACAAATGGCATCAGCAGCTTTACATGGTCCGGGGCCACGGCGCGCACCGCGTCTTCCATTGCAATAAATACGGCTTCCGCGGCCGTTTGCAGCGCGCCGGGTTGATCCCGCAAACGCTTACTCAGCAACCAAGCCAGAAGCCCGAGTGCAGCGACAATACCCAGTGTGGTCAGCGCCGTACCGGTGAACTGCAGCCAACCAATATGAAACACGACCTCCGGAGACAGTTCTCCGCTATTCACCGGATTTATCCTCACTCCCTGATCAGCAGGTAAACATTGACACCGCCTACCACCACACCGAGAAAAATCAGGCTGAGTGTCCAGCGGGTGGAGTAACCAGCAGCGAGCTCATCGATCCACCGGCCCAGGTAGGCCCCCGCTACCACCGGCAATACGAATACCAGCCCCAGAGTGCCGATATATATCGTCTGAGCCAGCAATGTGCGGCGGTCGTGCTCGGCCTGCTTCATTCTTTTGGCCTGCCGTGTCACCTGTTGCCGCAGCTCTTCGTCTCTATTCCTTCGGTTGTCAGCCATAGCATTCCAGAGTGCATGGTTTATTCCCCACCCGATCGTCCCAGTTCCCACAATCGCCGCAGTATCGATTCCTCCATGCGACGCAGCCCCTCCTTGATCTTGTGCAGCTCACGCTCTTCGGCGACGAGCTGCTGTTGCAGGGTCAGGGAGATGCGCTCGTAATCACTATCGATCAGATAGTGCCGGGTACATATTTGCAGGTGGTTATCGACAAAATAGAGCAGCCCCCCGGGAATCGCCAGATACCGCCAGTCGTTGTCTGTACGGCGAAAACGCGCCAGACCAAAAAGCAGAACCGTCATTGACCGTTCATGCCCTGCCATAAGGCCGAAACTGCCGGAGGCATCCTCACCGACAAAGGAAACCACGCCTTCTATCCGCTCTTGTTCGGTGGCGGCGAGCAACTCCAGGGTGAACGTATTCACCGCGCTTTTTCTCCCATCCCACCGCGCATATAGCACGCCTCTTCCGATAGCTCGTCGTAGTCCCCACGAAGAAACCCCTCGCAATCGTCAAGCGTAGTTTCCAGTGGCACAGATACACCGGAAATACCGGTCTGCGAGGTGATCACCTGGAAGGGTTGGGTCAGGTACCGCTGTAGTTTTCGTGCGCGCTGAACGATTAGACGATCCCGGGAGGAAAGCTCTTCGATCCCCAGCATGGCAATAATGTCTTCCAGTTCGCGGTAGCGGGCCAGATGCTCGCGCACCGCCTCCGCCACCGCGTAGTGTCGATCGCCGAGGGTATGGCGATCCATCATCCGGCTGCTGGATAGTAACGGCTCCACCGCCGGGTAGATCCCCTTGCCTGCCTGAGCCCGGGATAACACCACCGACGAATCCAGATGGCTGAAAATGGCGCTCACTGCGGGGTCGGTCATATCGTCAGCGGGGACGTATACCGCCTGGACTGCGGTGACAGCGCCTTCGCGGGTGGAGAGAATCCGCTCCTGCAGCTCTGCTACTTCACTGATCAGTGTGGGCTGGTAGCCTACGGTGGCGGGCATACGACCGAGCAGGCTGGATATCTCGCTGCCTGCCTGTACAAAGCGAAAGATATTGTCCATCACGAACAGCACTTCCTTCTGCATTGTGTCGCGCAGGTATTCTGCATAGGCCAGTGCGGACAGGCCGATACGAAAGCGTACCCCGGGGGATTCATCCATCTGCCCGAAGCACATCAGCGTCTGTTCCATCACCCCCGCTTTGCGCATTTCGTGCCACAGTTCGTGGCCTTCGCGAATGCGCTCTCCCACACCGGCAAATACCGATACGCCACGATGCAATGACGCCACCGCGTGCATAAACTCCATCACGAGTACCGTTTTACCGACACCGGCGCCACCGAAAAGGCCGGTTTTGCCGCCACGCACAAACGGACACAGCAGATCGATGACCTTGATTCCGGTCTGTAGGGTTTCGCCGGTACCCACTACATCCCAGAGCGGCGCCGGATCAGTATGGATATTGCGGAATTCCCGGGGGCTGAGCGGATCGCCCCCGTCCAGAGGCTCGCCGAAGATATTCAGCAGGCGCCCCAGGCAATCCGGTGTAGCCGGCACATGCAATGGTGCGCCGGTATCGAAAACCGGCAGGCCGCGACTTAATCCGGCCGTACGGTGCAGGGTAATTGCGCGTACGTGGTGCTGATCCACATGCTGATGCACTTCGAACAGGTAGCTTTCATGGTCAATTGATGCGCGCAGTGCCTGTCGTAATGGCGGCAGAGTATCACAACGGATAACCACCACCGGTCCGTGTACTTCGGCAATGGTTCCGATGGGAATCGTTTTATTGGCGCTCCGTTCCAGGTCGAGCATCGTGGATGATTTCAAGTCATTTGTTTCTTCTAGAATAGAAGCTGCGATCGGTCATGGTGAAGCATCGGGAGCGGCTCGAGAATGACGGGCCGCCAATCAACAGTGAATAACCAGCTTGATAGAAACGGACAACTGAACGGGAGCGTCTGAAACGCGCTGCATAACATGGAACCAGAGAATCTGCCGGCGATCCGCGCCGAAGGTCTGACAAAAACATACGGCAGCGGGGAATCAACCGTACATGCACTGCGCGGGGTGAGCCTCTCAGTGCCACGAGGGGAAATGGTTGTACTACTTGGTCCGTCCGGTAGCGGAAAATCCACCCTGCTCAATATTCTTGGCGGCCTGGACTCCCCCACATCCGGCCGGGTCTTTTTCGACCACGATGAGCTAACTGCATTCGATGATCGGCACCTGACGCAGTTTCGTCGAGAGTTTGTCGGTTTCGTGTTTCAGTTTTACAACCTGATACCGAGCCTCACGGCACGGGAAAATGTGGCGCTGGTAACCGAGATTGCACGAAACCCGATGACACCGGAACAGGCACTGGAGCTTGTCGGTCTGGGCAAGCGCATGGATCACTTTCCCGCGCAGCTCTCTGGCGGCGAGCAGCAGCGTGTTGCCATCGCCCGCGCGATTGCCAAGCAGCCGCGGGTACTCTTGTGTGATGAGCCGACCGGCGCGCTGGATAGTAAAACCGGCATAGTGGTATTGGAGGCCATTGCCCGGGTAAACCGCGAACTGGGCACCACGACCATGGTAATCACCCACAATGCGGCCATTGCAAGGATGGCAGACCGTATCCTGAGCATGGCGGACGGCGAGATACAACGCACTGAGACCAATCCGGCTCCATGTGCGCCGGCAGAGCTCAGCTGGTAGCGGCGCCGTGATCGAATTCCTGGCTCCCCTGGACCGCAAGCTCGCACGCGATCTCTGGGCCATCAAAGGTCAGGCTCTGGCCATTGCCGTCGTGATCGGCTGTGGTGTCGGCATGTACCTGATGTCCAAAGGCATGCTGGCATCACTGGCAGATACGCGCGCAGCCTATTACGAACGCTACCGTTTCGCAGACGTCTGGGTACCGGTCAAGCGCGCCCCCAGCGCCCAGCTTGCCCACATCACCGAATTGCCCGGCGTACGCCGTGCGGAGACCCGTATCCGTGCAGGCGTCATTCTCGATGTTGAAGGCGCCTCAGCGCCGATCACCGGAGAGATACAGTCTCTCCCATTCATCCGTGGCCCGCACATCAATGACTTCGTTCTGCGCCGAGGTCGTTATCCGGACCCGGTGCGGGAGGAAGAAGTACTCGCCCTGGAAGCCTTTGCCGATGCACACAACCTGGCACCGGGGGACCATCTATACGCGATTCTCAATGGCACCAAAAAAAAACTCACGATCAGTGGCATAGCACTGTCTCCGGAATATGTATATGCGATTTCTCCCGGAGAGATCGTCCCGGACAAGAAGCGATTTGGTGTGCTCTGGATGAACCGCGATGCCCTGGCCAATGCTTTTGACCTGGACGGTGCCTTCAATGAAGTCGTGTTACTCACGTCTACCGGGGATAACCAGGAGCCTTTGCTGGAACAGCTCGACCGCTTGCTAAAACGCTATGGTGCAACCGGCGCTTATGGCCGAGACCAGCAGATATCCGACCAGTTTCTCACCAACGAGATACAGGAACTGGAAACACTGGGCCGTCTGTTACCCCCTATTTTCTTGCTGGTGGCGGCATTTCTGTTGAATGTCGTCATTGGACGACTGGTCGATACGGAGCGGGAGCAGATCGGTTTACTCAAGGCGTTTGGATACAGTAACAGCGCGGTTGCACTGCATTACCTGAAGATGATCGGCGTGATTACCTTTCTCGGCATTGTGGTTGGGGTAGCGCTGGGGTTGTGGCTCGGGCACGGCCTGGCACGTTTGTATATGGACTACTTCAAGTTTCCATTCCTGCTTTTTCGCGCTCCGCCTGAAGTCTACCTTGTGGGTATCGGCTTCTGTTTGCTTGTATCCGCAGCAGGTACGTTTACTGCTGTACGTAAAGTGGTGCGCCTGGATCCGGCAGTGGCGATGGTACCGCCGCCCCCGCCCGACTACAGCCGTTCCGGACGCTGGCTAGAGATGCTGACACGTTGGATCGACCAGCCGTCCCGCATGATCCTGCGACACCTGTACCGATGGCCAAAGCGCGCAGCGATGAGCTGTATTGGCATCGCTATGTCCATGGGCCTGCTAATTGGAGCAAGCTTTTCCATGGACGCGGTTATGGTGATGGTGGATATCAGTTTTAACGTGATTGATCGCCAGGATGTGACGGTGAATTTCGTCGAACCACGTAATATACGCGCGGTACAAGACGTGCTGCACGCACCGGGCGCCATGACAGCAGAACCCTTTCGCGCTATCCCGGTGGTGTTACGCAATGGCCCCCGAACCCGTCGCGAAGCAGTCATTGGACTTGCACCACAGCCAGAGCTGAGCCGTGTGGTCGATACCGATCTGAATCCGGTCGTCCTGCCCGATTACGGGATTGTATTGTCGGACAAACTCGCAGAGCTCTTGGCAATCGAAACCGGCGATACCCTGCGAATGGAAGTGCGCACTGGGCGTCGCCCTGAAGTCGATGTGGTGGTGAGCGGCATCGTGAAAACCTATATGGGCACCGCTGCCTTTATGGATCTTGCTGAAATGAACCGGATGTTGCGAGATGACATGGTCATCTCCGGTACCTACCTGCTTATCGATCCCGAACAAGCCGATGCATTCTATCGTGCGCTAAAAAACACACCTGTTGTTGCGGGGGTCAGTTTACAGGAGCAGGCTCAAAATGCGTTCTACGATACGCTGCAGGACAGCCTCGGTACGTTTGTATTTTTCAACACCCTGTTCGCTGGGTTGATCGCAATAGGTGTGGTGTACAACAGTGCCCGCATCTCGCTTTCCGAGCGCGGCCGTGAGCTCGCCAGCCTGCGGGTGCTCGGGCTTACCCGCGGTGAGGTATCCTACATACTACTTGGGGAATTGGCCGTGCTGACCCTGCTGGCATTGCCGCTCGGCGCCCTGCTCGGGTATCTGCTTGCGTGGACGCTGGTGCAATCGTTTGACACGGAGCTGTTCCGAATCCCGCTGATCATCAATCCCTCGACCTATGGGCATGCCGCGCTGGTCGTCCTGTTTTCCGCGGCGGCTTCGGGCTTGCTGGTACATCGCCGCATACAACGACTCGACCTGATCGCCGTACTGAAGACCAGGGAGTGAGCCAGGGACATGGGACTCCGGAGCACTATGGGCCACAAACTGTTCAAACGCATGCTAGGTCTCGCGATTCTGCTCGGGCTCGGGGCATTTTTTATCTATGCGTTCTCCCCCAAGCCGGTCCCCGTCGATATGACCGAGGTTACTCGCGGTCCCATGCAGGTGGCGGTCACCGATGAGGGCTATACCCGGGTGCACGATGTATTCGTGGTTTCCGCACCGGTCACTGGCTACCTGCTCCGCATACAAAGTGAAGTGGGCGATGTGGTAAAAACAGGGTCCACGCCTCTCGCGGAACTACTGCCCACCCACCCGCAGTTTCTGGATGAACGCGGGCGCCGTCAGGCACAAGCCGCTATTCGTAGCGCCGAGGCGGCGCTCAAGCTTTCCAGCGCAGAGCGTCGCGATGCAGAAGCACAGCTTAATTTTGCCCGGGCCGACGCCAATCGAGCGCGCAAGCTCGCCACAAAGGGGCACATTTCCAAGGTTGAGGTCGAGCGCATCGAGCTGGCACTGGATAGCGCCGAAGCCGCACTCGATACCGCCCGCGCTGCAGAGCGGGTAAGTCAGGGAGAGCTTGAGAATGCACGCGCGGCATTGATCGAACCTCATCCGGGTAAACCGGCTTTGAACAGGGAGAAAATCGTCGAGGTCACCGCGCCGGTTTCCGGTCGTGTACTCAGGTTGCTACAAGAAAGCGAACGGGTCGTACCCGTCGGCACCCCTCTGCTGGAAATCGGCAATCCGGGAGAGCTGGAGATAGTTATCGACCTGCTATCTCGCGACGCAGTCCGGGTACAGCCGAACGCCCCGGTGAATATCACCAACTGGGGTGGCGAACAGCCGCTGCATGGCCGTGTGCGACTCATAGAGCCTTACGGCTTTACCAAAATCTCCGCCTTGGGTATCGAAGAGCAACGGGTCAATGTCATCGTGGACTTTATCGATCCCAGAGAAGTCTGGTCGCGACTCGGCCATGGTTATCGGGTGGATGCTGCAATCGAAACGTGGCGTGCGCAGGACGTAGTCCAAGTACCCACCGGCGCCCTGTTCCGCCACCAGAAATCCTGGGCGCTGTTTCGGGTCATTGGAGGGCACGCAGTGCGCACAGAAATTGATATTGGCCACAACAATGGGCAAGTGGCTGAAGTGCTGTCCGGGGTTGAGCCGGGAGAGATTGTCGTGCTTCACCCCAGTGAGCGGATCGCCGACGGTATCGAGGTTGTACAGCGGGAACAGTAGCGTGGCTTGAATCCGCTGGATTTTAACCGTGTGATTTGTTGTGCGGTCATGTGCGAGAGGCTAAGTGCCCGAAGCTTGACTCATCAGGCTCACCAGTAACGGCAACCGGTTGCGCCAGTTTTCGTGCGAGCTCGAGTTGATACTCCGATGCGGGCGTCACTGGCAGCTGCTGTAATACCTGTGCGCCGCGATAAGAGTCACTGCCAATAAGAAAATAGTGATCATGCCTATCACACACTTCGGTCATGACCAGATCTCCGGGTGGGGCCATTTCGTCTCCTGATTCCGACCCCACAGAGTTACAAACACAGTCGCTTTTCGCGGGCGGGCAATTAACTGAAACGGAGAAGAAATCATGGCTCCGGTGCGCTGCACGTCCGTCCCAATGTCCCATGGCTTCCGCAACGGTACCTGACTCAGTGATCGCATGCAGCTCGCAGCTGCGTATCCCGATAATCGCCAGCGGTTGTGGATCTTCGATAATTTTTGTGATCGGATGACGCCCGGCCCCATCATGGGTTTGGGCCACCCTTCGCCAGGGAAATTGCAATGACCTGATCCACGCCCTGAGACCAGCGGCACGGCCGAAATAGGCATTCCTGGAAGAGTGAGGCCGCAAATCCGGACGATCAGCAATGCCTGCATAGAGGTCGGAACAGGACCCGATTTCTCCACAGCTGACTGCATTTTTCCGCGCTACCGGACCCAGTAGCCGGTACCCCTCGGCGCGAATCGTACGAATAAGTATCTCGAGGTCATTCGCCTGTAGCACAAAGACTTGCATGGTCTGGGCTCCCCACCCGGTCAATCACCGTGAGTTAGTGAATGTGCTCTGCCAAGATCATCAGCAGCGCTATTATTGTCGGAGATTGTAGGAACTCGTAGAGGATTTGAGAGGAGAACGATGACATTTCCCCAATCAGCGTTTATTCGCTGACCTCAAACTGGAACCCGCGTACTTTTTCCTTGATGGCCTCGTGGGCCGCCTCCTGTTCATGCAGTAACTTGCGGCGCAACATCGCCGCCTCAAAACGTTGTTTCTCTACCAGAGTTTGCGGCTTGAATGGCGGTACCTTTACGGGTTTACCATCGTCATCCAGTGCCACCATGGTCAAATAGCAACTGTTTGTATGCCGGACCACACGGGTGCGGATGTCTTCGGTCACCACTTTAATTCCCACCTCAAGGGAGGTGTTGCCGGTGTAATTCACCGAAGCGAGAAAAGTAACCAGCTCGCCGACATTGATTGCCTGCCGGAACATGACCCGATCTACAGAAAGCGTCACGACATACCGGCCGGCATAGCGACTGGCGCAGGCGTAGGCCACTTTATCCAGGTATGACAGTAACTCACCCCCGTGAACCTTACCGGTAAAGTTCGCCATATCCGGTGTCATCAGTACGCTCATACTGAGCTGGTGATCGCGAGGCTTTTCCATAACTGCTTTCCCGTTAATACTGTGGAATGGAATCTTTGGTTCGAACCGAGCCTATTCTGCGTTGGCCCCCTCAAGGGATTGTTGCAGTTGTGCGAATTTCCCCTGAAGAATGGCCTTATCCTGTAATACCTGTCGATTCTCCGCCTCTACCGCAGCAAGCTTTTCCCTCACTTTGTGCACTTCCCGCTCATACCGGTCAAAGACATTGCTGCGTAACTCAATTTCTTTTACATAGGCTTCATTACGCGCGCGCTCTGCGGCGAGCTCTCGTTTTAGCCCTTCTGTTTCTCGCTCCCCGATATCCATTTGTGCGCGCAACTCGTCAAGCAGCTGATCCTGCTTTTTCCGCACAGCGTCAATTTCAGACTCCCGCCGCATCCACTGTGCCCGCTCCGATTCCAGTCCCAGTTTCTGCGCCTGCAGCGCTTCGACATTGGCCTGGCTATCCTCTAGCCTGGCGACAGCAGTGCTCAACTGCTCATTGGTCTCCGCAAGCTGATGTCGGAGCTGGTCGCTGGTTAATCGAAACTGGTCCCTTTCGAGCTGACGATCATCCGCAATTTGCTGCTGAAAGTGCTCGAAATGCTGGCGAACATCGCGATTTTCTTGCTTCAGCTCCCCGATAGTGTCCTGAAGCTCAGTAATTCGCGTATCCCCCTGCTCCCGCAGGAACTCACTTTTTGCCAGTGCAGCTTGCCTCTCCTCAGCATTTTTCTTCAGTTGCTGACAGTCACTAGTGGACCCCTGCAACTTTTGCTCCAACTTTTCCAACTCTGTGTTTCTACTGGCCAATTGGGTCCGCAGGGCTGCTAGCTCTTCCCCGAGGGCAGTGGTCGCCGCGTTACAGGACTCGTTGATCTGCTGGATCTTCGTTTCGGCTTCCTGATGTACCCGCTGGTGCAATGCCTTCACCGCATCCAGGAGATCAACCGGCAACCCGTGGTTGTGCGCAATGCCCTCCCCGGTTTCCTGTCGCCAGCGCTTTAACAGCGGGGCGATTGTGCTCTTGCTGCCGGTACCCAGCTCGTTCCGCACTCGGTCCACCGTCGGCTCTTCTGCTCTCTGTCGAATTGCTTCCGCTGCGTTTACCACATCGATGTAACCCACACCTGCGCGCGCCATGCCGCCCCCTCGTGACTGTTTTGAAAGCGAGAATTTAATACCGTATTACATGGTACGTAATATTACATACTTTTTACTCCAAAATCCTATCTTGAGAAAAAGTTTCTAACCCACGATAATCAAACTTATCGTGAGCTAGAAACACATCAATGCTCCTTGTACGCATACAGCCCGGTACAGCTACCGGGCTCGAAGGTGCATTGGGACCACAAACCGGTCTGGGCAAATCGGCAATTCAAGAGAAAGCGACATGGATGACCTGGAAGTAGACGCACTCGAATCCGAACTCCCCAATACCCCGCAACGGGAAACTGACCGCTGCCAGGAACTCGCCCTGTCGGCCGAGCTCTCCCCCACGTCCTTTCGAAGCACATTGCAGACGTATCTGCATGCAGCCACATCGGATAGCACACGCACCGCCTACCGCTCCGCAATCCGTCAATTCGAGAAATGGGGTGGACGACTGCCCACGGATAGCCAGGTACTGGTGCGCTACCTCATCAACCGCAGTGAGGCGGTAAACCCGCGCACCCTGGAGCTGCACCTCACCGCGATCGGTCAATGGCACCTGTATCAGGGGATGACTAACCCGGCTGCGGACCCGGTGGTGCGCAAGACGATAAACGGCATACGTCGGCTTCGCGGCCGCCCCAAACAGAAAGCCAAGGCACTGCGCCCCGAGCATATTGCCGCGATGGCGCAGACGATTCGCGCCCTGCCGGACTCGAAGAAATCTCGCCGCGACCTGGCACTGGTGTTAATCGGGTACTTCGGTGCATTTCGTCGCAGTGAACTGGTGGCGATTCAGGTAGAAGATCTGCATTGGGAAGATGAGGGCGTGATCGTGCGCATTCCCCGCTCCAAGACCGACCAACAGGGACAGGGCATGAGTCGCGCACTGCCCTTCGGACCCGACAGCGTATGCCCGGCGACCGCACTCCGAGGATGGCTCGACTGCACCGGTACTAAAGAAGGGCCAGTTTTCCGGAGCATCAACCGGTGGGATCAGGTGCAGACCACCCAGCTCGGTGCAGGATCTGTAAACACCCTGCTGAAGAAGCTCGGTACCGACTGCGACTTCGACTTTGTGGACACACTCAGCAGCCACAGCTTCCGCCGCGGCATGTCTACTTCAGCAGCGCGGGAGAAAGTGGAATTTGAGCTCATCAAGAAACAGGGAGGTTGGAAAAGTGACGCCACAGTACGGGAATATATCGATGAGGGCCGCCGGTTTACCGACAATGCCACGCATATCTTGATGCAGAAAATGGCAGCTCTACTGGACTAGGAACCGATATCAGTCCCACGCCATCAACGGATCCGCAAAATGAACGAATCCCGGTTGCGGCAATTTCATCGACTCGGATACACTCCCGCCAAGTTTTGCCCGGGCTTCGGCCCGGTACACCATAATCTCAATAGACCCCAGCGCCCGCGAACCCGCCTCTGGCCGCGGAGACAGTCGCCCTTCCCTGCACAGCACTACTGAGCCCTCGATGAATACTGAAGTCTTGCGTCAACTCCTCGAAAACAAACTGGCCTGGAGCCTGCTATTGATCGCGGCAGTATTGCTGTTTCGCTACCTGCTGGTGACGCTGTTTCGGCGCTCCAGCTGGCAGCGACAGGATATCCGCCGCCGGGTGCATATGGTGCACAACTTCGCCAACCTGGTAATGGTCATCGGCTTATTCGCTATCTGGGTGTCGGAGCTCCGTGACTTTGCGCTGTCTATCGCTGCGTTTTCCGTGGCGATCGTGATTGCTTTGCGGGATGTGGTTGCGTGCCTGGTGGGAGGCATTTACCAGGCGAGCATGCGCTCTTTTACCATCGGCGACTGGGTACGTATTGGCGACCAGTTCGGCGAGGTTATCGACAACAACTGGCTCAGCACCACACTCCTGGAAATCGACCCCCACGGGCTGGGCAACGGCTATACCGGCACCACCCTGTACGTGCCCAACAATGTGTTTTTCACACAGCCGGTAAAAAACCTGAACTTTATGCGGCGCTATATCGAGCACACGTTTTCGATCGTGCGTGAGAGCAAGGGCAAGAACCCGTTCGACATCAAGCCGTTTATTACCGAACGGGTATTGGAGCACTGTGAGTCGTTCAAGGAAGTGGCGGAGCGCTACTGCAAACTGATCGAGAGTCGTATGGGTGTGGACCTGGCAGGCACCGAACCCAAGATCAAGATCAGCACCAGTGAGCTGGGCCACGATGTGCTCACCATTACCCTGTTCTGTCCACGGGAGGACGCGACGGAGATTGAGCAGAAGGTTACCGAGGATTACTACCGCTTCTGGTATGGGGACTCTGAACGCTGTCAGGAATCAGCGGTAGCGCCCAGTGCCGGGTAAGCCGGCCGGGAAACCCTTGCGCCTACTTTGTTTCACTGTCCTCTGACGATGGGGACTCGCCTTTTGCATAGCCCCTGGAAATCGCACGCAGTGAGTCCATCTGTCCGGCAAAGTTCCTGCACCCCTTGCACAGCATAAGGTGAAGCCGCAGGCTGAATTTTTCACCGCGATTGAGCGGGCGCTCCTGCCGCTGTGACAGGAGCTGGGTGGCCTGTTTACACTCCATCACGGGCGCTCTCCTTCTCTTGTTACTTTGTTATTGCCGGATTCCTCGTTATTTGTGGGGGTATTAAACCAGCTGTTTTCCAGGCACTCCCTTAATCGCAGCCTTGCGCGATACAGCAATACGTGGAGATTGCTGGTGGAAAGGCCGAGCTGATCGCAGATTTCGGGGGATTCCAATTCGATGAATTCCCGCATCATAAATACCCGCGCCTGCTTCTCGGGAAGCCCATTCAGGCATGCGTCAAACACCCGCCAGAAATGCTCGCTCTGTACACCACCCTGGGGGCCACTCCAGCTCGTGGGCCGCTCCGCACGATGCCAGTGCCCATTGGCCTTGAATAAGCCATCGATAAATACCTGATCCTGACGCTCTGTGTCACCCAGCTCGCTGGTGGCGATCACCCGCTGCCGGTAGCGCAAAATATCCGCAATCTTGTATTTGAGAATGGAGAAGACCCAGGTGCGCAGCGCGGATTGACGAGCGAATGAGCCTGCATTCTTGAGCGCACCAGCCAGTGCCTCTTGCACGGCATCCTCCGCCTGGTGTTCGTCGCGCAGCTGAAGCCGGGCAAAGCGGATCATCTGGCTGCGCAATGCCTCGAGAAACCGTGGGTCGGAAAGCGATTCGGCATTCCCCGCAGCCCCCCTGGCTGAGGAGTTTGCGGGCTTTTCGGGTGCGGTATTGTTGTGGGACATCTGTGGTGGCTCAAGCAATACGCGCCGCTATGGGCAGCGAATATGGTGGCAGCATTAAGGATAGGTCGGTGAGTACGCCGGATTCTTACACTCGGTTTTTCACGCCCCGTTTTAAGGTCATCCGGAGCATTAAAACCCAGGCCATTTCCTACTGTAAACCGTCCCCCGGATTTATGGCGCGGCCTTGTAAATACGGCCCGGAGGCGCACAGAGGTTGCGCTATTCCGACGTATCGCCAACCATATAGCGAATACCGGGTGGTGCGATACCCGATTGTGGTCAATTGGTACACAGATGCATATGCGATTCCACGGCCTTCGCCAGTACCTGCTTGGGTACGGACACAGCTTGAAAACCAGAGGGGTGGCGCTGCTCACAAGCCTCACAGCGGCGCTGGCTGCGACAACAGTTGTTGCAGATGAGGTGACCATTGCGGTGGCCTCTAACTTCACCGCCCCTATGCAGGCAATCGCCGCCCGTTACGAGGCAAGCAGCAATCACAAGATAAGGCTGGCCTTTGGCTCTTCAGGGAAGATCTACGCGCAAATCCGTCATGGCGCCCCATTCGATGCATTTTTCTCCGCTGACAAGGAGAAGCCGGCACACTTGATTAACCAGGGTCTGGCAGAGAAAGACTCGCGAATCACCTACGCGGAGGGGAAGCTGGTGTTGTGGTCCACACACAGCGATCTGGTGGACGACAGCGGCGCAATTCTGAAAACCACGCGATTCAACATACTCGCCCTCGCGAATCCGAAACTCGCGCCCTATGGAGCGGCGGCACAGCAAGTGCTGCAAAACATCCGCCTGGATGCGGACACCCGGTCCCGCTGGGTACAGGGCGAGAATATCTCCCAGACGTATCAATTCGTGGCCAGTGGCAATGCCGATCTGGGATTCGTCGCGCTGTCCCAGGTAATGCGCGATGGTGAAATCGTGGAGGGCTCAGCCTGGATTGTTCCGCAGTCCCTGTACTCACCGATCCAGCAGGATGCCGTCATACTTAAACGCGCAGCCGATAAGCCTGCGCTCGCGGAATTCTGGGCATTTATCCAGGGCCCGGAAGCGCGTGCGATCATGGCCGCTTACGGTTACTCAGCGGCTCAGGGGAAACACAGCCATGCTGAGTGAAGCCGACATCGGCGCCATCTGGTTAACTTTCCGGCTCGCTACCACCGTGACCATTCTGTTGCTGATTCTGGGTACGCCTCTGGCACTGTGGCTGGCCAAGACCCGTTCGATCATCAAGGGACCGGTCAGCGCCCTGGTGGCGTTGCCACTGGTACTCCCCCCCACGGTACTGGGCTTTTATCTACTGGTATTTATGGGCCCTAGCGGTCCCATGGGAAAGTTTACCGAGGCGTTGGGGCTCGGCACCTTGCCGTTTACCTTCTGGGGACTTGTTTTCGCGTCACTCCTGTACTCGCTGCCGTTTGTGGTGCAGCCCATTCAAAACGCCATAGAGGCACAAGGTGAGCGCCATGCAGAAGTGGCGGCCACACTGCGTGCTAGCCCGTGGGACACCTTCTGGCATGTGACTCTGCCCCTGGCCAAGCCAGGAATTCTAACCGCGGCAGTACTGGGGTTTGCACACACCGTCGGGGAATTTGGTGTTGTACTGATGATCGGCGGAAATATTCCCGGTGAGACCCGGGTGGTTTCTGTGCAGATTTACGACCATGTGGAAGCACTGGAATATACCCAGGCGCACTGGCTGTCGGCAGCGATGATCGGCTTTTCGTTTGCCGTATTACTCCTGCTCTACCTACTGCAACACCGCAAGTCATCGCGGGGACTGCGCTATGGAATATAAGCCGACATCCGGGCACGGCATTCAAGGACATTTCTATTTGCCGCGAAGTGGCGGTCACGCGCCTTTCGCCCTGGACGTGCAGCTGGATATACCCGGCCGCGGGGTAACCGGAATCTTTGGTCCATCGGGTTGTGGCAAAACCACCCTGCTTCGCTGTATTGCCGGTCTGCAACCCTGCGAGAACGGCAGTCTCGCGGTAAATGGTGAAACCTGGCAATCCTCGGGGAATAAACGGAATTCATTGCCTGTGCACCGTCGGCCGCTGGGGTTTGTTTTTCAGCAGCCGAGCCTGTTCCCACACCTGAGCGCGGGCGAAAACCTGGAGTTTGCACGCAAGCGCGCCCGGCAAAAGGTATCGGACGATGAGTACCGGGAAATCACAGAGTTGATGGGTATTACCCGACTGCTATCCCAGCAACCGGAAGCACTATCCGGCGGCGAACAGCAAAGAGTGGCCATTGCCCGCGCACTATTGATCAAACCGCGCCTGCTGTTAATGGATGAGCCCCTGGCCTCACTCGACCAGATGCGCAAACGGGAGATTCTTCCCTACCTCGAAAAACTGCACCGCTCCCTTGAAATTCCAATCCTGTACGTAAGCCACTCCGTAGAGGAAGTTGCGCGGCTTGCAGATCACCTGCTGTTGATGGATGAAGGAAAGATCGTCAATGAGGGGCCTGCAACCGCACTGCTCTCCCGCGCGGATTTTCCTGTACAGCTGGGAGACGATCTGGGCGTGCTGCTTGAGGCGCAAATTGCACAGCAAGATAGTCAGTGGAGTCTGCTCAGCGCGAGCTTTGACGGTGGCAGCCTGTGGTTGCGGGATACCGGAGAACAAGTCGGGGATTCGATTCGCGTGCGGGTTCTCGCGCGCGACATCAGTCTGACGCGGGAGGAGGATATGCAATCCAGCATCCTGAACCGATTGCCAGTACAGGTTGAGGAGATCTGTCCGGATCGCGATCCCGCCATGATGCTGATCCGATTAAAGCCACAATCTGCATCTGCAGCAGCCAGCGATGCCAATGTCTCGCGCCTGATCGCACGCATCACGCGCCGCTCCGTACATCAGTTATCGCTCGAAATCGGGACCACCCTCTGGGCACAGATCAAATCCGTGGCCATCGTCCGTTAACCAGACAAAAAAAGGCCGGGCTGCTTGCGCTAGGCCCGGCCAAGGTTTACAGACTGGTCGACTGATTACGCGGGGTCTGTAGTCGTTTCCCGCTTCTCCTGAACCTCTTTTTCAAGGGCCAGCGAATCGGTAAAGCGGCTTTCTGTGTCGATTGCCTTGCGGCCACCAAACAGCTTTTGCACCACCACGAAGAACAGTGGAATAAAGAAAATACCCAGCAGCGTACCGACGATCATGCCACCCAGTACACCGGTGCCGATCGCCTGCTGTGCACCGGAACCGGCACCGGAGGCGAGTGCCAGCGGCAACACACCCAGACCAAAGGCCAGCGAGGTCATGATGATTGGACGCAGGCGGTCGCGCACCGCGTGCATGGTCGCATCAATCAGCTCCATACCCGCCTCCAGATTCTGCTTGGCGAACTCCACGATCAGGATCGCGTTTTTACTGGTCAAGCCCACGGTGGTCAGCATCGCCACCTGGAAGTAGATATCCCGGTCGAAGCCACGCAGGTAGCTTGCAAGTACGGCACCGAGAATACCCAGCGGCGCTACCAGCAGTACGGCGGTCGGCACGGTCCAGCTTTCGTACAGTGCGGCGAGGCACAGGAACACGATCAGAATCGACAGCCCATACAGCAGCGTGGTCTGCGAACCCGCCTGCTGCTCCTGGTAAGAAAGCGCGGTCCACTCAAGGCCAAACCCTTCAGGCAACTGACTCACCAAACGCTCCATTTCCGCCATCGCTTCACCAGAACTCACGCCTACAGCGCCCTGCCCCTGGATCTGCAATGCGGGCACACCGTTGTAGCGCTCGAGCCGCGGTGAACCGTACTCCCAGTCAAAGCTGGCAAAAGAAGACACGGGCACCATCTCGCCGTTGTTGTTGCGTACAGACCACAGGCGGAAGTCCTCGGGGTTCATCCGGAACGGTGCATCAGCCTGCATGTAAACGCGCTTGATACGACCGCGGTCGATAAAGTCATCGATGTACTGGCCGCCCCAGGCAACACCCAGGGTGCTGTTGATATCACCAATTGAAACACCCAAGGAAGATGCCTTGGCGTTGTTCACTTTCAAGCGGAATTGCGGCGTATCCTCCTGGCCGTTGGGGCGCACGCCGGTCAACAGCGGGCTCTGCGCCGCCATACCGAGCAACTGGTTGCGCGCCGCGATCAGGGCCTCGTGCCCCTGGTTGGCATTGTCCTTCAGGTACATCGCAAAGCCAGCAGAGGTGCCCAGCTCCGGCAATGCCGGCGGCGAAAACGCGTAAGCGATCGCGTCCTTGATCTGGCTCAGGGCACCCATGCCGCGCATCGCTACCGACTGAGCCTGCTCCGAATCTTCCTCGCGCTCGTCCCAGTCTTTCAGCTTGATAAAGGCCATGGCATTGTTCTGGCCACTACCGGCAAAGCTGAAACCCTGCACCGAGAATACGGATTCCACCAGATCGCTCTCGTTGTTCAGGAAGTGGTCTTCCACCTTGCCCACGGATTCCATGGTGCGCTCCTGGGTCGCACCCACGGGCGTCTGGATCAGGGAGAACAGTACACCCTGATCCTCTTCCGGCAGGAAGGAGCTCGGGGAGCGCATAAACAGGAATACCATTACCCCGGCCAACAGCACGAAGATCATCATAAAGCGGCCGCTGCGAGCGAGAATGCCGCGCACACCGCGCTGATAAGATGACGCACCGCGATCGAAGGTGCGGTTAAACCAGCCAAAGAACCCTTTGTTGGTCGCGTGTGAGCCCGGCTTGAGCATGGTCGCGCACAGTGCCGGGGTCAGTACGATCGCGACCAGCACGGAGAACGCCATAGCGGCAACGATGGTGGCCGAGAACTGTCGGTAAATAACCCCGGTGGAGCCGTCCATAAACGCCATGGGTACGAATACCGCAGAAAGCACTACCCCGATACCCACAAGGGCGCCGGTAATCTGTTTCATGGACTTTTTGGTGGCTTCCTTGGGCGACAGATTTTCTTCGTGCATTACCCGCTCGACGTTCTCCACCACGACAATGGCATCGTCCACCAGCAGGCCGATCGCCAGCACCATGGCGAACATGGTCAGCATGTTGACGGAGAAGCCCATCAGCGAGAGCACGCCGAAGGTACCCAGCAATACAACCGGCACGGCAATCGTCGGAATGATGGTTGCCCGCAAATTCTGCAGGAACAGCAACATCACCAGGAATACCAGTACAACCGCTTCGGTCAGGGTATGCATCACACCTTCGATCGACACTTTCACAAACGGCGTGGTGTCGAACGGAATCACGGTTTTCAGGCCCGCCGGGAAGTTGGGCTTCAGTTCCTCGAGCTTCGCCTTGACCGCCTCTGCAGTATCCAGCGCATTCGCACCCGTAGCCAGAGACACAGCGATGCCCGTTGCCGGGGCACGGTTATAGCGGGTGATGTTGCCGTAGCTTTCCGCACCCAGTTCCACACGCGCCACGTCACCCAGCCTGAGCAGAGAACCGTCGGTATTCGCACGGATCACCACATTGCGGAACTCTTCCGGGGTCTGCATACGACTCTGGGCGGTAATGCTCGCAGTCAGCTGCTGCCCCTGAACCGCCGGGGTTCCACCGAGACTGCCGATGGCAACCTGCTGGTTCTGGTTGCGCACCGCGGCCATGATGTCAGTGGGGGCGAGCTTGTAGGCATCGAGCTTGTTCGGATCCAGCCAGATACGCATGGCGTACTTAGAGCCAAACACCTGAATACTGCCGACACCGGGTACACGGCTCAGCGGATCAACCACATTGGATACGACAAAGTCCGCAATGTCGGCCTTTTCCATACTGCCATCGGATGAGACGAAACCGGCCACCAGCAGGAAGCCGCTGCGGCCCTTGCCGACGGTGATTCCCTGGCGCTGCACCTCTTCCGGCAGTAACGGCATGGCCAATTGCAGCTTGTTCTGCACCTGAACCTGGGCAATATCCGGGTCAGTGCCGTTTTCGAACGTCAGCGTGATACCCACGGTACCAATGGACTCACTGGTAGCAGACATATAGATCAGACCATCGAGGCCTTTCATATTCTGCTCGATTACCTGAGTGACCGTATCCTCAATCACCTTCGCCGATGCGCCGGGATAAGCCGCCGAAATCGAAACCACGGGTGGCGCAATATCCGGGTAGCGCTCTACGGGCAACTTGGTGATCGCAAGGCTGCCGAACAGCATGACCACGATCGCCATCACCCATGCGAAAATCGGGCGATCAATAAAGAAACCTGCCATCGCTATTACCCCTTGCGCGCTTTGCCGGTTTGTTCTGGGCTCCCGGAAGAGTCGGACGGTGAAGCCGCCGCTTCTGCGGTGCTATTGCCCGGTGCCGGCAAATCCACCGGCGCCGGCGCAGCCGCCTCACCGGGATTTACCACGACGCCGGGACGGATCTTCTGCAGGCCTTCGACGATCACGCGATCACCGGCCTGCAGGCCGCTTTCCACCAGCCAGTTGCTGCCGACGGTCTGGGAAACCCTGACCGGACGCGCCTCAACGGTATTTCCCTCACCCACCACCATGGCGGAAGTGTTGCCTTTAGGGTCGCGGGCGATCCCCTGCTGCGGCACCAGAACCGCATTCTGGCGCTGGCCACTTCCTACCGATGCACGCACGTACATGCCAGGCAAAAGGAGATGGTCCGGATTGGGAACAACCACGCGCAGGCGAACACTTCCGGTGGTCGGATCCACACTCACTTCAGAGAATTCGAGTTTTCCAGCGTGGGGGTACTGGCTGCCGTCTTCGAGCAGAATGGTCACGGGCAGGTTCTGCGCGCTCTGCATACTGCCCGAGGCCACTGCCTGACGCAGGGACAGCAGTTCGCTGACCGACTGGGTCAGGTCTACATAAATCGGGTCCAGTTGCTGCACTGTGGCGAGCGCTGCGGACTGATTGGCGGTCACCAACGCACCCTGAGTTACCGAAGAGATACCGATCCGACCGCTGATCGGCGCACTGATACGGGCAAACTCCAGCATCACCTTGCTGCGCTGCAGCGCAGCCCTGGCGGCCGCCACGTCGGCTTTCGCCTGTTGCAGTGAGGCAATTGCGGTGTCGTTGTCCTGTTTGCTCACTGCTCCGGTCTTTACCAGGTCTTTGGTGCGGCCCGCATTCAGGCTTGCGATGTTCAACGCCGCCTGCGCGCGCTCAAGAGAAGCCTTGGCGCTGTCGTAGTCCGCTTGATAGCGCGCGTCATCCAGCTGATACAGCGCCTCGCCGGCTTCCACCATGCCGCCCTCATTGAACAGCTGCGCTTTCACCAGGCCATCAACCTGCGGACGCACTTCTGCCACCTTGTAGGGATTAGTACGCCCTGGCAGTTCGCGTGTGAGCGTGACGGGCTCACTGGTGAGCGTAACGACGGTGACCTGCGGCGTATGTCCCTGCATGGCCTGCTGCTTTTCGCCGCAAGCGGACAACAATACCGCTGCCAGCAGCAGACTGCCGGAGATCAACGACTTCTTCTTGTGCAACATGGAAACCTCGTTATTGCGTCCATACCGGCATCGAACTGCTGACGCCCGGTTGGCTGAATTCAAAAACAAAAGGCATCGCAGCCGGCAATTCCCCGGCATCACGATGCGTGACAAACGTGACGGGCTGACTGACCCGGTCAAAAACAAGACAAATTCACCAGACTAACGTGACTTATCTGGCCTAATGCATGCAATTTAAATACATGCATGAATGAATATCAACTATTTATTCACGCATGACTATGAATTAAACTGCGTCTTATAACGTGCCGTTTGGTACATAGATTTTGTTGCCGGTCAACGGCACGCATGAGAGTTACCCAGGAGCCGATTCATGGCGAAACGCAGAAAAGAAGATGCACTGGAGACCCGCGAACGCATACTCGACGCGGCTATCGACGTTTTCGACCGCCGCGGTGTTTCTCGTCCTTCGCTTACCGAAGTAGCCGAGCTGGCAGGTGTGACCCGAGGGGCGGTATATGGTCACTTCCAGAACAAGGCCGACCTGTTCAGCGCCCTCGCCGACCGCATCCAGCTGCCCGATGAATCCCTCTGTCAGGCGCCAATGGAAGGCTGCAAAGACCCTCTCGGTGAGCTGACCAACCGCTGGCTGTATATGTACCGGGAAGTGATGCTCAATGAGCAGTGGCGGAGAATCTTCTCCATCATTCTTTTGCGCTGTGAGTGGGTTGCGGAAAATGGCGAGATCCACCAGCGCTGCTCCGAAGGGCACGAAGAAGGAACCCGGCGCCTGCGAAGCCTCGTGACCACCGCAGTGGCGGTAGGCCAGCTACCAGAAGACCTCGACATTGAAATGGCGGTGCCGATTCTTCACGCTGGCGTGCTGGGCCTGCTGCAGGACTGGCTGATGAACCCGGATGCGTACAACCTGCTCGCGGTCGGTGAAAAGCAGATACCTGCGATGCTCGAGATGCTTAAATCTTCGCAACACCTGCGCAAAACCACGACGCCGGCTACGTTCAATATCTAAGGGGCATTCACCTCACAGCCAAGATACCGATATGGCTCCGAATAATCGTGCAGCTCGTCGCAGATGCGGTTCAATCCGGCGAATCCGCCCATCCGCGCCGTCGAATGTGCGATATTTGAACAGAGTGAACCGGGTCCAGCCGAAAATTTGTGCAACTTCCTGCCCGGAAACACTTGATGGCGGGAAAAGCTTTCTCCAAGCTGTCTCAGTTAAGGCACCTTTCGCCTCGATGAGGAAGCAATTCATGCCTTTCGGAGCTTTCAGCCTTTATACTTGTCCTAAGCTATAAGTCGCCACTGCTCCGGAAGACCGCTTCCGGCCCTACTTAGCAGTGGGGCGCCTTGAAGTAGGACGTATAAAGAGACTCCTTATGCTTAGCAATCGAATAGCCGCACTGATTTCCGGCCTTTCCTTTTCCTTCCTGGTTCTGACCTCGCCCGTTTCACTGGCAGAAGTCGAAGATCTCAAACCGCACGAAGATCAGGGTGGCACCGCCCGCGAGATCGTCAGCAAACTCGAAATGCTGCACTACAACAAGCTCAAGGTGGGTGACGAGATGTCCACCGGACTGTGGGATGAATACATCGACAGCCTGGATCCTACCAAAAGCTATTTCCTGTCTTCGGACATCAGCGAGTTCCGCCAATGGCGCACTAAGCTGGACGACGACCTCAAGGCCGGAAATGTCGATCGCGGGTTTGAAATCTACAACCGCTATCGCTTGCGCGTATCCGACCGCCTGAACAATATCGTGTCCCAGCTGGACAACGGCCTGCCGAACTTCGATTTCACCAAGGACGAGTCGCTAGAGCTGGACCGCGAGAAAAGCGACTGGCCCCAGTCCATCGGTGCGGCCGACGACCTCTGGCGTAAACGCCTCAAGTCCAGCGTGCTCAATCTGCGCCTGACCGGTAAGACCGACGAGGAGATCGCCGACTTACTGAAGCGCCGTTACAAGGGGCAGCTCAAACGTCTCGGCCAGCAGAATTCGGACGATGTATTCGAGCTCTACATGAATTCCCTCACCCGCCTGTACGATCCGCACAGCAACTACCTGTCACCGCGCTCGCTGGAAAACTTCAACATGAGCATGTCGCTCTCGCTGGAGGGCATTGGCGCCGTGTTGCAGATGGAAGACGAATACACCAAGGTTGCGCGCCTGGTTGCCGGCGGTCCGGCAGATCGCACCGGCAAGATCAAGCCGAACGACAAGATCGTAGCCGTGGGCCAGGACCAGGACGGTGAAATGGTGGATGTCGTAGGCTGGCGCCTCGACGACGTGGTTGACCTGATCCGCGGCTCAGCCGGCACCTTTGTGCGCCTCGAAACCATTCCCACCGGCAGCGACGGCACCCATCGGACGATCACCATCAAGCGCAGCAAAGTGAAGCTCGAAGACCAGGCAGCCAAAAAAGCCATTTTTGAGTTCTCTGATGGCGAACAGAATTACAAGGTGGGGGTGATCAACCTGCCCACCTTCTACATCGACTTCGAGGCCTACCGTCGTCGCGATCCGAACTACAAGAGCACCACCCGCGATGTAGCCCGCCTGTTGGACGAGCTGCAGAAAGAAGGCGTGGACGGCATTATCCTCGACCTGCGCAACAACGGCGGCGGCTCCCTCCAAGAAGCCACCATGCTCACTGACCTGTTTATCGACCAGGGCCCGGTAGTGCAGATCCGCCATGCCAACGAGCAGATTTCCCGTCACAACCGCTCGCGCTCACGCGCCATGTACCGCGGTCCACTGATGGTCCTGATCAATCGCCTGTCCGCATCGGCATCGGAGATTTTTGCCGGCGCCATCCAGGACTACAATCGCGGTCTGGTCGTGGGCAACCAGTCTTTCGGTAAAGGCACCGTGCAGACCATGGCGCCCCTGAAAGAGGGTCAGCTCAAGATTACCCAGTCGAAGTTCTATCGGGTATCCGGTGACAGCACCCAGCATGCGGGCGTATCCCCGGATATCAGCATGCCGCAGCTGATCGACAGCGAAAGCGTGGGTGAGAGCGCGTACGATACTGCCCTGCCGTGGGATCGCATCCACGCTGTGCGTCACGCCAAGTACTTCAACCTGAAGGAAATGGTTCCAGACCTGACCCGCAAGCACGACAAGCGCACTCAGGTCGATCCCGACTTCGTGTTCCTGCGTGCACAGTTCGACTACCAGACCGAACGGGCAAACCGCAAAAGTGTTTCCCTTAACGAGGAAGCGCGCATCCAGGAGCGGGAGGAGATGAACCAGGAGTTGCTCACCATGGAAAACAAGCGTCGTGCAGCGAAAGGGCTCGAGCCCTACGAGAGCTTCGAAGCCATGGAGAAAAGCGAATCCGAAGACACCGAGCCGGTAGGCGGCCCGGTTGAGATCACTCTGGAAGATGATCCGGTATTGAATGAAGCGGGCTACATCATGGCGGACTTTATCGGCCTAAAAAAGCACGCTAGCTCGCCGCAAGTTGCCAATTTCGACTGAGAGATTGCGCTGAGTAAATAGACAACCTGGCCGGATTACATGCCGGCCCACAATTGATTGCACACCTGGCCCGGTATTCTTGCGAATACCGGGCTTTGGTTTTTATGAATTCCGGGGGAGGAAAAATGAAAGTCGTATCGTTCAACGTCAACAGCATCCGTGCGCGGCTGCATCAGATGGAAGCACTGGTAGAAAGCCAGGCGCCCGACATTATTGGCCTGCAGGAAACCAAGGTTACCGACGAAGACTTTCCCGTCGATGTTATCCGCGACCTCGGCTACGAGGTAATTTACTTTGGCCAGAAGACCCACTACGGCGTCGCCCTGCTCTCCCGCTACCCGTTTATCAAAAAGCAATATGGCTTCCCAACGGATGCGGAAGATGCCCAGCGTCGTCTGGTTGCGGGCCAGTTCGATATTGGCGCAGACCAGCCGCTGACGGTCATCAATGGCTACTTTCCGCAGGGTGAAAACCGCGAACATCCGATCAAGTTCCCGGCCAAGCAGAAATACTACGCAGACCTGGACACCTACCTGAACCAAGAGTGCGACAGTAACGCGCCTGTTCTGGTGATCGGCGATATGAATATTTCCCCTACCGACCTCGATATCGGTATCGGCGAACCCAACCGCAAACGCTGGCTGCGGGACGGCAAGTGCAGCTTCCTGCCCGAAGAGCGGGAATGGCTTGAGAAGCTGCAGGGCTGGGGTCTTGTCGACACCTTCCGCGCGCAGAACCCTGAGACCAATGACCTGTTCAGCTGGTTTGACTACCGCAGTCGCGGATTCGACCGCGAGCCGCGGCGCGGCCTGCGTATTGACCTGATCCTTGCCAGCCAGTCCCTCGCCGACAAGTGTGTCGATACCGGAATTGACTACGATATCCGGGGTATGGAGCGCCCTTCGGATCACGCGCCGGTGTGGGCCGAATTCAAACTCTAAACCGCCGTCCGATAACCTGATTACCGGTGGTGGACGCTGCTCCATCACCGGCCTGAACCTTTCGCTTCTGTCCCGGCCGCGACCTCGCCGCTTATCCTTCCGCCCCCACATGCTACAGCGACCGTGCGCTGTGCCCGGCTACATCTGCAAATTCATATATTCGGTATTCCATATATGTGGATGATCGAATATGCTTCGCGCACATCGTGTGGAGCCTGTTCATGAACCCCGTGAATTTTTACAAATGCCTGGCGGATGATATTCGCCTGCGGAGCCTTCTGCTGATCACCCGCGAGGGAGAGCTCTGTGTGTGCGAACTCATGGCAGCACTGGATCAGAGCCAGCCCAAGATCTCGAGACATCTTGCGCAGCTGCGCCAGTGCGGATTGCTGAGTGATCGACGCCAGGGACAATGGGTTTTCTACAGCCTGAGCAGCGCCCTCCCCGCCTGGGTCATTCAGGTGCTCCAGACCACGCTCAAATCCAATTCGGACTTTATCGCGGAAAACGCAAAAGCCCTTACCCAGATGCAATCCCGCCCGGCCCGACAGGGCCAATGCGGGTGACCACAGCGGAAACCCTGTAAAACAAAAGGAATTCCATGAAGTTACTGTACATCTGCACTCACAATCGCTGCCGTAGCATCCTGAGTGAAGCCATTACCAATCAGTTTGGTGAAGGACGCCTGGAAGCGCGCAGTGCGGGTAGCCAGCCTTCCGGTGTCGTTCATCCCCTGTCACTGAAGTATCTGGAAGCCCAGGGGATCGCCATTGGCGGCCTGCACAGCAAGTCCTGGGACAACCTGGATAGCTGGCAGCCCGACGTCGTGGTTACCGTGTGCGACAGCGCTGCGGGCGAAGCCTGCCCAATCTGGCTGGATGACACCATCAAGGTGCACTGGGGACTGGCGGATCCGTCAAAGCTGGAAGGTAGTGACGAGGAAAAGGCTGCGGCGTTCAACCACACCATAGCAATCATCCAGAAGCGGGTAAGCAATATGCTTGAGCTTCAGCTCGATGGCCTGCGTGGCAGCGCACTGCAGGACGCCCTCACCAAATTGGCGACAGAGGAAAAGTAAACATGGGCATTTTTGAA
This sequence comes from Microbulbifer mangrovi, assembly GCF_002009015.1. GTDB lineage: Bacteria > Pseudomonadota > Gammaproteobacteria > Pseudomonadales > Cellvibrionaceae > Microbulbifer > Microbulbifer mangrovi. The sequence goes on along the minus strand of NZ_LZDE01000329.1, from coordinate 12,539 downwards.
CGATACCTCTCTGTCTGGGTTGGCCTGTGTATTCTCGCCGGGCTGTTCCTCGGTAATTTTGCGCCGGACCTCTTCCAGGCAATTGCCGCCATGGAGATTGCCCACGTCAATCTGCCGGTAGCAGTGTTTATCTGGGTGATGATCTACCCCATGATGGTGCAAGTGGACTTCTCTTCCATCCGTCATGTTGGCGACAAGCCAAAAGGCCTCGCCCTGACCCTGGTGGTCAACTGGCTGATAAAGCCATTTACCATGGCCGCCCTGGGCTGGCTGTTCTTCCGTGTAATTTTCGCCGATCTTGTCGACCCCCAGACCGCGTCCGAATATATCGCCGGTATGATTTTACTCGGCGTTGCTCCGTGCACCGCTATGGTGTTCGTGTGGAGCCAGCTCACCCGTGGCGATGCGAACTACACCCTGGTTCAGGTGTCCGTGAACGACGTCATCATGATCTTCGCATTTGCCCCCATTGCGGCGCTGTTACTCGGTGTCAGCAATATCACGGTTCCCTGGGAAACCCTGATTCTCTCAGTCATTCTGTATGTGCTATTACCGCTGATTGCCGGAATCCTCACCCGTCGCAAACTCGATTCCGCCAATGACCATAGCCGGCTGAATAGTTTTCTCGACCGGGTGAAGCCAATTTCCATCGCCGGTCTGCTGGCTACGGTCATCCTGCTGTTCGGATTCCAGGCGCAAACCATTATCGAGAATCCGCTCGCCATCCTGTTGATCGCCATCCCCCTGCTGATCCAAACCTATGGCATATTTGCCATCAGCTATGCTGCGGCGCGCAGCATGAAGCTTCCACACAACATCGCAGCCCCCGCGTGCATGATCGGTACATCCAATTTCTTTGAACTGGCAGTGGCGGTAGCCATTTCCGTGTTTGGCCTGCATTCCGGTGCCGCACTGGCCACGGTGGTCGGTGTCCTCGTGGAAGTTCCCGTTATGTTGTCGCTGGTGGCGTTTGCCAACAGAACCCGTCACTGGTTTGGAGCCGTGTCATGAAATCTCAAGATCTACCCCCTAACACTGAGCACATGCCCAATATGGAAGCGGAATGTTTTCAGGCCACGGACCTCGCGCAATTGCAGGCGCCGATCGCCAATGAACGTCCGAAAATCCTGTTGCTGTACGGATCACTACGCAAACGATCGTTCAGCCGCCTGGCAGCCCAGGAAGCGCAGCGGATCCTCGAAGCCCTCGGTGCCGAGACCCGGATTTTCAATCCGTCCGGGCTACCCCTGCCGGATGATGCAGATGCGACGCACCCCAAGGTCCAGGAGTTGCGCGACCTCGCCACCTGGTGTGACGGTATGGTGTGGTCCTCCCCGGAGCGGCACGGCGCCATGACCGGGATCATGAAAGCGCAGATTGACTGGATTCCCCTCGCCCTTGAGGGTGTTCGCCCAACCCAGGGAAAGACACTGGCAGTGATGCAGGTCTGCGGAGGCTCACAGTCTTTCAATGCGGTAAATCAGATGCGAATTCTGGGGCGCTGGATGCGCATGGTCACCATTCCAAACCAGTCCTCGGTGGCCAAGGCCTGGCTGGAATTTGATGATGATGACCGGATGAAACCCTCGTCTTACTACGATCGCATCGTGGATGTGATGGAAGAGCTGATGAAATTTACTTATCTGCTGAAGGACAAGCGGGATTACTTCACCGATCGCTACTCCGAACGCAAGGAAACCAGCGAAGAATTTCGCAAGAGGATCGATCAACGCTCCATGTAATCCGGCGTTGGAATCTGGCAGCGTCTGGTTGAAAGCGGGTTAGCGCCGGGAGTTTCTCCAGCGCCAGATACCACCCACCTGACGAGCGAAAGCGGGGCTGAAATACAGATTCTGATCCGCGAAAACGAAAAAGGCCTGTCGCAATGACAGGCCTTTTTTTATTCCCCGAGCCAGCGTTCGAGCGTCTCCGCAAGACTGTCCTTACTCAGGGGTTTGGTGAGATAGTCGTCCATGCCCGCGGCGAGGCAGCGCCCCTCAAATTGCTCTTCGGTTGTACTGGTAAGCGCAACGATTGGCAGGCGGTCATCGGGGGAAAACTCATTCTCCCACAGACGTAATTGCTCGATAATTTCCGCACTGTGTGCCGTGTTCTGCTGGCAATCTACCAGGACCAGGTCGTAATTGTTGTCCGGCAAGCGGGCCAGCGCATCCTCCACTGCCGCCACCACCTCAACCTGATAACCCAGAGCCTGCAGCATCTCTTCGGTAACCCCGAGATGCTGGCGGGACTCTTCTATCAGCAACAGCTTGCGCTTGCGGTTGACTTCGGCATTGGCACATACGACCCGGCGGCTGGCTTTTTTACTTCCGCCGAACAGGCGCAGGACCACAGCATCGTGAAACTCCTTGCGCGTTACCGGCCGAGCGAGATATTGCGCTTCAGGCTCAGCGGCCGCCAGAGGTGTGAACTCGAGTTTATGGCCGTACCCCCCCATACACAGCAGCGGAAACTTCTTCGGCGCAGACTGCGATGAGCTAATAACCTGAGTGATGCCACTCAGCATCCGCGCATCGCCCATAGCCGGCGCCAGAACCACCAGCTGGCCACGATCCATTGCCTGCATCAGGTGATCCATCGGCTCGGTACTGCCGTCGTCCCAGTTCTTGCTGGTCACATCCATGCCGAAAGACTGGAGCATCTGCACAATACCGCTGACAAACAGGCCTTTCTGATGCAGCAGGAGCACTTCGGCATCCTGCAGTCGCCGATCCGCCTGCAGATAAATTCGCTGATTGGGCTCAATCGCAAACTTCACCACTGCCAAGTATCGGTTGCCATCGTCAGACGAATGCAATTGCAGGTAACCGCCCATCGCCTCGGCCAGTCCCTTCGCAATGTTCAGACCGAGCCCCGTGGTGACCTGGGTGGTATCCATACGCGAGAAGGCGCCGAACAGTTCGGATTCGTCGGGCAGGATCTCTCCGCGGCCATTATCGATCAGCTTCAGGGTCAGCTGCCCCTCGTCGGTGGTCAGCTGTTCAAAAGATGCCTCTCCCCAGAGCTCACCGCTCTGGGCGATCACGGTGGCGGAATCCACCAGGTTGCGAATCAACTGGGCGGTTTTGCGGTTGTCGCCAGTCACCATTACCGGCAGGTCTTCACTGATCTGGAAGTTAAACTCCAGGCGCTGCCGCTGTGCCGAGCGTGCCGCGAACTTGAATGCTTTCTCCATCGTACGTACGAGATTGAATGGCGCCTGTCGCAGATGGATGTCCTTGCGCGCAACGCGGGTAAACATGCCCACGTTGTCGACCAGCTTCAGCTGCTGGTTGTTGGAGTTTTTCGCCAACCGTACCCACTCCCGCTGGCGCGCAGATAACCGGTCGCCATCCAGCAACGCCAGGGCGCCAAGAGAATCGGACAACTGGCTGCGGAACTCCTGCCCCACATTGGCGAGAAATTCATTGGTGACTTCTACCGCTGCCTCGGAGTGCTTGCGGGCTGCCGCGAGATTGCTCGCCTTTTGCTGCAACGCCTGCATTGCCGCCACCCGGTCCCAATAGTTTTCTGATTCCCGACGCGCCTGGTGCGCCATCAACCAGACAAATGCCAGCGTCAGTGCCCCGTATATCGCGCCGAGAATATCCGCGGTCAGGAACCCCTGCAGGGCCGCAGGCACCAGCGAACCAGCGAGAAACCAGGTGAGGAAGCGATGGTAGGGAGAGAATACCGAGGCAACACTGGCGCAAAACACTACGGTGTATAGCCACAAGAACTGGGTCGCGGGCGAAAACCCGAGAAGGAATACGTGACTGAGCAGAATCACACCCCACCAGACAGCGCCGATGGTGGATGCAAGAAAATAGCGATGTCGCCAGCGCTTGGGACCGGTAGCGTAGATATGGCCGAACCGGAACACATAGTAGCCGCGAATCAGGGTTACCAGCACCAGCACGATGGCCAGCACCAGCACCAGTTTCGGCGCAATGGTGCGAAGCTCACCAATGGCAACAGCGATGGCAAACGCCACCACCGAGAAAAGCATACCCCTGCGAGAGTACTTGGCGATGCGGGTATCCGTGTTGCGGCATACCTTGCGATCTTTCTGAACTTTCAGTTCGGGGTGATCAAATAACGGCATAAGACAATTCCGGCGAACGCTCCCTGTGTCCGAAAGGGGTGAGGAGCTGGCGAGGCGCTACTGCCCCAACCCCATGACTTCGACCAGTACGGTTTTCACCACAAAGCCCAGCAAGCCTAGTCCAAGGGCGGTAAACAGGATGAAAGTACCGAAACGCCCGGCTTTGGACTCCTTGGCCAGGTTCCACACAATAAAGATCATAAACAGGATTAACCCGCCGATCCCCAGGAACAGGGAGTACTCTTCAAACAACTCAAAGCTCATGGCTCTACTTCCGCTTCGGCTTTCCGGGATTCTCGTAACAGATGCACCAGGATTGATCAGCGTTTACCCGCTCCCCATCCAAAACACTAATCTGCCCGCGAAAAATTGGCGCGTATTGTATAGGAGGAAATGGTACGAAACCACGAAATAGCGGCCGAGTTTCTTATGGCCCTGTGTCGAAATAGTCTGAAGGCGCTTAGTACCGTCCCGGCGCAACTCTAATGAAAGTAATCCCGGGCATGATCACAATGCCACGGGATCGTGTTGAGATAACTGCGTCGATCAGATCCGACGATCAGGCACCCTGGTAATAGTCGCTGTCATCAATACGGGTACCGCACTTGATACGGCGGACTTCTCTATCCCGGTAGCGGCTGTCGTGCCAACAGCGCGGCAGGGACTCACCCGACAGGAACTGCAGCTGAGCCTTATCGAACACTTCCGGGTCCTGAATTTCTTCGCCCCACAGGTATCGCCCAACCACAGTGAGCTCATAGGGATTGGCAAGCGTGACGATATCGGCCACGTCAATCAGATGGTTAGTACCGGAGTCTCGAAGCAGCATGATCTCGCCCCTGTTTCTTCTCAATACCCTTGAGTATAGGGAGAAACCGGCGCCATTTGTGGCAGAAATAGCCCTCTCTGCTCTCGATAAAGGCCGGAATATCAAAGGCAACCCAAGCTAACCCACCGAAATAACCGACAGGGTTAACACGAAAAACCCATAAATAACGCAAAAAATAGAACAATAGGCCAATAATTGGACTCAGCTAATTATTGGTTTGCGAGTGGAGCGAAATCCGGTAGAAGAATCCCGTGGATACCCGAACACGCGATCAACGCTCCAGCGTCAAGCGCGCCGACACCATCCCCTCTTCTGCTAGCGCATCCACACTGACAGAGCGAATCACAAAACGCTGCTGCAACAAGGTATTGAGCCACGGCTGCAGATCCTGGTAACGGGCTTCATCAATCCACAAGCGGATACGGCCACTGCCCTCCGGTTCAAATCGCTTGATGGTCACCTTGTGATTGTTCGCCGCCGCGGTTACGCGTTGAAGCAGGGTCCCCTGCCCCTGTGACTGGCCACCGCTGCTGCGTTCAATACGCTCCAGTTGCGGGCGCTGCTTTTCGATCCACGCAAGAAGCTCGCGGGACTGTTCCGCTTCGGTGCGGGCGCCGTCGAAAAAGGACTGGGCCGGCTGAAAGAGCCCGAACACGATAAACATGGCGCCGAGGAAAAGCCCCAGCAACCCCAACGCCCGCTGGTCACTTGCCGGTAATGCAGTCCACTTCTGGCGCCACTGTTCGATGGTTTGTTTCATAGTGATGGATTGTCTTGTTCTGATTATTCCGCTGCGCGGTCCCGTCAGCGGCTACCGGAGGCGAATGCGCCCGGATACACCCTCTTCCAGCTCGTTTGCGGCCAGTAATTCGGCCTTGAACTGGCCGCTACTCAACTTGCCGACCACGGAGTCCAGCTGCCCCAGATTGGCCGCGCGCAACTGCAACACCAGCTCGCCGCGGTTGCCGTCGAAACGCAGGGACTGCAATTTCAGCTCACCCGGTTTACCCGTTGCCCAGACTTTACTCAATTGCTGCAATTGACCGGCAAACTCGCCACCACCACCCGAGGCCTGATTCAGGTACCCGGTGATCTGACGACGGAGATCGGCGCTGGGACTATCGCCAGGGAAGATCTCCGTAAACAGGGCTTTTGCTGCCGCATCCGCCTTACCTGCCTGCACCTTGTAATAGATGCCGGCACCCACAAAAAAGCCCAACTGCAGGACAAAACAGGCCGCCACGGCGATCGCAGGCTTTTTCCACCAGGGACCGGCGTCAGACTTGAGCGCGATCTGGAAGTCACCGCTCAGAAGGTTCCCTGGAACCGCGGTACCAATCGACTTCAGGAAATCCGCTTCCGGGGACTCCGCGACCGCGTCAACAGTAGCTAGCTGCTCAAAAGTCGCGAGTTCAAGCTCGGTAGCATTCCCTCTTACACTCAGAGCCAACTCATCACTGGATTCTGATGAGGTCGCACCCTCTTCTACGGTTTCCGCCACGGGCGCAAACAGACTCTCGGCAATTACTCCTGCCAACGGACGCGCTACCGACAAACCCTTACCGCAGGACTGCCAGAAATGTGCGCGCTCGGCATCGAGCCAGACCGCAGAGCGCTTATCGGTTTCGGCGAGGATCCGATATTCCGGAATCGCTGCAATAACCGGCCAGCCCAATCGCTCGATCTGCCCTTTTAGTGCTGCCAGCTTGTCGCTAGCCACAGCCATGACACTACAGAGATCGCCTGAGACCGGCTCACACACGAAGTGCAGGTCCTCGACATCTTCCGCAAGCTGCTCTTCCACCATGTAACCGACAGCGCTGCTCTGGCGACGGGCCGCCCGCGGGATGGTCTCCAGGCCATTCCACACCCAGCTGCCCGGAATCAGGATAACTGCCCGCTCTTCCGGCTCGAAGGTCACGGCGCTGGACTGATCTCCCGATTCCGCGACATCCGCCTCGGACTCACTGATTTGAAAACCGGAGTCTGGCGCATCCGCTGCAAAAGCGAGCTGGAATGCAGTATCGGTAGTGACATCCTGCCACTCGCCTTGCTGCCAGCTCTGCAACAGCACGCTGCCCGCCGCAAGCACCTGTTCGCCACTATGCGAACCGGCCACCGGCTCACGCAGCCTTAGTAATTTCACTTCCTGGCTCAATTAATCCCCCAGTAACTCCTGCAATAATTGCCCGGAAAATTCGCGTCTTTGGCGTTGTATGACTTTGACTGCACCGGTAGTGGTGTCGACCTTCAAGATCGACTCCCAGTACTGCCGGTGTTCCGGGCCCAGTTGCACAGCAATATGCGCGACATAATACGCGCTGTTGAAATCCAGTTCGCCCCCACTGGTAATACCAAATGGCGACAGATCCGCCACCTGACTAAAAAACATCCCGCCCTCTCGCTGGTTGATAAGTCCGGCGATATTCGCTGACGGATACATCGCCGACAGCAGCGCTTCAGATGCGGTATTCACATTCACCTTGGTGGGAGACTCCGGCAGCGCACAGAGCTCCGGCTCGATTGCGCGCCACTCTTCCGGTTCTATACCCTGCCCGGCACTCAGCTCGGACACATCGGTGATAAAGGTATCCGGGGTGCGATGTGCCACTTCCAGCCCCAGATAGCCGGTGTCTTCGGTGCCGGACGCCAGCGGCGTATCGCCGGGGTCAATCCAGTCAACCATGGCCAGAGCGGTTTCATTGCGCCCCCCAAGATTCCGTACCAGGCGTTGCAGAACCGCACTGTGCGTGGTGCCAGAAGCGCCGCTGCCACTGCCTCCGCCAGAAGTTCCAGCTCGACTCTCTGTTAAATTATTCACGTTAAAACAAGACTGTAAGTCTTTGATTTTTATCCGAATCTTTCCGTTATCAGGATTAAACTCGAGCATCTTCTGGGCCCAGGGTTCCTGAAGATTGTCGCTTGCGGTCGTCGCTGCGAGGTCATCGGCGAAATCTTTCTCCAGGGCGATAATGGCCCAAGCCTCAGCACCGTGTACAAATTCAGCCAGCTGGGTGTTGGCCAGAATGGCGCTGGTGCGGGAGATCGCCAGGCGGTTACGAGTCACCGCATGGGTGACGGCAGCCACCGCAATAACCATGACCAGCAAAACGGTGATCAACGCCACGCCGCGCTGCTGTTTCATTGCGCGCGCGATCATTGCCTCTCCCCGCGGTCACTGTCGGAATCCCGATTGCCACCGCTGGTGCTGCCGCCAGAACCAGTGCTGCCCCCACTACCTGTAGCACCGGAGCTGCCAGTACTGCCGCCTCCGGAACTCGTGCTACTACCCGAGCTGGCAGTACCGCCAGACGAGCCACCACCTCCTGCTGAAACGGTGTAATCGGGCAGGGAAAAAACACGACGCATCTCGCCGCCCGTTCGGGTCAGCAGGGTAATCTCAATCGCCAGGGGAAGACGCAAATCCACCGCACCCGGAGTGGTGGCCGAGGAAGCCGGTGGCCACTGGGCAAGCCAGGTGCGGGTATCGCGGTCGTAGTAGCGCACATTCAGATCGACAATACCGTCCAGAATTGGCTCGGCAATAGGCTCTGAATCGGGCCCACGATCCAGAATCTGCCAGCGGCTGCGCAGCAGCAGTGCGGCGTCGTCATCCGGGTCGGGCTCGAAACGACTCACCGCATCCTCGTCTGGATAGCCCAGGCCGTAGTGCAGACGCTGAACATTACCGCGCGGCTCGCGCGTGAGATTGGCTGCTCCCAGGCGGGTAAATTCGAACTCGTTGGTGACGCCCTGAAAAGCCGGCTCATAGCCGCTATAGGCGTTCTTGACTGGCCGTACCGTGAGCTGCCGCAGATCATCGTCCAGACGGTACATGGCCATGGACAGACGGCGCATCTCATCGGCGCGCGCGGTCAAAACCCGATCGGTGGTAAAGAAAGTTTCCAGCAGTGAATAGGAGCCGATACCGATGATCGAGACGATCACCAGCACCACCATAATCTCGATCAGGGTAAAACCGCGGGCCGGCGATTTGAGGAGGTGGCTCATGGAGTTCGCCCTCCCCCTGTACCGGAGCTTGAGGTACCGGCACTGCCGACAGATTGCGCCACCCAGGAGTCAATGGTGAGTATCGGCGGCTGCTCCGGCATGCCGACCTGGACAATGATTTGCCGCATCTTCGGCTCGTTGGTGCTTTTGACTTCTGCCGAAACTTCCCAATCCCGGTCTGCCAGGGACACCTTCTCGGTCTTTTTACCCAGCGGCGGCCAGTCGCTTCGCAGGCGAATCTCAGCAAGTGCCTGCTGGGCCACCCAGTTGGCCGTGAGCCGCTGCTCCAGCGCCGCCTGCTGGCGCACACTGTCCTGCAGGGTTTTGAGCACGCTCGCAGCAATCACCCCGAAGATGACCAGTGCAACCAGTACCTCTACCAGGGTAAACCCGCACTGGCGATACCGCGGGCTGCGAAAGGTATATCTCGCAGTGTGATTCGGCCAGGGCTCAGTATTCATCGCTCTGCCACTCCAGCTGCATTCCGTAGAGGCTGCTGTAAGAAATAATGGCAGCACGCCCTACATCCCCATCCTTGAGGAGCAGGAACGCGATTTCCACCGGCAGTACTTCACCACTGGAAAGTGCAGCGAACTGGGGCAGGATTTCTTCCTCTTTGCCCTTCTTGCCTGCGTTGTCATCTGCGGCGGAAGGGCCTGCCGATGCCCGACTGCCACCGAAACTGGAATCAGCATCCTTGGCGCCGGGCAGCTCCGTCTGGGAAAGGATTTCCAGACGCATATTGGGCGTGAGTTGATGGGCGGTGAAGCGTCGCGCGTTGGCGGAAGCACCGGGTTGCCCGGAGAAATCGATTGTCTGCCACTTCATGGTGGCGGTGTCATAGCGCACCACCTGATAGCTGTCCTCTTCGAACACCACACCGTAGTGCATCTTGTCGATCAAGGCCCGGTCTGAAACCAGCTGCAGGAGGTTTGCCAGTCGCTGGACCTCACCGGTCCAGTTGCGACTGTCAGTATTGTTCAGGGACAACGTCGCCATACCCGCCAGAGAGGCGATGATGACAATCACCACCAACAGCTCAATCAGGGTAAATCCCCGTTGGCGACAGGCTGCGACGCGCATAGCCAAGGCCCTGCCAGGCCTCAGAGCTCGGAAGCGAAGAGGTCAGCCGCCTCGCCTTCACCGCCGGGCTTGCCGTCCGCACCCAGCGAGAACAGATCGTAAGGACCTGAGCTGCCCGGGCTGATGTACTGGTACTGGTTGCCCCAGGGATCTTTCGGCGCTTTTTTCAGGTAAGGCTCGGTCCAGTTTTTAGCCTCCGGGAAACCGGATGGCTTGGACACCAGTGCCTCCAGGCCCTGATCCGAGCTCGGGTATACGAAGTTGTCCATACGGTACATGTCCAGCGCGGTGGAAATGGCCCGCAGGTCGACGGTCGCAGCCTTCATGCGGGCCTCGCCGGTACGCCCCATGATGTTGGGCACAACCAGGGCGCCAAGCACCCCGAGAATCACGATTACCACCATGATCTCAATGAGGGTAAAGCCCCCGTTTTTGCGCAGATTTTTCATATCTCACCTCGCGAGTACAGATCTCAGGCAACGGACCAGCCGGCACCACCAGATTTTCCAAGTTTTGAGGGACCGCGTAGCACCGTCCCGGTTATTCAAGCCCGATCGCTCAACCTGAGATCAAACGACCAGCTGATTCATGTTCATAATCGGCATCATGATTGCCATTACGATAAACAGCACGATACCCGCCATCACCAGCAACATAATCGGTTCAAACAGGCTGACAAACGCGGTCACCGCACCCTGCAGGTCCCGCTCCTGGTTTTCTGCCGCCCGCACCAGCATCTGGTCGAGCGTACCGGAGGATTCACCGCTGGCCACCATATAGGTCATCATCGGCGGGAAATATTCCACATCTTCAAGGGCCTTGCGCAGGCTGCCGCCCTCGCGCACAAACTTCTGCGCGATCTGCAGGCGTTCTTTCAGGAAATCGTTGGTCATTACCCCGCTGGCGATGCCCATCGCCTGCACCAGTGGCACACTACTGCCCGTCAAAATTGCCAGGGTACCGACATAGCGCGAGCTCTGACCACCGCGCACCAACCAGCCAATCGCCGGCATATCTAACAAGCGGTGGTGGAAGCGATAACGGAAACCCGGGCGCCGCAGCAACAGGGTCCAGCACACCACCAGGGCGACAATCACCGGCGGAATCAGCCAGCCCCAGGCAGAAATGAAATCACTGATCGAAACCAGTATCCGGGTTGCCAGCGGGAGCTGCTGGCCGGTGCCGGTGAATACCTCGATCACATCCGGCACCACATAGACCATGAGGCCGGTCACCACCAGAACACAGATAACCACCAACACCAGTGGGTAGATCAGTGCCAGCTGTACCTTCTGCCGGAACTGCTGCTGGTTCTCGGTGTAATCGGCGAGACGCTCGAGAACGTCATCCAGGTGGCCGGAATGCTCTCCCGCTTCCACCGTGGCACGGTACAGTTTGGGAAACGCACGCGGAAAGCTTGCTAACGCCTGCGCGAAGCTGTGCCCTTCAAGAACCTTGGCACGCACCGCAAGCACAATACGGCGAACTTTCTGATTGCGTGACTGGTTGGCAATGGCGCTGAGGGTTTCTTCGAGGGGAATACCGGCGCGCAAAAGTGTCGCGATCTGACGGGTAAGCAACGCCAGCGCCTTGACACTCAGTCCAGGGCTGCCAGACAGGATACTGGCTCCCGCGGAACCCGAAGACTCGGAAGCAGCGGTTACCTCCAGGGGAATCAGGCCCTTGGCACGCAGCTGCTGCCGCGCCGCCTTGGCGCTGTCGGCTTCCAGTGTGCCGCGGTTTTTGCGGCCACCACTGTTGAGGGCAGTGTACTCGAATGCACCCATCTCAGGACTCCTGGGTTACCCGAAGTACTTCTTCCAATGAAGTGGTCCCGGCTAGCACCTTGGCCATGCCGTCATCGCGGATACTCGGCCCCAGCGTGCGGGCTTCCTGGACCAACGCACTCTCTGAGTCGCGGTCGTGAATCATCTGCCGCAGTTTCTCATTCACCGGCACCAGTTCATAGATGCCAACGCGACCGAGATAACCACTGTGGTTACATTTCTCGCAGCCACCGGGACGGTAGATGGTTGCACCCCTACTCTCATCCACACCCAGCACCTTGCACTCGAAGCTGTCCGCCGGATGGGGCTGGCGGCAGTCGGGGCAAAGCACCCGCACCAGACGCTGGGCGAGCACGCCGATGACACTGGAAGACAACAGGAAGGGTTCGATCCCCATATCCACCAGTCGTGTCACCGCACCCAGTGCGGTATTGGTGTGCAGGGTCGAAAGCACCAGGTGCCCGGTCAAACTTGCCTGAATGGCAATCTGCATGGTTTCCAGGTCGCGAATCTCACCGACCATCACCACATCCGGGTCCTGTCGCAGGATCGCGCGCAGACCACGGGCGAACGTCATATCCGCCTTGGTATTGACCTGTGTCTGCCCCACCCCTTCCAGGTTGTATTCCACCGGGTCTTCCACGGTCAGAATATTCTTTTCGCGGTGATTGATGCTGGCAAGGCCCGCATACAGGGTGGTGGTTTTACCGGAGCCGGTGGGACC
>NZ_LZDE01000328.1 GCF_002009015.1 Microbulbifer mangrovi | reverse complement strand
GGGAAGGACCAGTTGAGGATGGTGACCGGGCCGGTGAGCATGCCTTTTACCGGCTTCTTGCTCAGGCTCTGGGCGTATTCACTCCACTGCACGGTCATCGGGTTTGGACGCGAGATATCCCCAGCGATGATCGGTGGTTTCACACAGCGGGAGCCGTAACTCTGTACCCAGCCGTTGCCGGTGTGGATAAATCCATCCAGCTGCTCGCCGAAGTACTCCACCATATCGTTGCGCTCGGCTTCGCCGTGTACCAGTACATCGAGGCCGAGTATTTCCTGGCGGCGGATCGCTTCGGCGATTTCTGCACGCAGGTGATCGTTGTAGTCCTGCGCACTGATTTCCTGATTGCGAAACTGTTTGCGCACCTGCCGCAGAACGTCGGTCTGCGGGAAAGAACCGATGGTCGTGGTGGGCAACAATGGCAGCTGCCAGCGCTCGCGCTGTACTTCTGCGCGCTGTGGATACTTTTGCGCACGCCAGGTGCTGTCGAGCTCCGCACGCACATCGGCCTCACTGGGGCTTTCGGTTTTGGCGATCGCGGGCAACGCGCTCGCGCCGGGCTTCAGGGCCTGCTGCAGGGTTTGCAGTTCATCCAGCTTCTGGCGGCTGTAGGCCAGTTTCTGCTTATCGGCATCGGCCAGATTGGTTTCGGTGTCCAGGTCGACCGGGCTGTGGAGAAGTGAGCAGCTGGCAGATATCCACAGGCGCTCGCCGAGCTTGTCCGTTAGCGGCGCAAGCTCCTGCTGCCAGCGGGCCAGGTCGGTACGCCAGACATTGCGACCATTGATTACCCCGACAGATAGCACTTGCCCGTCGCGCAGCGCATTTGCGGCATGAGCCACCTCCTCCGGTGCACGTACCGCGTCGATATGTACACCGTCCACCGGCAGGTCAAACGCCAGCTGGAGGTTTTCCTGCAGCGGAGAGAAGTAGCTGGCGAGCAGCAGCTTGCTGCCACTGGCTTTGGACAATGCCTGATAGGTCGGAGCGAAAGCATCGCGCCACTCGGCAGGCAGGTCCAGGCCGAGAATAGGCTCGTCAATCTGTACCCATTGAGCGGCAGCACTGGCCAGCTGCTCGAGCAACTCAATGTAGCAGGGCAACAGTTTTGGCAGCAGGTCCAGCGCATTATCCACACCGCGACCGAGCCAGAGGTATGTGAGCGGGCCAATCACCACCGGCTTTACGTTATGCCCCAGGCTCTGCGCCTCCTGCACTTCCGCCAACAGCCATTCGCTGTCCAGGGAGAACTTCTGGTCGGCGGTGAATTCCGGTACCAGATAGTGATAGTTGGTATCAAACCACTTGGTCATGGCGTTGGCCGCTACCGGCTCGCCGGAGGGCGCGCGGCCGCGGGCGAGACGGAAATACTGATCAAGCTTGTTATCCGCAGCCCCCTCGGTAAAGCGCTCGGGAATCACGCCAAACATCAGGGAGTGGTTCAGGACCTGATCGTACCAGGCAAAGTCGCCGACGGTGGTAAGTGCCAGGCCCGCTGCCTGTTGCGCCTGCCAGTTGTTGCTGCGTACCTGCGAGCCCGTAGCCAGCAGGGCTTTCTGATCGATATCACCCTTCCAGTAAGCTTCCTGTGCGCGCTTCAGCTCGCGATTCGCGCCGATGCGCGGGTATCCGAGAATATGTGTCTGTGCCATGTCCATTTCCCAATCAATGCCATCCCGGGCACTCAGGCGCCGGGGGTGTGAATTCAGGAAGGCATTCTGCGGCGGGCACCATGTTTAATCAATTTCATAGTTTTCAACTAGAACATGAGTAAAACTAAAGTTTAAATTTGAAACCTACAGAAATAAAAAAGCCGCACGGCTCCCCGTGCGGCGCAATTGAAGCGACAGGTTCTGTCAGGCTTACAAGGTCTTCATGTACTCGATGATGGCCATGCGTTCGTGATCCGTGAGAACGCTATTGAACTCGTGACCTTCATTACCGTGGCTGAACAACAGGGTGTTGTAGATCTTGCGATCCTCCATCTGCCGCATGGTCAGCGTCGGCGGGAAGAAGATGTTCCAGGTCAGGATCAGGTTACTGTACAGACCGTCGAGCACCTGTTGCGCCATCGGCGTCGCGTGCTTGTCATTCGGATCACAGGTGCGATACGGAGATACCGACGGGTTCAGGAAAGAGCGCCATTCACAGGCGATAGTGTCGTACTTCCAACCCATTTTTTCGGCGTCGTAGGCACTGTCGAGACTGGTGTCATAACCCATCAACACATTGCCGTTGTTGTACCAGGGGTTTTGCAGCTTGTCGTTGGATACCCGGCGCCACAGGGGCTCACGCTCAGACGGCTTGAGAATTTCCCATACGTTAGGAATGGAACCGTTGTGCATGTAAGGTGCAGTCGCCCACACGCCGTACAGCGGCGGCGCCAGATAACCGAGCTCGCGATCACCGCGCAGGCGCTCCTGGTTCTGCGGTCCACAATCCTGATCGGTGCCTTTGGTCGGCGGATAGCCGAAGAAGTTTACCGAGCCCGCACGCTGCATGCCCTCGTTGTTGGTTTCCCAACGTACCGGGTCAGTGCCGATGATTTCCTGGGGCACGATATACGCGGCAATACCCTCCAGGGACGGATCCGCAAGATAAGTCGGGTCATTTACGTAACGCGGTGCATAGGCGCCGTGACAGCCCGCACAACTACCATTGCCCTCGGGGCGACGCACCGGGTTATTGCGCTCGGCTGCCCACATATCCAACTCGTGGAACAGGACTGCGCCCTCTTCCGCCAGCGCGGTGTCGATATTACCCGGGTACTTCGGTGCTTTGAGAGTTTCAATCCACGCATTGATGGGCGGCCCATTGTCACGCATGTACTTCTGACCGGCGTCACTCAGCGGCCCGAGGATCTCACCGAACAGACCAAAGATCGGGGTATAGAACACCTGGTCGATACGCGGTGCATCCGCCGGGAACATACCGTCGACGAATTTCACCGGGCGGTGGCCCAGGTTCCACCACGCCGGGGTATCCATACTCGCGGTCGAACCGGAAGTAATCAGGTCGATCGCATCCCGAGCGGTGTAAAAGCCTTCGTTCGGGAAGATAAATGCGAGGTTCACGTCACTGGCATTGTTGGTACCACGGGTATGCGCCAGGTTCGCAAGCGTCGCGATAGAGGCAAGGTATCCCTGAGCCAAACCATCGCGCAGGAACAGGTCCAGATCCGCCAGCGGGCTACCACCACCCAGTGCCGGCTTGCCGTCAATCGCACCACTGTGACAAGCGTGACAAGTAACGCCGATGCGGCCGGTCCAGCTGCCGTCCGGGTTGCGCATCTGGGTCAACATCAATGGTAGCTGGCCGGATCCACCATTGGTCCAGTTGGGGTTTTCCCCTTTCAGCGGGTAGGGGTTCCGCTTTTCACCAATCACTGAACCGTAGCGTTCGGCTACCAGCTGGTCGTAATTGTCGGGCTTGGATACATAGCCGCCCCAGGACTTCCACAGATCGTTGTACTGCCCCGGCGTCATGGTGGAAATACCACCCG
Source organism: Microbulbifer mangrovi (assembly GCF_002009015.1). Lineage (GTDB taxonomy): Bacteria > Pseudomonadota > Gammaproteobacteria > Pseudomonadales > Cellvibrionaceae > Microbulbifer > Microbulbifer mangrovi. The sequence continues at coordinate 44,434 of NZ_LZDE01000328.1, read as the reverse complement.
CCGCTTCGGCAGTGAACGGATCGGTACCCGCAAACAAGGCACCCACACCCGGCGAGCCGCCGGTCAGCAGGCGCTCACCCACATCAAACCGATCACGCAGTTCGCCACAAGTAGTAGCCGCTCCGACTTCCTGCACCGCTTCCGGATCGACGTGACAGTTTTTGTAGTACGCATTGAAGTGCACAGCGCGGCCATCACTGACGCCTTCCTGAATAGACGAACGTGGATCTGCCGGTAATTCGGCCTCGTCCGGTTTGCCGTAGCAGAAATCCCATACAGCCCAGCCGCCGTTACTACTGCCAAGCAACGCATTCGGGTCGTAGTCATCGGGGCGGTTATATACATTGTGCGGGGTGAAAGGTTGGTTGGGATCGTAGTACGGATCATCGTAGCCCGTATCCTCGCCGGTATAGGCGTACGACTCCATTGAAGAAATGGTAAAAACCGATGTAAACAAGACAGATGTCATCACCGCTTTACCGCCGAGGACGGCAAGTGCCCTCAGCCTGCGTGTTGGCTGCAACATTATTCTCAGCTCTCCCTGGTTATTTTTTTGTGTGCCCGGCCGCTTCAATATGTCGGGCACTCTCACTGACCAAAGACACTGCGCAGAGCACTGCGGTAAATCGCTTTGCAAGTTCATATATCTGGTCTCATCGCGAGGCTGAAGTTACCGATTTGCATCCCTGCCCGCTTCGTCGGTTCAGACGATTTCTCCACACCGCCCGACTTCAAGGGTCGATTAGCGCGACCAGGTTGCGGGCCGACATCACAAAAACTTGCTTCCCTCCCCCAAAATGAGATTCAATAATTTTCACGATCACCAAAGATAAGATGAATTTAATTAAAGGCCGTACTACACCCCGATGATAGAACTCCGCCACCTCAGGGCACTGACCATCCTGCGGGAAACCGGCAGCATGGTGCGCGCCGCCGAGCGCCTGCACCTCACCCAGTCCGCACTCTCCCACCTGTTCCGGGAGATGGAGGAGCGCCATGAACAGAGCCTGTTTGTGCGCAAATCCCGCCCGCTGCGCTTCACCACTGCCGGATTGCGCCTGCTGCAGCTGGCAGACGATGTACTGCCGCGGGTGGCAGTGGCACAGCGGGACCTCGCGCGGCTGGCCTCCGGTACTGCCGGACGGCTGAATATCGCCATCGAATGCCACAGCTGCTACCAGTGGCTGATGCCCACCCTCGACGCCTACCGCGACGATTGGCCAGAGGTGGAACTGGACCTGTCCAGCGGATTTAACTTTGCCCCGCTGCCGGCGCTGGTCAGGGGAGACCTCGACCTGGTGGTAACCAGCAACCCGGACGAATCCCTCAAAGGTATCCATTACGAGCCCCTGTTCAGTTTTGAAATGTGCCTGGCCATCAGCAGGAAACATCCCCTGGCGGACCGCAAATGGGTAGAGCCGGAGGACCTGGCAGGAGAAGTGCAGATTACCTATCCGGTAGAGCGGGAAAGGCTGGATATATTCCAGCACTTCCTCGATCCGGCAGATGTGGAACCCGCATCGGTACGTACCGCAGAACTGACGGTAATGATGGTTCAGCTGGTGGTCAGCGGACGCGGTGTGTGTGCGCTTCCTAACTGGGCGCTTTACGAATATTTACAGAAAGGTTTGGTCAACCAGCTTAGACTGGGCAAGAGTGGACTTTGGAGTACACTCTACGCCGCGGTGCGTGAAGAGATGTTGGAGCAAGCCTTTCTGCAGGACTTTTTCACCACCGCGCGAGATACTTGCTTCGCCAACCTGAAAGGTGTGCGCGCAGCCACCTAAGAATCAAAACTGAAGATGTAACGCTTAAGATCGACAACAATAGAAGGGGCCACTCGATGACATCCACACCGAATAGCTGGAGCAAGGCAATCAAATCCCTGCACTGGCTGATAGCATTTTTTATCCTGTTCGCCTGGGGCTCCGTAGAGCTGCACGAGTTTTACGAGCGCAGCGACCCCATGCGTGGCTGGTGGATGGTCCTACACTTCTCCCTCGGCTTCTCCGTATTGTTTCTCGGTCTTTTCCGTCTCTACTGGCGCGCCACCCACGGCCGCCCCACTCTGTATGGCAGCGGCTTCCAGAAACCTGTATCCCTGCTGGTACAGAGCCTGATGTATATCATCATGCTGGGTATGCCGATCACCGGCCTGCTGATGCGTCAGTTCGCCGGACGCGACACCACCCTGTTCTGGGTATTCGACCTGCCCAGCTTTGTCACCAAGAATACCGATCTGGCCAAGCAGTTTGCTTTCCTGCACAAGGAATTCCTGTGGAATGCACTGCTGGTACTGCTGGTGCTGCATATCGGTGGCGCGCTGTGGCATCACTTTGTTACCAAGGACAACACGCTGCGGCAGATGCTGCCGTTTGGGAAAAAATAACTATTCTGGCTACCCAAAGTAAGTATTTCCTTACCGGGTAGAGTTAATAAAAACCGCGCATTTGCGCGGTTTTTTATTACCTAACTTACATTCCCGATATCGGGACGGGCCTCTCCTCTACACGCTCGAAGTAGGCATTGAAGATACTCGCGCTACTAAGAATGTGCTCCTCAGGAATCGCCATGGATTCATCCAGGAAGGGATCCAGGAAAAAGCGATGGTAATTGCGTACAGCGATGCCCTCTCCTTCCTGATGCAACACCCACTCCCGTTCGTGATAGAGGGCACACTCGTCACCAGGCGCAGGATCCCAAATCGCAGACTCACAGAACCCTGACGTATATGCGAAATAACGACGGATAAGCAGGTTTCCTGCTTCATTAATTCGCCAGAGCCCCGGCATCAAAGAAGTTTCGTCCGCAGTAATCTCCCCATCCCCGTTTCGGTCCCAAGTCGAGGCGGTCAGAGCAGTTCCGTCCGCATTCACCTCAAACCAGAAAGGCTCCAGTGGGGCACTGAAGCTCATCGGATACTGGTACATACCCACTGCCCGATCTGGTGTCCACGCGGGGGCCTCTTTCAGATAGGCCTTTCCAGAGGTAGAAAGTGCTCTCGCTCCATTGTCCAGCTCTACAAACACTAACGGAGATTTCTGGTTGTCACCTTCTAACAATACCAACTCAGCTTTGTAGCCAAGAACATTGTCGATCAGTAAATGTCCGTTAATATCGATCTCCCATGGAGAGCTGACCTGGATCGAAGACGGCACACCAGAGCCGGAGATTGAATCCACATTTACCGACACGCTGCCACCGGTCACAAGATTACCAGCGAAGGTCAACTGCACGGATTCCGCAGACAAAGACTGCTCCTGATCCGGAGTGGGTTCAGTAACCTCACTCGCGACAGATGGCAAAGGGATGCTCAATGAAAGGCCCATTTGCAAAAAATCCGCAGCATCAACTTTGCCTGTATTACGGATCGCAATAGGTGTCACGATCTTTAACTCCGGCTCGGAGGGCGGGTATTCGCCATTGGGATACCGGGTAAACTCTTCCGCTTGGACAACCAACCAGTCAACTTCTGTTCCATGATCAAGCCAATTGACTAGTTTTGGTTGGAAGACGACCTCCTCCAGAACATTGCGTCCCAGATTCTCATCAAATTCATAGAGACTACTTAAAACTGTATCAGCGCCATAAAGTTCGAGACCTTCCGCTGTCGCCGTCCAGGTGATTTCGCTCTTGCCACTGAAACTTGAGCCACTCAGTGATCCCAGCCCCTCCGGAGCGAGTTCCAATCGGGCACCAAGGTCAATATTGCTCGTTGTAAAATAATAAGTATCTTGAATCTCGGAGTTACCCGCAGGTGCAGTCACTACCAGCTGCGAGTCGCCCAGTATCGCATCCATCGCGGCCTGGTAAGTGTCAGGATTATTACTACGAACCTCAGCAAGCAGTAAGGCGGCGATCTCACGGTTAGCAACCAATGCATAGGTATCGTCGATATCACTAGGAATTGTGACACCTGCAGATTCTGAGTAACTCTGTACGAGCTCGATTAATGTCGCGAGCTGAAAGGCCTCGTAGCCATCGACCAGTTTCTTTCGCCCTACAAATTGCTCCTGAGTCGAAACATTTCCGAGTTCGCCCTCCTCGATTACAGCCGCCATCGCGGTAGTCAGGCTCGAGACATTGACGGAAAGTAATTCATCGTGTGTTACCAGTTCATCAACACCGGCTGCAGCGATTACCGACTCGACGTTCCCCAGCAATGAAACGAGTTTTAGCTTGGTACCCGGGTTCGTCACTTCTGCTCGAACCAAATCGGCGACACGGCTGTCGTCGACATTGATTGAAACAAGGTACTGGCCAGTAGCGTCTACTTCAGAAGTAAAAATTTGCTCACCGACGCTGAACGAAATTTCAGCCTCAGCTGCCAGGCTCTCCGTTACCATTCCCTCAATGTCGAACCCGACCATACGGGCAACAATGGAAACAACCACTTCTTTCGAGGTCTTTGCGCCCTCAGCATCGGTGGCGGTAACCACCAGCGTTGTCTGAGAGTCCTCGGTTACAGCGGGTACCTGGATAGAAACCGTCGCGGTATCAACATCAGCGAGCTCCAGTGACACACCCGATTTCTGTTCCCATGCATAGGAGACCGCGGAGCCTTCAGGGTCCGTTGCGGAAGCGGTAATCGTTGCGGACTCCCCTTCCATCAGTGAAATGGATTCAACGGTAACCGAGGGCGCTTGGTTAGTGGGCTGCGCAGGCGTGCCCCCTTCATTCCCACCGCCACTACTGCCGCCACCGCAGGCAACCAGTACCAAACTGAGAGCTCCGATTACAGCCCCCGCAAAATGTTTATTTTTTATACTCATCAACTAATTCCCATGTATTTAGAGCAAGCGTCAGGGCAACCACTAAACTTGAGACACCCAAATCAATATGACGCCAAATGGGAACGAACGGTAGACCAAAATCCTCAAAATATTTACAGAAATAAAACAATCACCCAAAAAAAGGACACCCGAAGGTGCCCTTTTATTCGTCGCTGCGACTAGCTACTCAGTTATGCACTAATCAATCGCGCGGCTTCTTCGGCTTGCGCTTTTTGGCTGCGAATGATGGCTTGCCACCCTTGCGGCCTTCACCACTTCCACCCTCGTCGGTGTACTTGGCAATGTTCATCGGGCGGCCGTTGACACGTACTTTCTTCAAGTGGTTGAAGATTTCCTTGGGCATGCCTTCCGGCAGGTCCACGGTGGTGTAGTCCGGGTAGATTTCGATACGGCCGATGTAGGAGCTATCGAGATCCACTTCGTTGGCAATAGCACCCACTACGCTGCCCGGCCGTACGCCGTGGTCGCGCCCTACTTCGATGCGGAAACGCTCTTTGCCTTCATCGGGCGGGCCCACATGCTTCTGTTTGTCGAAGCCCTTCTTCTCGCGCTTGTTACGCTTGCGGTCGTCAAAGTCACGATCGTTCCGATCATTGAAGTCGCGCTGCTTCGGCTCGCGCTCGTCCAGCAACAGCGGCTGATCGCCCTGGGCCATGGAGGCCAGTGCGGCAGCGACGTTCAGCGGGTCGATTTCGTTTTCGGACAGGTACTGATCCACAAGGTCGCGGAACGGCGCCAGATCCATATCGCCTTCCAGGGTATCGGTAATACGCTGACGGAATTTCTCCATACGCGAGGCGTTTACCGCCTTGGCGGTCGGCAGCTCCAGGCGCTCGATCGGCTTTTTGGTCGCCTTCTCGATCACACGCAACATGCGACGTTCACGCGGCGCCACGAACAGGATCGCATCCCCTTCGCGACCGGCGCGGCCGGTACGGCCGATACGGTGGATATAGGCTTCGGTGTCGTAGGGAATGTCGTAGTTGATCACGTGGCTGATACGCTTCACGTCCAGGCCACGGGCCGCCACGTCGGTGGCGACTACGATATCCAGTTTGCCTTTCTTCAGCTTGTCGATCACCTGCTCGCGCAGGTTCTGCGCCATATCGCCGTTCAGGGCGGCGCTGGCAAAACCACGCGCGGCGAGCTTGTCGGCAATCTCAACAGTGGCGTTCTTGGTGCGCACAAAAATGATGGTGCCATCTACGGGCTCCGCTTCGAGGATACGGGTCAGCGCATCCATCTTGTGCAGGCCGCCCACCGGCCAGTAGCGCTGGCGGATGGTATCGGCAGTCTCGGTCTTGACCTTGATCTTCACGTCCACCGGATTGTCCAGGTGGTCGCGCGCAATCTTGGCGATCTCGCGCGGCATGGTGGCGGAGAACAGCGCGATCTGACGCTCATCAGGGATCTGCTCGAGAACCCACTCCACGTCGTCAATAAAGCCCATACGCAGCATTTCGTCGGCTTCGTCGAGCACCAGGGTTTTCAGGCCAGACACGTCCAGAGTGCCCTTGCGCATATGGTCCATGACACGGCCCGGGGTGCCCACAACCAGCTGCACACCGCGCTTCAGTTGCTGGATCTGGCCGCGGTAGTCTGCGCCGCCATAGATAGGTGCAACGTGGAAACCTTTCAGGTTGGCCGCGTAGGACTGGCACGCCTCGGCCACCTGGATGGCCAGCTCACGGGTAGGCGCCAGTACCAAGGCCTGGGGGCGTTTGCTCTTCAGGTCCAGGCTCGCCAGCATAGGCAGGGCAAAGGCGGCGGTTTTACCGGTACCGGTCTGGGCCTGGCCCAGTACGTCGCGGCCTTCCAACAGTGACGGAATAGTCTGCGCCTGAATAGGGGATGGGGTTTCGTAACCCAGTTTGGTAACAGCTTCGAGAATTTGTGTCGGCAGGCCCAGCTGGTCAAAACCAGCAGGTGCGGAATTGTCGGTCATATTGAGTTCACTTGAATGTACATAGGAGCCGAGTCGGCGCTTATCCCAATGGAATAACCATAGCGCACGACTGAAGATTGCTGGGCAAGGCGAAGAAGCCCATTAATAGCACCGGCTATTGCAAGCTCATTCAACTCAGAGACAGGGGCCTGTGGCGAGGAGGTCTGTTACCCATTTTGACAATTGTCCCGCTTGAAGCCTTACTCGGGCTCAAAGCCAGATTAGGGCCGGGACAAGAGGCTGCGCAGTCTACCAGTTTGGTGGAATACTGCCAGTATAATTTTTAACCAATTGCGATTGCGCGCTGGCATCTGGCGTTTCACCCGGCCTTGCAGATACCGGGGAGTCTCTCGAACAGCTGCGACTCGGTCAGCCAGTCACAGATTTCCCTTTCCTGCCGATACATGGATACCTGGGTCAACACGGTGTTGCGGCTGCGATGGTCCTTAATCCCACGAACCATATGGGTTTTCAGCATTTCCATACGCTCATCCTCGAGTGCCTTCAATACAGGCAAGCGCGGCAGCCCCGCCTGCACGATCGCGTTATGTACCGCTGGGGTATAGGGCCCCAGGGCGGCAGCGCGCGCCAGGTATCGATCCAGATCTTCATCAAATTCAAACAGCCGAAGCTTGAGCTGAGCCATCTCTGCCCAACTATCCGGCCAAAGGGGGCGCAGTGCCGCGGCCTGCTGATAAAGAGATAGGGCAGCGCGGTAATCCTCGGCAGCAGAGGTGCCCCCGGAAAAACCACGCCATTCCAGCAAGCGCGCATGCAGCGTCAGTTGGTAGGGATTATCAGGATGCAGCTCGCGGGCCCGCTCGATAGAAAAAAGCGCGGACTCCATCGAAGCAGGAGAAGCGACCTTGCCCAGCTTGTACCAGTACTTCAGCTGGTTCTCTACGTGGATTACCTGCAGGTTGGCCAGGCCCTGTTTGGTTCCGTGCACACCCAGAAACGCGAGCACAAATACCAACCCCCAAACACCCAACCGGGTGGCCAATGAGGCTTCCGCTGGCCACAGCAGGCGTTTCACATGTGCAAATGCCGATTGACGGCTGGAACGACGGCGGCGACGTCGCCCGGAAGAAGAATGCGTAATCGATGAGCTGTGCATAGGAGCTGGCTTGGGGCTATGTTCGGAGCTTTATTCAGGTCAGGAAAAATGACTGGCCGCTATTTTACCCGGATTCTCCAATACCAGTCGCCAAGCCTTGTCTTCACCGACAATTTCCGCAGCGGCCTCGCGCCCCATATTCAGAACGGGCGGACGGCGTACTTCATGGTGGGCATCGGTAGCGAGAATCGTCACCAGATCCTGCTCCAGCAACTGAATAGCACGCTCTTGGGCAGGCTCGCCAAAGTGCCCGGCCACCGCACCGGAAGTCACCTGCAGCAAGCACCCTTCCCGCACCAGCGGCATTACCTTGTTGAAATCGCGGATCACATCCTTGTTGCGCTCGGGATGCGCAATCATAGGTCGCACCCCCTGTTTGCGCAGCCAGCGGATCAGCTGTTCAGTACCCGGCGGAATATGGCTGTGGGGCAACTCCAGCAGCAGTACCCTCTCTCCTTCCCATTCGCCCAGATACGGCACCTGCTTGAGCAGCACCATATTGAGGATTTCCTCGGACAACCGGATCTCGGCAGCCATGCCAAGCTTCAACGGAATGGATTCTGCTTCGAGCGCCGCACACAGCTCGCGGTAAGCCCGGGTGATGGAACTCAAATTATTGGGAAAGCGACCGGTATGAATGTGTGGCGTAGCAACCGTGTGCGTGATGCCATCTGCAACCGCGGCCCGGGCGAGGACCAGAGCCTGATCGAGATCCCGGGCACCGTCATCGATGCCCGGCAAAATATGGCAGTGGAGATCAATCATGCCACTTCGAGGGATTTATCTTCACGCTTGGCCGTTTCGGCTTTGGCGTGTTCTGCGGCTGCAACCGCCGCATTTTCTGCACCGTAACCGTACTGGCCAGCGTAGTAGCCATAGTACTCACCGTAACCACTGGACTTGGAGGCAGTATCCACCTGGTTGAGTACCACACCATCCAGCTTGGCACCCACCTGCAGCAGGCGGCCAATACCATCGTTGATCACTTTCTGGCGGGTACTGTCAGACTTCACTACATACAGCATGGATTCCGCAACGCGGGACACAACCAACGCGTCACTCACTACCTGCGCAGGGGCAGTATCCAGAATGATGCGATCGTACTTATCAGCCAGTACCTGCAGTGCCTTTTCAAAACGCGGCGAGGCCAGTAGCTCTTGCGGGTTAGGCGGAACGGCACCGGCGGGAATCACATCCAGCCCGCTCTTTTCGTCGTGGTGAATGCATTCCGCCAGAGTCGCGCTACCCGAGATCAGGTTGGACAGACCCGGCTGGTATACCGGCAAACCAAAATCCTTGCCCACAGACGGGCGGCGCATGTCCGCATCAATCAGCAGAACCCGTTCCATCTGTACCAGTGAGAACGCCAGGTTTTCGGACACCGTGGTCTTACCCTCACCGGGAATAGAAGACGTTACCGAAATAATCTTGGCCGGCTTTTCCAGGTGCGACAGTACCAGGCTGGTACGCAGTGTGCGCACCGATTCTGCAAACTGATGTTGGTTCGCTTCAAAGAAAGTACGCAGGCCCAGACGCTGGCCTTTTGCGTGTTCCACCCAGGGCAGCAGACCGATCATACGTTGAGACAGCTTGTTCTCCACGTCGTCCGGATTGCGCACGCCATCGTTCAGGGCTTCAAACAGGAATGCCAGCATCACACCCAGCATGGCACTTACCACCATCGCCAGGGCAACAATCAGAGCCTTTTTCGGCTTGGCCGGCACACGCGGCGGCAGCGCCGGGTCGGTTACACGGGCATTGGCAGCCTCGAACGAAGAAGTTTCACTGGTTTCGTGGAACCGGGTCAGGAAGGCGCTGTACAGCTGACGGTTTACATCTGCCTCGCGCTTCAGCTCCGAGTAGCGGGTTTCCTTGCGGGAGATCACCTGATACTCGCCCTTGGCCTGCTCCAGTTCACGGCTCAGGGAGCGCTCGTTGGAAAGCGCGGCCTGGTATTCGCTCTCGATCCCCGCCACCAGCTGGCGTACCTCGTCGCGCAGTTTGGCTTCAACAGACGCCAGCTGATCCTGGGCTGCAATCATCTTCGGGTGCTTGGGCCCGTAACGACGGGACAGCTCGGATACCTTACGCGAGGCCTCAACTTCGGCCTGCTTAACGTTTTCGATTACTTTGTGGTTCAGCACTTCCGGCAGGCTGGCCAGTGCCGAGATATCTGCATCGCTTGCCGATACCAGCTCCCGAATACTTGCCGCTTGCTTGAGCTCTTTGCGTGCCGTCAGCAGTTGCTCGGTGATTTCATTGAGTTCCTGTGCAGCCAGGCCCCGTACACCTTCCACATCGACCAAACCTTCCTGCTCCTGGAATGCCTGGAGCTTGGACTCGGATGCCTCCAGCTTCACACGCAGATCGTCCAGACGGCTGTTCAACCAGGTGGTGGCCTGCTGGGTCATTTCCAGCTTGGCTTCCAGATGGCTACTGATGTAAACCTCAGCAACGGTATTCGCTACCTTGGCTGCCAGCTTGGGAGACTCGGACTCGAAAGTAATCTTCACCAGCTGGGTATTGCGCACCGGGGAAATGCTCAGGCGCTCGGTAAACGCTTCCGTGACCTTCTGTAATTTGAGGCTTGCAGCTTCCTCGTCCGACAGAGGCTCCTCTTGAGAGAGGAACGGCAGCATGCTGCGCAGGCTGAAGCCGCCTTCCTGCTGCTCCGGGTCAAACTCCGGGTGCGTGGTCAGGTTCAGCTTCTTTACCACGGCCTCGGCAATGCGCTTGGACTTGAGGATCTCAAACTGGGTGAGGAAATATTCCTTGCGGCTGGAGTCAAGACCGTAGACTTCTTCAATAGACAGCGCCTTGGCCTGTTCGGCCTCGATCATCAGGGTAGCGGTGGCCTGGTAACGCGGCGTCATGGAAAACACGACAATCGCCGTGAGCATGGTTACAGCAATAGACAGCGCCGCGATGCGCCACTTAAAACGGTCCACAATGCGCCAGTACTGGCGCAGGTCAATCACTTCTTCCTGAAGTAAACGGTCCTGATTATTCGGGGAATTCGCGTTCTGTTCCGCGTTCATGATGGTTACTACCTCAGAAGAAGCTCTGCTCTACAGTCACAATATCGCCGGGGCGCAGCAGGGTATTCAGCGCGGCCTTTTGCTTGGCCTGTGCGGGATCATCCCCGCGAATGATAAAAATCTTGTTTTCCGAGGCACGCTCGGTAAACCCCTCAGCCAACGCTGCCGCCTTGCCAATGGTCAGGCCCGGCTGGAAGGGATAACCACCGGGCTTTTCCACTTCGCCATTAATAAAGAAGGGGCGGTATTCCAGGATGGAGACGTGCACATTGGGATTGACAAGGTAATCCCCCTTGAGCCCCTTAACCACCATACGCTCCAGACCCGATACGGTCAGGCCGGAAACCTTGAGCTCACCGAGAAACGGGTAGTTGATCACACCGCTATCGCTGAGGATGGTTTCCATGGTGAGATCCGCTTCGTCATAGACGCTGATCAGGATCTTGTCGCCAGAGCCCAGCTGGTACTCCTGGGCACTGGTGCTCTCCTGGGCCAATGCGGTCACCGCAAACAGTGCAGCCAAAATGACAAAAGCAGCGCGGAAACCGCGCTGCTTCAAAGCGTTCAACATACCCATAAGTTGTCCGGTCTGAAGGTAAATCAGGAGTTACAGGGAGGCCTGCAGCCCCACAAAGGTCAGGTTTTTCTCGTAGGCAAAGCCAGCAGCGTTGGAATCCTTATCAGAAAGGTTTACGCCAGCCTTGAACGCCAACCAGCGGCGCATCTGGTAGTTCAGCTGCAGACCGAAGGTGCTTACGTCATCTTCGCGATCGACGCCTTCACCCTGGTAATCGTTGATGGAGTAATCGTAGGTCGCCTGGCTGGTCAGGCGGTCTGCCCACTCATGGCTCCAGCCCAGGGTGTAGCTGGTGGTATCGATAAAGTCACCAACGCCATCGGTTTCATTACTGCGGCGTGCAGTGTTCAGGTCAAACGCGCTGTATTCCTTCGGGGTCCAGCGTACGCCGACTTCCCAGCTCGGGCCGGTGTAGTCTTCACGCGCGCTGCTTTCAAATTCCTTGGTGCGCGCACCGACCTTCACGGTACCGGTGGTTTTGGCGGTACCTTCCCAGGTGACACCCACCTGATAACGCGTTTGCGCGCTGTCCAGGGTATCAACCCCATCGGCAACGTAGTCGTAACCGATAACGCGACGATCAATTTCCGCCAGCAGCTTGGTGCGGCTGCCAGAATTGTATTTGAAGGCTACGGTGCCGTAGTCGGTACCGCGGTCACGGCCAGCGGTGCGCAGGCCACCTTCGTAATCCTTGTCGTCGGTACCCAGCATCAAGGACAGCTGCCCCTTGGCACTTTCGGCACCAAAGGTGTATTTGCCGTTGATATCGCTCTGCTTGTACCGGTCCGGCTCAGACAAATTATCGCCGGAACCTTGGGAAAAACCGGTACCGCGCGGCTCGTGGCCATCGGTCAGGCTGGCTTTCAGTTCCAGTTTGTTGCGGTCATTCAGTTCCCAGCCGGCACCGCCGGAGAAGAAGTGATCGGTGTAGTTATCGTCTTCACTATCGAAGTACTCACCACGTATCAGGGAATAATTCAGGTTATAGGCAGAAACACCGTTATCTGCAGACAGCAGGAAATTCGGATTGATGACCGCAACCGGGCTGCTGATTTCATCGGTCTCCGACATGGTGACGTTGTCGTCGTGCTGGAAATCCATATTCAGTGAAGGCGTAAATTCAATACCACTACCCAGCTTTACACTGGCCGCCTCAACCTGCGCCTGCGCACTGGCAGCCCCCAAGGTGCTCACCAGGCAAATCACTGCAGACAATTGCTTTTTATTCATTGTTCCCTATCCAAATGGTCCTGAATTTGTTTTATCAGCGAAGGCCCGGATTCTTTCGCCAGGCCCGATTGCACCCTCGCCCTTATCTGTACTTTTTTCGTACAGCCCCCAAGGCGGAAGCGCAAAATGAGACGCGCGTCACAAGAAAGTGACGCACATTATCACAGCTAAGTACCAAGCTCCACTGCTTGTAACAGCTTGTTATCAGTAGGCATTACTACCCACAAATCCCTTGAACAGCGTCATCCATACAATGCGGATATCCAGCCAGATGGACCAGTTGCGGATGTACTGTAAATCGTGCTCCACGCGGCGGCTCATCTTCTCCAGGGTATCGGTCTCTCCGCGCCAGCCGTTGACCTGCGCCCAACCCGTAATGCCCGGCTTTACCTTGTGCCGAAGCATGTAACCGTTCACCAGCGCGCGGTACTGTTCGTTATGGGCCACCGCATGGGGACGGGGACCCACGATGCTCATGCGTCCCTGCAACACATTAATAAACTGAGGCAGCTCATCCAGAGAGGTGCGGCGCAGGAACGCGCCAACTGGCGTGATGCGGGCATCGTTCTTCTTGGCCTGCACGACTTTATCGCCGTTATCCTGGACGGTCATGGAGCGGAACTTCCACACTTTAATGGGGCGCCCATCCAGCCCATAGCGATGCTGCTTGAAAATCACCGGCCCCTTCGAAGTCAGCTTGACCGCGGCGGCAATTGCCAGCATCAACGGTGAAATCAATAGCAGGATCACGGAAGACAGCAACAGATCTTCCATCCGCTTGAGCCAGCTGTTGACACCCTCGATAGGGGTATCGTGCACACTCAGCAGGCTGCTGCTGCCCACCTGATAGAAGCGCGCATGCAGCAGATTGTTCACGAACAGATCGGTCGCCACGTGTACGGTCGCAGTGGTATCCGCAAAAGCGTGGAGAATTTCCGCAATACGCAGTTCTTCGCGCATGGGCAGCGCAATATAGACCAGGTCTAAATCACCGGCCTTTGCCGCTGCCACCGCCTGCTCCACATCCCCAAGAATGTGCTCGCGATCCACCTGAGACCAGGTTTGCTCATCACTCTCCGCCTCCGGCACACGGTAAAAACCACTCACCCGGATGCCCAGCTGGGGCTCGCCGTTCAAATCTGCAGCGAGGCGCTTGCCGGTATCGGTAGTACCAATTACCACTGCCACCCGGGAGTTGAACCCCTGTACACGCAGATAGAACAGCACAATGCGGAAGGCATAGCGCCAGGCGCCGAGCAATGCCAGGGTGCTGATAAACCAGGTACCCACAGCAAGGCGAGAAAAATAGCCACCGGACTTGCTGAAATAGGCAACCAGCACCAACAGTACACAAACCACAGCCCAGGAGAGCGCGGTGATGGTAAACATTTGCAGGTAGCTATCGCCTCGCCAGGAGCGATAAAGATTCAGCGATTCCGCAACAAACGCGAAGCTGACCGCGGCCACCAGGCCGGCAATCACCCAATCTTTGCTGACGGTAACCCCCAAGAAATGACAACTTACTATTAACGTACCCAGGATCAACAAGCCATCCAATAACCGGTACAAAGCAGCCAGACCAGATTGGTGGCTGCGGATCCATCCCTGTTCCACTTTTCCTTCCCCCATGAACCTTCTCCATGATCTCGCTTCCCGAGATCGATCCATAAACTTCCTGAAAGCCGATCAATCCTCGATCGACCAAGGCAGCACCTGCAATGCACCACCAACCCCAAACGGGCTCAATTTCGAGCCTCTAAATATGGGGCAAGATCATGCCACAACTGTGACACACATCAAATCTTTGGCGCGAAATAACGCAAGAAAACGCACTCAAAGATCAAAAAAAAACCAACACGAACAAATTAAGCTCGTAATTTCTGACGCAAGAAGCGGGCCAAAATAATCGCCAATACGCCCCCCAGAATTACTCCCGCGGTATTCGCTCCCATATCGACCAGGGATGCGGTGCGCGCAGGCATCAACCAGCCTTGCCAAAGCTCAAGGCCAGCGCCGAAAACCAGTAAACCAATCAGCCCCCAAAGCCACCAACGCGCAGATACCGCAAACACCCAAAGTCCCCCCAGTACCGCGAATACACCGCAGTGCAAGATCAAGTCGAAATGGGGTACCACTTGAGGTACGGGCTTTGACTTCATGCCCGCAAAAAGCGCGGTAAAAAAAACCAAAACGAATAGAAATCGCGCGACCAAATGCAAAGCGCGTATGTTACTCACAGGCCCTCACTTCACCCAATAGCCCCTAAGGGCCCAAATAATTAAACCCCGGCACTACCGCACCGAGGTTAGCGAATAAATATTGCAATATTCAGGCCCAGAAACGGGCGTTTATCAGGTCGGCATTAAATAACGGAGCAGCAATTATGCACGCGCGTACCGGTCTTCAAGACGAACAATATCGTCCTCCCCCAAATAAGAGCCGGACTGTACTTCAATCAGCTCCAGAGGGATAGCGCCCGGGTTCTCCAGACGGTGCACTTCACCCAGCGGAATATAGGTACTCTGGTTTTCGGTCACCAGAAATTCCTTTTCCCCACAGGTCACATTGGCCGTACCGGAAACCACGATCCAGTGTTCCGCACGGTGGTGATGCATTTGCAGGCTTAACTGCGCACCTGGGTTTACCACAATGCGTTTTACCTGGAAGCGCTCGCCGTAATCCACAGAGTCGTAATAGCCCCAAGGACGGTACACCTTACGATGTAACTGCGCTTCGGAACGGTTCTCCGCCTTCAGGCGTTCAACTACCTTTTTAATATCCTGCACGCGATCCTTTGCGGCGACCAGAATGGCATCATCGCTCTCGACCACCACCACATCATCCAGCCCAACGGTGGCAATCAGCTTGCTATCACTCTGCACAAAACAGTTGCGACTGTCTTGCAGGATCACATCGCCCTTGGTTGAGTTGCCATGTTCATCCTTCTCGGACACTTCCCACAGAGCAGACCAGGAACCCACGTCGCTCCAGCCACAATCCATAGGTACCACCACCGCATCGCGGGTGTGCTCCATTACGGCGTAGTCGATGGATTCATCCGCACAGGCCAGGAACGCCTCGCTGGCCGGCCGCACAAAGTCCACATCGAAGGAGGCTCCCTGCATGGCTTTTTCACACGCCGCCAGAATATCCGGGCGGAACTTGGCCAGCTCCTCCAAGTAGCGGCTGGCACGAAACAGGAACAGGCCGCTATTCCAGAAGAAATCCCCACTGCGCACATATTCCGCCGCGGTATCGAGATCCGGCTTTTCTACAAACTGCTCAACACCAAAAGCGCTCTCAGCTGCATCCACCGCTGCCGCTTTACGGATATACCCGTAACCGGTCTCCGGCGCCGTGGGCACAATGCCAAAGGTAACCAGCTTGCCGGCCTCGGCCTGCGGTACCGCAGCACTCACTGCAGCCTGGAAGGCCGCGACATTTTTAATGGCGTGGTCTGCTGCCAATACCAACAACAACGGATCTTCCTTGCCACCCGCCGTCGCGCGGAGCGCAGCCAGTGCGACCGCCGGTGCCGTATTGCGGCCCGCCGGTTCCAGCAGGATACCGCTGTGAGACGCGCTCACCTCACGCAACTGCTCGGCCACAATAAAGCGGTGATCATCTCCGCAAATGAGCAGGGGCGGCTGGGCCTCAATACCGACCAGACGCGCGCAGGTGTTCTGCAACATGCTGGCTTCATCTGTCAGCGGAAGAAACTGCTTGGGAAACAGTTTTCTTGAAAGAGGCCAAAGACGGGTCCCAGAACCACCGGCCATAATAACAGGTAAAATCATTTTTACATTCACTTCATATCTATTTAATTCCAATCTCTGATCTCCACCAAAATAACCTAATCGGACGACACTCTTACTTGGAATCACAGAGTAAAGGACCTTTGAAAGACCAAAGCTACACTAATAACAACTACATGCACGACTAGTTACGCCAAAATACAAGCGTGTTAAATCCAAGCCGTCGCTTTACTTGCCAGACAGCCAAAAGGTTTTGTGTACCAACTGCCACTGCAGTAGCCACCGCACTCCCTGTTGCCCCCCATACTGGCGTTAAAGCGAAAGCCAGCACTAACGCGATGGGACCAGAAACCAACACAGTATTACGCAAATCCGTCTCATGACCAGACATACTAAGAAGATATCCTACCGACCCAGTAGCCACGTTAATAAATTGCCCAATCACCAAGATTTGCAATAAATAAGCCCCCTCGCTGAAGCCCTCACCGAAAAGGCGCATGAATAATTCCGGAAATCCCAACATGACGACAACTAACGGGAACGAAAAAAATATCATTAACCTGACAGACATCATAGAGAGCTTCCGCAGCTCAACCATTTTCCGCTGCTTATAAAGGGCGGCGAACCTAGGAGCCAAAACCAAATTAACCGCCATGAGTATAAAACTAGTTAACATAGCTGTTCTCTGAGCCGCTGCTAATTGCGCTAGAGCTTCAGAGTCGACGTAAGCCCCCGCCACAAACTGACCAGACCATTGCACCAACTGTTGCATTATCACTACGACCCATAAAGGCATGCAACTTTGAAAGAGCGGTAACCAGTTTACAAAGCTCTGTACTTTTTCGGCACCATGCTCACTACATTTTTTTTGAAAACTGACACCACCAGCCATCATCCATAAGACAAAACCACCAAACAAAGCTGTCAATAGGGCAGCAATACTGAAAGCAAAAGCCATTTGAAATGCATTGCTAATATCCAATAATGCTATGCCTAACACCAAAAAAATATTTGTAGAGATATTCAGTATAAATACCGACAAGACTACTTTATGCAGCCCCTGAAAAACCATCGCTAGCAACGTAAATAGTGCAACGCCAATAACTCCAGGTGCCATACCGATCAATACGGAAGCCAGCTCAGGCTTACCAAATAGCTTAACCGACAAAAAATCAGCAAAAGCATACAAAAGCAACATGACTACTGATGATACTAATGCAGCAACTGCAAGTGATCTGGCTGCGACAGACTTCACCACAGACCACGACCGCTCAGAAAAAGCAGCGCCAACGTACCTCAGGACCGTATTATCAAGCCCAACGCGAGATATGGCAGCGAAGAAAGTAATTACGCTAAACGCGAGAAAATAGTAGCCTGACTCAATGGCTCCAAGCTGTCGACCTATAACGACGCTAACACCAAAAGCAGAAAATGCCGCAGCACCTCGTACAAATAAACTAACGCCCGAAGTAAGCAATAGTTCACATTGCCGAAGTTTTCGAAAGGCTAAAGCGATCATAATATCAACCAAACGCCAAATAATTGCCTACGGAAACATCACGAAAATTCTCCGCACCCACGAAAAATCAGGCGCCATTTTCGCTAGATATAAATTTTCTAAAAAGCAAAGCCTGAAATAAAAATATGGCAGAGCTCACGTACCGCTTCCATAGGCGCGTCGGGTTGGATAGCAATCTATGAAGCCACTCCAAATGTAGTTTTTGCATAAACTTGCTTGCCCGAACTTGCCTGCCTGTCAGGAAATCTAATGAGGCACCGATATTGAGTGCTACACCAGAAACCCCCGCCTCCCGAAGGTATGAACTTAGAGCCTCTTGCTTAGGGGACCCTACAGCCACAAAAATAAAATCAGGCTGAAACTTTAGCAGCTCAGAAGAGAGTTTAGATAGATAACCACTATCTTCCTCAAAACCAAAATCAGGACACTCCAAATAAAACTTTTTTATTTTGTAGAGACTAGCCAATCTTCGGGATTCGCTTTTTTTCGGACCTATAAAAGCGACTTTACGCTCACTAATTCGCGGATCCTGAAGCAAGGATTCGGTGAAATCACTGCCAGTAACAAGTGGAAGCTCAATTTTAAATAGCAACTTAGCAAGCGCCCTCAAAATACGACTGTCACAAACACAAAAGTCAGCACTCTCTATAAATTTATTAAAAACCACACTTTCGTTCGCATGAAATCTAGACAGGAAATCAACATTTGGAGTCACAACAGTGAGTAATCGGCCATAAGACTCGGAAGAAAAAAGAACATCTTTCAAAGACTGAGGACTTAAAGTAGAGAAATGCAAACCAAAGCACGAAATAGTGTTACACCTGCGGCTTGACATATATTTCCTCCATCCGTTTACACATTACCACTGACGAAAATCGACTATTGAAAAAATGTAAGCAATTTTCACTCAGACTCTCATATATTGACTCATCGGAATAAGCATGCTGCAACGATTGAAAAATAGAAGCTGAATTTTTAGGAGCACAGACAAACCCATTAAACCCATTCTTTATCGCTTCAACGTTACCTTCAACTTCAGTAGTTATGACCGGCAGCCCTGATGACAAAGCCTCCAAAATGACCATCGGCAAGCCCTCACCCTGCTTACTCGGGAGAACCAAATAATCAGCTTCTATCGCATACAACAAGGGATCATTTGAGAAGCCAACCTTGTTTACATAGTCGACTAGCCCAAGTCTTGAAATCAACTCATCAATAAAAATTTCATATTCCTTGCTTTCGAACCCGCCTATCAAATCTAGGGTTAACTTTTTGCCGAAACCTCGATCATTAAACAAAGAGATAGCATGCAATAAGTCATCCAACCCTTTGCGCGGTCTAAAAAGCGCGACCATAGCTACGCGAAAAGAAAACCCTGAAAACTGCTTAACTTTTGAATGTGGTAAAGCGGGGACACCATTGTAAACAGTAGAAGTGTTTGAAGTTAAGCCGAGGTACTTTTCTGCATGAGACCTGATCGCATCTGATACGCAAACTACGCGCTCCGCCCTTCTTGCAAAGAAAAATTCAACAAGAAAATTAATTCTATTTACGAGGTAAGAGTTACCACAATGCAAAGCAGGACTGTGCATATGGTAAACATAGCGAACGCCCGAAACAAAAGAAATAACTCCGCAAATCAAAAGTGTCCTAGGAGTATGACAGTGGATCAAATCAAATTTATTTTTCTTGAAAATTTTACGGAAAGATAATATCTGAGAGATCAACCCAGAACATGCCAAGTAGAAAACATTTACCCCTTCCAGATTCGCACGATCCTTGAACGCACCATTAAATACGCTAACATAGCTTACTGAAAAACGCTGATTTTCTCTAAGACTTTCGACAAGTATATCCTGAACCCTTTCAGCTCCAGCGTAGTGCTCACCATTAATGAACATTGCAATATGCATCATCCGCCTCCCACTTTTCCAGAATTCAGATAGTACGACACTCGGAATTTAACGCCAGACCAGAGCCCCATTTTTCTAACATCAAAGTAAAACATTCTGAAAATATCAAAGAAGGCTAAGGGGAAAGATAAAACACTATAGAAAAGCTTCGATATAATTCGCTGAGAAAAATTCGAATCAATATGATATCGCAACTGGCTAGCCACATCTGCTGTGAGCCCGTCAATTATATAGTTTTTGGGGTGGTGGAAATATTGTTCGGGCTTAAAAATTCCTCTTCGACCTTTTGCACCACCTAGGTTTTCCGTAATCCCCAACCGCTTGTGCCAGGCATCATCATAGGGAACGCCAAGGAACTGCACCACACTCTCAACTGTTTTATCTGGATTACTAATCAAATTCTCATATTTGACAAGATGGATGTTTGAATTACATTTCGATATTAAAGCTGGCAAACCTGCGTTAAGCGCGGCCCACTTTTTCGCCGTCCGAATTTTACTCTTACCCCAAGCTCTAGAACTAGACAAAACAACGTCTCTGGGGTCACGACATATAAATATAAACTTCGCATCTTCGAAATCCGAAAGCAGAACATCTACTACCTGCATATAGCTCGGAGATTTATCACCTAGCAATACCTTTTGAGACGGATCGAATTGTGACGCGTAAAGTAGAGCTTCGAAGTGCGCTTGAACATTGACATCACCGATCCAATCTTCAGTTAAATAGCGCACCCAAGAATCACGACAGACTCTATGATTGCTTTCTAATTTCAAGAAGGTTGCGTAAGGAGTTTGACAAACAAAGCGATATAAAAAATCAACCTGGTCTTTAAGGTTCCTCGTAGAGACTTTTGTAAAGTTTTTCTTAAAGGAAATATAAAACTCTGTCTCTGCGGGAGGAATAAAAATCCCGCCATTCGCATTCAAACATTCACGAAGCAGTTTTGTGCCGCTTCTAGGAGCGCCAATCAAAAAAAACATATGGGCACCTGCTATTTTCTCGAAAAAAGTAAATACATTGAAAAGTAGATCAAAAAGATATACGAAGAGTCTGCGGGCAACGTCATCGCCTGAAGAAACCACCCCAGAAACGAAAGAGAAATACCCAACTGAATTACAGGAAATATATTAGCTTGGTTCACACCTGTGAATGCAACACTCGTTACAGGGCCTTTCTGCCACCAAGAAAAAATCACTGCGAGAGATTTTTTTAGAGCCACACTAACTATAAGCCCGTAAGCCAGGAAAGGGACTACGCCCCCCACCAAGAGGACTCTGAGCAATGAATTATGTATGTCATAGCCCGTCCCTGTGATATACGGAACATATGACGCTCCGGCACCTAAAAAAAGTACATTAGGGTTATTCGCTAAATACGACAAGGCTCCAGTGTACTGTTCGAATCGCGAGCCTATTGATGCTTGATATATGTACTCATCAGACAAAAACGCTCGATAAAATAGCACTTCGAATATTTCTGACTCTACAGCATATAGTATTAACAAGAAAAATGACGGTATCATAACGGCTAAGAAAATCGACCTTTTCCGTGGTGAAGCCCACTTCAGATACAAGGCCGTCATGAAAAGTAAGCAAATGAGCATAGCTATAAGCGACCCGGTCGAAAAAGTTAAAAACCTCGCCGAAACGGACAATATAAACAATACAAAATATTCTACTCTAAACCTAAAATAAATTAGCAAAGAGGCAGCCAGAACAACAAACAAATTCAAGAGTGCTCCGAGAGCGTTCGAGTCCATAACATCTGATCCCGCGCGCAGTATGCCCGAAACATAACGTCCCTCGTTACCCGCAACACCGGTAAAAGCGTGATATATGGCCGCCAAAGAAAAGGCATACCCTAATAATACAAAGCCATATAGAAGGAGCGAAGCATTAAAATACTCCAATCTAAAGCTAGAAATCGAAAGCAATATCAATAGAAAAGAACTCAGCCTGAAAATCTCACCAATCACATTGCTCGACTTGTCGCCAAAAGCTCCAAACTCCTGAACCCCCCAAATTAACGCTGAGAACAAATAAAACAGATAATATACTGAAAACAATATCAACCAATAGAAATGAGCCTTCTTGATTGATAAAGAATCGATACGTAAAATTAAGAAAAGAATAGCCAACCCGATAAAAAAAAATTTCAGGAGGTTCTCAAAAACACTTGTCATAACGGTAACCCCAAACAACATCTGGGGAACAAAACCAATAACAAATGAGAAAGGCATAAGCAAGATAAGAGCTTGAAATATAGGAGATCTTAGGTTAAGAGAACGCATTTTTTATAGCTCGCCTCAGCCTAACATAACTGCTGGTTTCCAAAAATTTAGTAATAGCAAGAAGCTTGTAGACAGGTGAAGGCATATAAGTTTCATATCCATACGTTATTAGATATTTACTTAATATTGAGTTGACCACATCAGCCTGTAACGGAGAAAGCTTATTTCTCCACTTACCTACACTATCTGTAGAAACAGCCTTATTCACATTTCCCTTCCACTGGTCCTCCCACTCCCTGTGTGTACCGGAGCGAGCAGATGGGATGAATTGCTCTTTTTCAATCTCTACTCCGATGAAAGACATCACATCAGCAAGAACCTTCTGCTGATCAACAACCAAGTCTTCATACTTAATCAGCAAAATTCTCTCTGGCCATTTTTCTAATAAGTGCAAGACCGTTTTAAAACGGTATGACCATTCACGCGAGTGGCGCAAAATAGAATTGTGCGACCATGGAACCTCTAAAAGTGAAGCTATACTATCTCTGGGATCCCTTAATATATAAATAAATTTGCTTTCGGAATATTGTTCCAACAACAGAGAAATATAGTTGGCATGGACCGGACTTTTCTCGCAAACTAAGCTCTTCTCACATTTCCGTGCGTACATATTCATCAACAATTCGAATAGGGAAAAAACACATTGCTCGCCCCCTACACGCGAGAGAATCTGAAGCTGTGTTAGATCGAGTTCCAAATCACTTATTCGCTTATTTCGTGAAATCGCACTGTATAGATATTCAATGGATTCACTAGATTGCCCTCGATAAACCTCTTCAAAATATCTCGTTTCCGGTGGCACACAAACTTTTGAATGCCGGTCAACTAAGGTAGAAAGGAGTGAAGTTCCTGACCGCGGAAATCCAGTTATAAATATCATGATTTCGCAAACCTCATAAACGGTATTTCCACCTTTTTATACGTCACTTCTGAAACGGCTAGCACCACCAAGATAAAAACGATCAGGGAAAACCATCCCAGCTTCGCCTGCTTTACTGCATAAAGCACAAAGGGATGGAGAAGATAAAGGCTATAGCTGCGACTCCCGATGAAAACTAGAAGGTTGTTCTCAAGCATTACTTTCAGCCGCTTATCGCACCTAATCAACAAAATCAATAAAGCAGCAGCCACACCGAAGACAAATAAGTAATCATGAAGAAAATCAAATTTCACTGGGAAGAATAAAACTGAAAATACTGCCGGATTACTTACGAAAAATAGTAAAGTAACGATCAAATATATTTTCTTCTTATTGCTTGTCAAAACATCCATTACGCTTAGGTGGCCCGACAATGTATAGGCAATCATACCGGCCACAAACAAATTCAGATACTTCAGTAAGCTAACATTATCCCATATGCCGAAAAATGAAATTAAAAAGCTAGAAAGCCATAGCCAACCCAAGGCCTTAATTCTTCCTTTTTCGTCCATACCCCAGGCAATCATGAACAATAACGGAAAGACAAGATAAAATTTAAACTCGACAGGAATCGCCCATAGGTGTCTGTACCCATCTATGAGGAAGATATTTGAAAGGTAGTCGGCGACTCCAAATTCGAATAAGCCGGAAAAGTATCCGCCGACAAGAAAGAGTGAGCAAACAACAAAATACAACGGAAATATTCTAAAAAACCTGGACTTAAGGTAAGACAGCCAGTAATTACTCCTCTCGGGTAAAGCCTTATCCGCCATATAACACATTAAATATGCGCTAAGGACGAAAAATATGGCAACTCCATATTTACCGATACCTACGGCCCACCGCCCTATAATTTCCGCGTGCCCTACGTGGGAGATCATAACAATGATACACGCTATCCCACGGAAACCATCTAAAGATTTATCGCGGACTTTAATCACCAAATCACCACAACCACAAACTATCAACCAACCAAGTAACGGAAAATTTCACCTAAAGAATAGGGAATTAAGATAAAAAAATGAATCAAGAAAATAATTCGAAATGAAGTCTACTGTAATTAGCAGACGATAAGGATAAGCCCCCAAATGGAAAAACCAGCCAAAATTAAACACTTAAAAACTTACAAATCAAGCAAGCATTTATCATTTGAAACGCCACACAATTTATCAATTTCTCGAGCAACAAGCAGAAAACAAGAGCGCCCCGAAGGCGCTCCCTGAGAAACCATTTTATTTAATTAAAGGATTTCCCATCCAGCCCCAATTCTCTCAACCCAAGAAGAACGACTTACTGCGCCTAATTCAATCTCCCAAAGCATCGTCCATCGGGTCTCTGGATTTTGCCAAAGGATATCGGCACTACCGTTACCATTGAAGTCAGAAACCTTACCTACGTCCCAGCCAAGAGGGTATCGCATCAGCCAACGTGCGGAGGTGACAACAACACCATCCATTTGCCAAATAGCAGTTTCTCGAGTCTCCCTATTTATCCACAGGATGTCGGACTTTCCGTCAGCATTGAAATCTTCGACTGCAACAACTCCCCACCCGGCGGAGTACTGCCTAACCCATGGAGACTTAGTTACGGAAGTACCATCAAGCTCCCAAATCATCGTCATCCGTAGAGAGTCGTTGTTCCAAAGGATATCGGACTTTCCATCGCCATTGAAATCTGCCACTTTGACGATTTCCCAGCCGGCGGAGTATGGCTTCAGCCAAGCAGATTTGATTACTTCGGTCCCATCCATCTCCCAAATCATGGTCATTTTTTGTGATGGATTTTTCCATAAGATATCTGCTTTCCCATCGCCTCCAAAATCGGTGACTGCTTCAATCTGCCACTCAGAACCGTATGATTTAACCCAGGACGACTCTACTACTTTCGACCCGTCCATCAGCCAAATCATCGTCATACTTAACGTATCGTTTTTCCAAAGAAGATCAGACTTTCCGTCAGCATTAAAATCAGCCACATCGACGATATTCCAACCTGCACCGTAAGACTTGACCCACTGGGCTTTTGCGACCGATGCACCATCCATTTCCCAGAGCATTATCCAGTTAGATTCAGGATTGTTCCAAAGAATATCAGTCTTCCCATCGCCATTAAAATCACTTTTGCCGGCAACTTCCCAGCCAGAAGCGTACTGTTTAACCCACGGTGATCTAATAACGTTATTACCATCCATTTCCCAAACCATGGTCCATCGGCTATCGGGGTTATAAAATAAAATATCTGACTTTCCGTCACCATTGAAATCTTCGGCCATTTTTTCCTCGGACGGAGGGGAAGAAGCTGCGTCCCAGGGGTCCGTCCCAGCCTCAAACTCCTGCAAGTTAGTCGCGCCATCTTCATCAGCGTCAGCCGCCGCGTCGTCAACTTTCGGATCGAGGTTATTTGCTACTTCGTATGCATCCCCCATGCCATCACCGTCGGTGTCGGCTTCAAGTGGGTTAGTGCCGGCTTCGAACTCTTCGAGATTACTGAGACCGTCCTCATCCAAGTCTGCTGTGCTGTCATCACCGTTAAGGTCAAGACCGTAGGTAATCTCGAAGCTATCGGACATACCGTCACCGTCCGTATCTTCGAAGCCGAAGTCAGTGAAGCGAATCGAGGACGGCACCGGTTCGGCCGCGCCGCTCAGTACAACCCCCATCAGCTGCTCGGAATAACCGTTGCCAATGTAGGTCGCCGTTAGCAGTTCGCCGTTGGCATCCAGGTGGAATACCGTGCTCACCAGACCATCCGGTTCACCTTGTTCAAGCTCCACAGTACCGTCCAGGTTCACTTTATAGCGACACTGGCTCGGGTAGCTGACACTGCTGTACTGCCAGGGGTTCTGCCAAGCATCAGCACCAATGTACCCGCCGAGGGTGTGGCCCTGGAACTTCTCTACACGCTGCAAGGTACAGGCGTTGTAGCCTTCGCCATCGGTGGGGCCATTGCCTTCAAAGTCGATGATGGTGCGTGCCACGCGTGCGCCCGTTGAGCGGTATTGCTGACCATCGCCCCAGTCCAGGAAGCTCAAGTCACCCGTCATGAACACGGTGCCATTCAGGGCGGCATTACTCGCGTAAGCGGCGGCATCCCCTTTCTTGACCAGCATTACCATACCGGCGCCCGCACCCCACTCTTCGTCGTCGGTATAAACGTTAACCATACGTTGTTTACCGGCGTCGATCTGGAGTTCAACCACCGTTGCTTCGTCGTCACCAGCCAGTTTCAGGTCAACCAATACGCGGCCGCGTACAGGGTCCACGCTGTAGCTACAGGTTTCGAGGGTGTCTTGGCCAGTTTCTTGTTGAATACCCTGCGGTGCGAGATTCTGGCCATCGAAGAACGTCCAGGCATCGTGGTATGTAAACTGGGTTACCGCCTGGCAGGTACCATCCCCGTTGAACTGCCAGTCGGCGTTGCCGACGTAGTGGCCTTCAGTAAAGCTGCCATCGCGTTCGAACTCGCGCCCCCAGTTACTGATGTGCCATACACCAGTCACATCGGCTTCAGTCAACGTGCCCGGCTTCTTCACACGGAACGTGGTCCAGGTGTAACGAGTGTGGTCACCGTTCTCGACGAGCTCGGTATTGAAGAGCAGGCCGCGGTCGCTAGTGGCCATGCCTTCAGAACCATCACTGCGGCTCCAGAAGTTTCCATCGAAGTTGATCTGCGAAACGCAGTCTTCTTCACCTTCAGGGCATCCGGTCCAACCGTTATATGTAGATACGAATGCATTATCGGTGCCAGTTACATCAATAAAGCGTTCTGCGGAATTGAAGTCACCTCGAGCTCCAGCAGGCATGGTCTGAACACCATTGCTGTCGATAAACAGCGGGGTATTGCCATACGATGCGAAGCTACGGTAGTTCCAGTCTTGACCGCTGTCTTGGGCGGCCCAGCTAACACCTTCTCCCCACGCAATGTTGGACTGGATGCCCATGGAGTAATACAGGTCACCTGCCGGGAAATCACTGATTTCATCGATGTCGGTGCCGGCAACCAGTTCTTCATAGTTGCTGAAGCCATCGTTATCGAAGTCAGCCAGTGCATCCGTTGGATCCAGTGGGTTCAGGCCTGCGTTGAGCTCGATGTTATCGTCGATACCGTCGTCGTCGGTGTCAGCTGCAGTCGGTGAAGTTCCGTTGGCGAATTCAGACATGTTGTCGAGGGTATCGCCGTCGCTATCGCCGTAGGCATCACCAGCATCTGTCGGGTTGAGGCCGTTGGCCGCTTCCCACGCATCCGGCAGGCCATCGTTATCGGCATCTTCGACACGATCGAACTGAGATACGTAGCCCTGCCAGTCACACACGGTGCCAGATCCGCAACGGTCAAACGCCTGGCGAATGCTCACATAGTGACGATCGCTGAAGCCATTTTCGTCGCGGTCTTCCAGATCGTGAATGATGAACTCGCGCTTGCGGTACATGGCACAGCTGGGTTCGCCATAACAATCGGCTACATCGTATCGATTGCCATACTCATCGGCGTAGTACTCGATGACCACGGCGTTGGCGTCCAGGTGCCAGGCGAAGGGTACGTAATTGACGTAGCCATCATTGGGATCCCAGTTACCCTGGCTGCCGACACCGCCCGGCGCAAACTGCAGGGCGAATCCATTGACGCCGTCCGGGGTACTTTCCGGTACATCAACAAAGGTACCGATCACATCCGCTTCGGAGAGTGCGCTCACCTGCTCCTGTTGCCACATGGAATCATTGGCTGCGGCGCGTCCCCAGATGCCGGATGCAGTGTCGTATTCCTGGAAGACGACAGTCTTGGTGCCTTTGCCGAAGGTTTCCACGAAGTAGATCGTGATTCGGGCATCGCTGTTCTGATCGTCCAGGCGCAGGCTGCCGTCACCCTCAACGGTCCAGTCGACGTAGACATTGCCGTTTCCACTTATTTCAGAGTCGACTTCTACCACGCCGGTGCCGTCTTCAAACAACTCCACCCCAGTGGCAACGAAGAGCATCAGCGGGTTGATGTTGTCGTGTTCAGACAGGCCAACCTGAGTGGCATAGAAGCCGGGTGAGATTGCCGGCGCATCACCAGAAACGCTGCCACTGCCTACCATCTGCGCCTCATAGACGTTAACGAAGGGCTCGTCTGCCAATTGGCCGCTGACATAGGTGCGATGACCGGTGACAACCACCTTCCAGACAGGGAACTCGCCGCTATCCGATTGCAGGTAGATAAAGACGTTATCCACATAGCGCTCGATTTCATCGGCCATTCCAATCTGATCGACCCACCACCAATCGCGGTTTACGTAGCCGCCGTTATTGGTGCCGGAGATCGCATTGCTGGTGTACTCCCAGGTAAACATGGCGCTGCCATCGACAAATGCCATACGCCCCTGGTCGTCTGCACCGACACCATCACCTTCGAGGTCGATGACGTTACCGCCAGAGCCATTGAAGAATCCGCCTTCGTTGGTCAGCAGGAAGCGGCCAGCGCCGGGATTACTCATGACCAGCGGCATGGAGCTGCTGACGTTCATGTCCGAACCGACTACTGCTTCGTGCAGGTTGCTGAAGCCGTCGCCATCGTTGTCGCCAAAGGCGTCGTTGGCGTCTTGTGGGTTCAGGCCGTTATCGATTTCAAACTGGTCGGTGAGGCCATCGTTGTCATCGTCGAGGTCATCTTCGTCGTAGATGCCGTCGTTATCGAAGTCACCCGGTGGCACGACTTTCTGGAAGATGCTGACGTACCCGCTCCAGTAATTGTTATCGAAGGTACCATCGAGCTCGTTATCGAGAATCTGGAAGTTGGTGAAGTACACCTCTTCCCCAGCGATATCGTTGATGGTGAACTGGCGTTCGCGCCAGAGGACGCAGTTATTACTGCTACCGCCACAGTTTGCGTCGCCGGTGATAATGAAATTATCGAGGTCATACCAGGCGCGCGCGACGAGCGTTTCGCCCTGGAGAGTCCAGCTGTAAGCCCAACCTCCACGGACCCAGTCGCTTCCATCCCACGACAGGTGGTAGGCCTGGCCATCATCCGCAAACTCAAGCCCAAATTGCGGTTCACCGGAGGGGTCTTCACGGCCGTCATAAACATACTGACCGGCTACGTCCTGCTCGGTAAGACCCAGGTCGACGTGATTGTGGAACAGAGTGCCGCTGGCGAAGCGCTGACCATCCACATAGTACACAGCAAGCGCACTAAGAGAATTACCCATCGGTTCGGTGAAGCGATACTCGGTGAATGTACCGTTGCCGTAGTCCACGGTCAGGGTACCGATAGTGTCCAGGCTCCAATCGAGATCGGTGCGTCCGTTCAAGCTATCTTCACTGCTGGAAGACGATGCACTCAGCGTCAACCTGGTCGGGCCCAGTTTAAACGCCGGGTCGATTACACCGCTCGCATCCAGCGCAGTCGTTGCATACACACCTTCTGTCAGTTCGGGGTCATACAGTTCAGCAGAGGAAATTACGTTGTGATCCCACTCGCTTGAGTAGCCCTCATCCGGCAGTTCGCCGTTGGGATAATGCACACGTCCAACGACCACTTGCTTCCAGGTGGTATTGCCATCGCCCTGGTCAAATGCGAAGAAATAAGCCTTGTCGTAGAAAGTCTGCATCTGGACTTCAGCCTGTAGCGCATTGCTCCAAACCGTTGTGTCTACGGCGAGGAAAGCACCCAGGTCGACTTCCAGGTGTGATCCCTGGTACACCCAGGTACCGAACATATCGGTAGTGCGCCCGCTCAGGCGGCTACTTCCGTCGGTTTCCAGGTTCAGCAGGCCACCAACATTGGCATTCAGGAAACCGCCATAGTTGGTGAACATGAACTCACCAGTGCCGGGGTCAGCCAGTGCTGCAGGGTTGCTGCCGCCATCGTAAGGATCGCTACCGAGTTTTACTTCGTGCAGGTCGAGGAAGCCATCGTTGTCCTGGTCAGCATCCAGATTGGAAGCCAGCGGATCCAGGCCAATGTTCCACTCTTCTCCATCACTCAGGCCGTCGGCATCGGTATCGGACACACCCGGGTTGGTGCCCGCGTAGTATTCGTCAATGTTCAGCAGGCCGTCTGCATCGAAGTCTTCCCAGGCATCATCGCCATTGTGGGGGTCGAGGCCGTTGGCAGTTTCCCAGTCATCGGGGAGACCGTCGCCATCGCTGTCCAGAACCTGTACATACTTCTGGAAAATGCTGACGTAACCGCTCCAATAGTTGTTATCGAAGGTACCGTCGAACTCGTTATCAAAAACTTGATAGTTGGAGAAATAGATCTCGTCGCCGGCGATGTCGTTGATGGTGAATTGGCGCTCACGCCAGAGCACACAAGTTACACCGGTGCCACCGCAGGTGGACTCGTTGTATACCTGCCAGTTGTCGATGTCATACCAGGCCTGGGCAATGATGGTGTCGCCCTGCAGGCTCCATGTGTATGACCAGCCGTAACGGTTCCACTGGCTACCATCCCAATACAGATGATACGCCTGGCCATCATCGGCGAACTCAAGCCCAAACCCGGGTTCCCCTGACAGGTCGTCGCGACCATCAGATACATAAAGCCCAGCAACGTCCTGCTCGGAAAGACCGAGGCTTGCGTGGTTGTGGAATAGTACACTGGAGGCAAAACGCTGCCCGTCTATGTGGTAAACAGCCAGTGCTGTGCGGGAGTTACCTGTCACCTCGATAAAGCGATACTCAATGGAATCCCCATTGCCGTAATCCAACAGCAGGGTGCCATTACCGTCGACGCTCCAATCCAGGTCGGTGCGACCGTTCAGGCTGTCACTGCTACTAGCAGCGTCAGCACTCAGGTTTAGCCTGGTTGGCCCGAACGGGAAGGATGGATCCACAGCACCGCTGGCATCGAATACGCGGGTGGCGTACTCACCTTCGCTAATACCCGGATCGAACAGATTGCCGGTAGTAAGTACATTGCGATCCAACTCGGACGTATAGCCCGCATCCGCAAGCTCGCCATTCGGGTAATGCAGACGGCCTACGATGACTTCTTTCCAAGTGATGTTGCCATCACCCTGGTCAAACTCGAAGTAGTAGGCTGTGTCGTAGATGATCTGCTGCAGAACCTCAGCTTGCAGTGCGTTGTTCCATACCATCCCCTCGTAAGAAAGGTATCCACTCAGATCAAGTTCAAGGTGCGTACCCGCGTATTGCCAGCTGCCAAAGATATCAGCGCTGCTTGCGCTCAATCGGCTGGCTCCACCGGACTCCAGGTCGAGAAGGCCACCAACGCTTCCGTTCAAGAAGCGACCGAGGTTGGTAAACATGAATTCGCCAGTACCGGGATCAGCGAGTGCCGCCGGTGTGCTGCCGTCGTAGTTCGGGTCGGTACCAACCTTGATTTCATGGATATCGAGGTAACCGTCGTTGTCCTGGTCTGCACCGATATTTGAGTTAAGCGCGTCGAGGCCGCTGTTCCATTCTTCGCCATCGCTCAGGCCATCGGCATCGGTATCAGTCACATGCGGGTTGGTGCCAGCCAAGTATTCATCTAAATTTGGCAAACCATCGCCGTCGAGGTCGTCCCAAGCATCATTGCCATTGTAGGGGTCGAGACCATTAGCGCTTTCCCACTCATCGGGAATACCGTCACCATCACTGTCCTGCTCTGCGCGATTGAACTGGCCAACGTAACCCTGCCAGTCACAAAGCTGGCCACCACAGTAATACGCGAAGCCCTGACGGATAGTGATGTAGAAACGATCGTTCTCGCCGTCACCGCTGGTGTCTTCAGCATCATTGAATTCGATGAAGCGCTGACGATATTCATGGCACTCCACTGCGCCCTGGCAGTCGGATTCCGCGTAGTAACTCCAGTTTTCATCGCGATAGTAGTGCGCAATGACTTCGTTACCATTGATTTCCCAACCAAACGGCGCACCCCGGTTCCACAGACCATCGAAGAAGAACTCCTGATATCCTGTACCGCCTTCATTGAAGATCAGTGCGAAGGTTGAGCTACCGGACGAATCCCCTTCCGGTGCATTTTCCAGGCGGCCGACCACATCGGACGAATCCAGCGCACTAATGACAACCTCTTGCCACATGGATTGCCGTGCGGTGGCAGAACCGGAAAGTCCCGGTGCGGCACTGTCGAACTCGTGTATTACTACGGTCTTGATGCCTTTACCGAAGGTTTCGATAAAGTAAGTCGTTGAGCGTGCATTGTCACCGGAGTAATCCGCCACCAGGGTACCGTCGACCAGGGTGCCCCATGTCATCGGCTGATTGCTGATACCGCCAAGCTCTGTGGGAATTACGAAGTGACCCGTGTTGTCGCCGTTGAGGACAACTTCGCCAGGGTAGGTTAACCAGTTAGGATCCAGCGCGTAGCCGTTATCCAAACCAATGTGCGTGGTAAATGTACCGGAAGAAATCGATGGCGAATTAATTGAGCCACTGCCCATCACCTGATGCTCGTACACATAGGTGAAATGCTTGTCTTCAAGAGATTCGTTCGGGTAAGTCTGGCGACCGGAAATAACAAGTTTCCATACCGGATTTGAGCCAGCTTGCGCTTCGAAGACTGAAATGTTGTCGACCCACTCCTCGACCTGGGTGCCATAACCCAACTCAGCGACAAACCAATCGTCACGACTTACGTAGGAACCGCTGTTTACAGCGCTGATCGCATTGTTTTCATAGACCCAGGTGAAGTGAGCGCTACCGTTATGCTTGGCGAAACGTCCTTCGTCATCATTGCCGACACCGTCTCCAGCGAGGTCTAGCACATAGGCATTTGAAGCGAAGTTACCGAGATCACCCAGCAGGTAACGACCTTCGCCGGGGTTGCTCATTGCGGCCGGCACGGAGAACTCATCACCACGGTCGGTTCCAACCATGGTTTCATGCAGGTTGCTGAAACCGTCGTTATCGTCATCCTCATGGGCGTCGCCGGCGTACTCCGGGTCAAATCCATTTTTGATTTCGAACTCGTCGGTCAGGCCGTCGCCATCGGTGTCGATGTTTGGATCAATATAAGTAGCGGAGGTGGTTACTTTTGAATTGAAGCCCATGGCCGCGAGTGCAGGGCCACGGACGTCATAGTTGCCGTTGGAGTGGGCGAAGTCTACCCAGACATCCCATTCACCAAGCAATGCCCAATCAGGCACATACAACTGCCCTTCCGTATTGCTTCCTTCCAGATACAGAGAGTGCGACTCAGAATCTTCTGGTGAGAAATGAATAGATACGTTTGAGTAAAAAATATTATCTTGATCAGCAGTGCTAAACAACACTGACGCTTGAGCATCACCATTAGTTAAATCAATCGTAGCCGGATCGATAGTAAGCGCAGTGATCTCTGGACGGCCTGCATCGTTCTGGTAATCGTTAGCAGAAACCAGGCCCAACTGACTTTCAGGGATTGCATTACCATACAAATATACCCATTCCCAATTCTCTATTGCGGCAAGAGCAGTAATGTCGGTAATCGCATTGTGAGTAAGGTCAATACCCTTAAGGTTATTCATACCAGATAGATCTGGTATTTCTGAAATTAAGTTTTCATACGCTCGGAAATCGTAAAGATTTACGAGTGTCGGAAGTATCGATATATCCTCAACTCGATTTGCACTTACTTCTAAATAAGACAGATTAGTCTTGCCGGCAAGCGGCGAAAGATCACTGATATTATTGTGCTGCAAATATACTTCGTAATCTAAGGGCGAATTAGCTAACGCGCTGATATCAGAAATATTGTTACCAGAGAGCCACACTCCACTCAAGGTAGATAGCGAAGCCAGCGGGCTAATATCGCTGATACCATTTTCCCAAGCATTCAGATACCTAAGCTTATTATAGCCTTCCAGGAAAGTGAGATCCGAGATACCAGTGGAGCCTATCCCGAGCTCTTGCAACTCGGTATAAGTCGCAAGTTTGGATTGTGTCGCTTCCAAATCAGAGAATGAGTTATAGCCTACCTGCAGAATATTTAAGAGTTGCGGCGCAGAAAATTCAGGAAGAACAGACATACCAGAACCGTCCGCCCACAAATTTTGCAACGCGGACATTGATCCTAGCGGTGAATGGTCAGCAACAGGGTTCCAGCCAATATTCAGGGAGTGAATTGGCATCCCAGTTAGAGGGGAAAGGTCTGAAACGCTAGCTCCTGACAAATGTAAATCCGTCAAGACTGGTAACTGGGCAAGTTCCGATAAGTCTGAATAAGAACCACCATTGTTCAGGTCGAGACTTTCCAGTACGAAGAGCTGCCCAATTCCGGCAAGATCCTCAATATCACCATTATTACACCCGAGCCAGCTGACTTCATGAACGTATGTCGCCCCAAGGTTTTGCACACAACTTTGCAGGTCAGGATCAGAAAATGACAGACTATAAATATCAATTGGACCCGGGTTTCCATTAGCCACATTGATTTCGATGGGGAAACCTTGCGCCTGGAGCTGCCCACCATCGATATGCAAATGATTATTGGCATAGTCATCTGCAGCAATGTAATTAACCAGCCATTTACCTGCCGCGTCATTACTATGGAAAATTAATGTAGCCTGTGTCTGTCCAGCACTGAAATTTACGTACTTGGAGTCAGATTCCCAGTTTTCGTGATGAATCTCGATCCAACCGCCCTGCACACCGGAGCCATCTCCATCCTCAAGCACCAGGTCAACACTAACGGCGACATAGCCGTTGGGGGCGGCATCCAGGTCAACTTCTACCTGGGAGAATGCGAGATTACTGACATAAGGCGCATCAATATCGACAGGGCCTGTACCCTCGACAGTCAGAATAGCCTCAAACCCCATTACTTCTAGTTGCGGCTTGGTAACCTCATAACAATCACCGCCATCGATACACACATTTCCGTACAACACCCAGTCACCGCGCTCTGCGTAAGTGCTAATCCAGGCACTGCCGCCGGAGGATCCATTCCAGCTATCACAGTAACCCGCCGCGGCGCTTCCACTGGGGCTTCTCAGGTCAAGACAGGAGCTCGAAATCGGAGAACCGTCAATGGCACTACCAGTGACAGTGAAGAAGATTTCATGGTCGCCGTCATCTGCATTGATTGATCCAGACGGTGAAAAACTAGCCTGATCCAGTTGAACTGGCAGCTGGGAGCCACTGTAATCTGATACGGCAGCAATCAGCGCGTTTTCTTCTGTGCCGCCCGGCGTGAACAGGTTGCTTTCCAGACGCAGGTATTGCAGCGTGGTAATTTGTGCGATCTCAGACAAGTCATCATCTTCAAGACCGTTCTGGTCCAGTGTCAGATCCACAAGTGCCGGAAATGCCTCACCGAGATCTGAGAACCCGGCACCTACCGCATCGGGCAGATCTTTAATCCAGGTGCTGGGCGCGTAAATCGCATCCAACGTTTGCATCCCCATCAGGGGACTCAAATCAGAAACACGAGTACCCCAAAAAGTAACGCCTCCCAGCGGCAATCCCGATAGAGGTGAGAGGTCAGAAACAGGGTTACCACCAAAATCGATGTGGCTCAGACCAGAAATCGATGAAACGGGTCCTAAATCAGTAACCCGATTCCCCCAAATACCCAGCCATTCTAGATTTGAAAAAAATGTGTAGTTTGAGAGCGTCGCGAGGCCATCATCATCAAGCTTGGAATCACCGATACTCAGACCACGAAGGCTATTCAAGGGTTCGAGTACTGTTACATCGAAACCCTGGACGCCATCCATGTTCAGGTAATTCAGGTTTGCCAGACTAGAAAGCTCTGAATAATTAACCAAGCTATTCCAGGAAAGCCCGACATCAAATAACTCAGTAAGCTGCTCGATACCGCCAAGGTCAGAAATCTCCCTGCCATCACAGTACAACAGGGTAAATTCGCTGATATCAGACCAACCGTAGTTAACCGCCATCTCATCGACGCAGGCTTCGAGATTAGCATCAGTAAAGCTGAGATCTTCGATTTCTGTCGCTTGTGCAGCGGAACCAAAGAGAGAAGCGATAACTGCTAAAGGCAAAATCAGATTCTTGGAAGTATTCATGGCTTTCTTTTTGTAAGTTTGTGCTACTTCTGAGTAATACAGGTCCATGACAGGGCCCCTCGTAATATCCCGTCTACGAGTCAATACCAGCCAACTCGGCGTACTTGAATTATTTGATATGGATTAATTGATTATTGAATAATCTGGGGAGAACCCTGTTGACGGCTCTGAACAAATTCTCGGCTCACCTCAGCCATTTTTGAATCTGCATCTTGCTTTTGGCCCGCCAGCCGAGAAAGGGAGCTACGCTTTCGCTGTAGCTCAGCACGACGCTGGAGATACTCTTCGCGAGAAAGGCCGGAAGCGTTGTGCGGAGAAGAAGTGGAATACTGTTCGAGGGTCTTGATTTTGCTCTGGAGAGACGCAACAAGCTCCTGAGATTTCACAGACTCATTAGATACTTGGCGATGGTGTAAATACCCGAAGATATTACCCGCGACCGAAATAACCAAAGCTACCGCAAGCATCACTTGCAGTTTTTTTTGTGTATTCATATTTCCCCCAAGTGTTTCTAGATCAGCAAACCCAAACCCCATTGCCGATCAAAAACCCCTCAATCCAATCAAAAAATAAACTGTTTTCTTTATATTTACCCCCGCAGCCTCAACCCCAACTCAGGCTGCGAAAATGATCGAGAACTCTACCATGTGACTCAGTTCACACCAAGATCAAAATTAACCCGACTCATAACGCGAAACCGATCGAGAGCTCTACCAGAGTGAACTAGAGCAAAAAACGAACAAATCCATGCTGCCAGACACCCACTAAAGGCTTTTATCACCAACGCGTGAAACTCTGGAATAGTCCTTAAGGATCCTTTAAGCAGGCTAGCCATCTAGGGCTAACCCCGAAAATGCAACTTTTCACCTGATGCTTCAGACAAGAGCTCAACCTGACGGTATCCAAACTTCAATCGACAAGCTGCTCACGACAATCGACTCTCTCAGTTTACGCTTTGCCTCTGAATCCCCGTGCACTATTCGTACAACTTGGGGAATCACCTTCATTTTTTGAACAAAGCTAAGTAAATCGCTCTGGTCTGCATGAGCAGAATACCCACTAATGGTTTCGATTCCCGCTTTCGTAGATAGCCGCTCTCCGTCCAGTTCGACATAACCTTGCCTGGACCCGTACTTTTGAATATCTCTTCCCGGGGTACCTTTCGCCTGATACCCGACAAAGATAACGTTGTGGCGTGGCTCGCCCAGCATGGCTTTCAGGTAATTGACGATACGCCCACTGGCACACATGCCGCTCGCGGCAATCACAATGGCCGGCTGCTTGGTTTGTGCCAGGCGGTTGACCATTCTGATATGGGTATCGTGGTCATCTACCGTAATAAGCTGCTCGAAGCTCAGCGGGTGGCGGCCCTGTTGCAATACGGTCTGCGCTTCCTGATCCCAGTATTTTTCCAGGCGGCGGTAGACTTCGGTGAAGCGGCTGGCCAAGGGGGAGTCGACGATTACAGGGAGGTCATGCCACGGATTGTTGGTTCCGCCCTTTTCTCTCTGCTGGTGAATTATGTTTTCCAGCTCGTAGAGCAGTTCCTGGGTACGGCCGATGCTGAACGCGGGGATCAGCACGCTGCCGCCGTCTTTTAATGCGCACTCTATTGCGTTGCGCAGTTTCTCTGCACGCTGTTCACGGCCTTCGTGAATCCTGTCGCCGTAGGTGCTTTCTATTACCAGTTCGTCGCAGCCCTCAGAGGGTGTGGGGCCGTAAAGTAACGGGGTATTGGGGGCGCCGAGGTCACCGGAAAAGATGGTGCGGCGGGTTTGCCCTTGGGCCTGCAGGTCGCACTCTACATAGGCGGAACCGAGAATATGGCCGGCGCGCTGCAGGCGGATATTCAGGGTGCTGCCATCTTCTTCTATTACCGGCTGCCACTGGTTGTAGGGCAGCGGGTGCAGCTGGGCCCTTATCCGGTCGAGGAATTTTTCGATCAGGGCTTTATCGCGGGTGACGCCGGTTTTCAGTGCGCCTTCCAGTACCAGGGGCAGGAGTTCCGCGCTGGGCTCACTGCAGTAGATGGGGCCGCGGAAGCCAGCAGCGATCAGGTAGGGAATGCGCCCCACGTGATCGATATGCACGTGGGTAGCAACCAGGGCTTTTATGCTGTCGATCGGGAATTCAATCTCGAGCTTGTCGTACTTGCTTCCACCAGGGGAAGTTTCTGCACCCTGGAACAGGCCGCAGTCGACCAGGATCGAGTTGTGCTCATCCAGAAACAGCTGGTGGCAGGAGCCGGTTACCCCATCGACGGCGCCGTGGTGTTGTATTGCCCCGAAGCTACTGTTGTTTATTTGGCGTGCGCAGGCCCGGGAGGTGGCACTAGTGCTACCTCCTCGCGCGTTTGTTTGCGGGGCCTTGGTGGTCATGGGGGGACTTGTTGTGCGCCTGCAAGCAGGCTCCTACGTTCTTTGGCTTCAAGCGGGTTCTGTGGCGGTGTGCTGGGTAGCCAGAAATGCTTGCAGGTCACTGCCGATTTCCTGGTGATGCAGGCCGTATTCGAACTGGGCTTTCATATAACCGAGCTTGTTGCCGCAGTCATGGCTGTGGCCGACGATGCGATAGGCTTCAACGCTCTGAACCTTGAGCAGTTCGTCGATGGCGTCGGTCAGCTGGATTTCGCCACCGGCACCGGGGGCGGTTTTTTCCAGCAGGTTCCAGATTTCTGCGGGCAGTACGTAGCGGCCGACCACGGCCATGTTTGAGGGGGCTGCGTCCACTTCCGGCTTTTCTACCATGCCGTCAATTTTGGCGGTGCCACCGGTCTGCAGGTCTGCGCCCAGGCAGTCCACTACGCCGTATTTACTGACGTCTTCCCACTCGACGCGCTCAACCATGATCTGGCTGGCTTTGGTCTCTTCAAAGTTTTTGACCATGTCTGCCAGGTTAGTGGTCTTCAGGTCTGAGGCGTACTGGTCGATCAGTACGTCTGGCAGCAGTACGGCGAAGGCGTTATCACCCACGACCGGGCGCGCACAGGCAATGGCATGGCCGAGGCCCTTGGCTTCAGCCTGGCGTACGGAAATTACGGTAACGTCTTTAGGAACGATGGAGCGCACTTCGTCCAGCAGCTGGCGCTTGAGGCGGTTTTCCAGCTGGGCCTCCAGTTCGAAGGAGGTATCGAAGTGGTTTTCGATGGCGTTTTTACTGGCGTGGGTGACCAGCACAATTTCCTTGATACCCGCGGCAACGGCTTCGTTCACCACGTACTGGATCAGGGGCTTATCTACAATCGGCAGCATTTCTTTGGGGATGGCCTTGGTGGCGGGGAGCATACGTGTGCCCAGGCCAGCGACGGGAATCACCGCTTTTTGTACTTGTGCCATGCTTTTTTTCCTGTATTTCTTTACGAATTCTGTTTGGCCGCAGGCTCAAACCGCAGGCGAGTGATCAGGAAAGAAGTGAAGAAACTACAAGAAGCAATGTGGGGAGTCGCGTGTGGATAACGACACGAGACTCTTGCGGGAAGTGAGACACACACTCAAGACAGCAACACTGACTATGGTGTGTCCGCCAGATGGCGAAAGCACAGATTACCGCCTGTGCGACAATTCGGTCCGCAACTCTATTGTCTGCGCAACCGCCCCGAGACCCCGATTCTTTATAGCGGGCTAATGCCCTGACTTTCCTTTCTGATTATCTAGCCGCAGCTGGTACTGCTTGTTCTGTGGCCTTTAACGGTTGCCCTGTTATCAGGGCTCCTTGTTACACCTGAGCCAGGCTGAGCTTATACTTGCTCACTTTTTGTCCACCAGGGCGCCAATTGCCACATCCACCACGTGACAGACGTCACACTTTATCAGCAAATGATGACAATTCAAGGTCGAGTAATCCTCTGTACCTTTTTTCGCCAGTTACGTGGTGCAATTCTAACGCAACTTAAGGCGACTTAGCGCGAACGAACAATCAACTACATACCGGTATCAGCAAATTGCATACCAGAATTGACGCGCCAGATGCGCATCGGCTCTGTAGAGGCCTGTCGTTAATTTACATTTCCCGGACAGCGATACCATCCGATTGACGCCAACCCGCCAATTAATGGCGGGCTCATCTACCCATCTCACGCCAGCTGATCATTTTTCACCCATCTGGATCCACACTGTTTACAGCGCTCCCGCAATAGATCGGAAGCGACTGGTGGTTACGGGTGTATGGCACCCACTGCACTCTGATCTCTTGCGATCGCTTTATTGGGCAGGTAGTTATAGATGTTCAATTCTCTCAGAGGTTCTCCCGCAGCCCGCCCCCGCAGTAAACGTCGCTGCGCAAAGCGTTTAAACCTGTGCCTTGGCGCCCTGCTACTCGGTTTTGGCAGCAGCATCCTGATGGCTGCGGGCGCTCTGCGAACACCAGCACTCCCCTCCCCCGTCCTCGAGGCCGCGGAACAGGCCTATGGCTCACAGGCGGTCCGCCGCTTGCGCCACTGGCAGGCGCTAGTGACTTCCCAGCAGGATGCGCTGGAGTGGCATCGCCTGCTGAAGATCAATCATTTCTTTAACCGGCTTCCATTTGCCGAAGACAAAGATCAGTGGGGACAACAGGACTACTGGGCCACACCCGTGGAATTTTTGAGCAGCGGGCGCGGCGACTGCGAGGACTACGCCATCGGCAAGTTATTCAGCCTGTATGCAACGGGTATGGCGGTGGAAAAGCTGCGCCTGATGCACGTGTATTCAGAGCCCCTGGGGCAGGCACACATGGTGTTGCTGTATATGGCAAACCCCGGGGAGCACCCGCTGGTCGTGGACAACCTGATGGACAAGATTTCTGCCGCCCGGGACCGAACGGATCTCGATCCCTTATACAGTTTTAACCCCAGCGGGCTCTGGCTTAACGAGCGCATCGACCGGGGCCGCAAGGTGCGCGAGTACGTGGGCTCGACCCTGTGGGACCAGTTACTGGTGCGAATGCATAAAGAGGGGGTACTGCTGTGAAAGCGCTGACCGGGAAACAAAGGCCACCTTACCTCCGTCGCCTGCCGACAGTTGCTATCTTCTCGCTCATCGGTCTGCTGACACTGCTGGCTGTAATGGTGGTAACACTGTATACGGTACGCAGCCACGGCATTGTGCAGCAGGCAATACAAACCCGGGACAGCGCGCAGGCACTGAGTGTTGCCCTGCGGCCATTTATACCGGACGCGAGCGCCCCGGAAGAGGAACGGCAGGAGCAAGCCAGACGAACAGAAATATTGTTGCGGGCCCTGGCGCAGTCCGGCAACTATCGCGAATTGAAACTTGAATACATCAGTGGCGACACTGGGCTTAGCTACGAAAGCCTACCCGCTACCGCTGGGGTGCCTCACTGGTTCACGTCATTTCTTGCCATTGAAGTACCAAAGTACCGTGCGGAAATTACCGTTGGCTGGGATATTGCAGGTTTTGTCAGTGTGAGCAGACAGCCTGCACCGCTGCACCACATGCTGTGGCAATGTGCACAGGGGGTGCTGGGGACTGGGCTGGCGGGACTGATACTGGCACTGATTCTGGTGCGTGTTCGCACACGAGGTTT
Source organism: Microbulbifer mangrovi (assembly GCF_002009015.1). Taxonomy (GTDB): domain Bacteria; phylum Pseudomonadota; class Gammaproteobacteria; order Pseudomonadales; family Cellvibrionaceae; genus Microbulbifer; species Microbulbifer mangrovi. The sequence continues at coordinate 2,854 of NZ_LZDE01000328.1, read as the reverse complement.
CCAGGGCGAACCGGCTCAAGGGGCTGCGCGTGCGCAGGAGAACGAAACCCAGAGAATGCCGACACCGGTGAAGACGCTGCCTGAGCGCGCTCCGCAGCAAGCGGAGACAGAAACCCAAAATAAAAATGCCGATGTGGATCATGTGTCTGTATTCGTGCGACGCGATACTTGTGCAGAGCAGGTTTCGGACGAATAACCGAATATCCCGGCTAAAGACTTTGCACTATACAAAAATCATCTCGGTTATTTTTTGCGCGAGACATTAGTCCCAAAGCACTATTTTGTGCACTATTACCACTTCCTCTGGTAAATAGTGGGGAGAGATGTGTAGCATAGCCTTCCCATTTCCTGTATAGCCGCTACAATCTGCCGCATCTCGAATGGAATCTATTAAAAAACAATCTTCTCTAGGGGGACGAATGAAAAAAGCAGCATTGGGGATCGCACTGGGTGCGAGCCTGCTGAGCAGTGCAGCTAGCGCAAACGTTACAGACTTTTCTGACGCTGGCTACGACATCAACCAGATCGCTGCTCTGCTTCAGGTAGCGGCGCTGGCTCAAAGCAACGGCGGCAACCTCGAGGCTTCCGTAAAGCAGGCTCTGGCAGCATCACCTGAAAATGCGGGCAATATTGTTGCCAGCGCGATCAAGGCCGGTGCCCTCGCAGAAGAAGTAATTGCCCTGGCAATTGCCGCTGCGCCGGAACAGGCAGCAGCCATTGTGGCCAGCGCCGTAAACGCCGGTGTCAGCCCTGAGAAAGCGGTTGCCGCCGCTGTTGCTGCTGACCCCTCTGTAGCTCAAGCAGTCGTTGCAGCAGCCGTCGCAGGCGGCGCCGATGCCAACTCTGTTGCCTCCGTAGCGATTGCCAATGGCGCTGACCCGGTCGTAGTTGCCTCCGCAACTACCGCTGGCACCCCGGCTGGTGGCTCTTCACTGGCGGGCGCCAGCAGCTCTGCTTCCCTGCCTCCTGCACCGCCCGTGAGCGCTGGCGCAGGTGGCGGCGGTGGCGGCACTACTGTTCCCTCCGAAAACTGATTTACAGGCCTTACAGATCTGTAAACTCGAGAAAGGCCCGCAAGGGCCTTTTTTGATTGTGTAAGATACCCCCCGGTCCCAGAAGTATTCGCAGAACAGTAGAATGAACGCCCCTTCAATTTCGCCCCCTTTTGGTGCACACAACGCAAGCACTACGGAGCAGCCAGCCATCTCCAGGTTTGAACAATGGCTGTTTTACTTACTCCTGGGGCTGCTGGTATGGCTGCCGATTCCCCTGGGCTCTCACCGCGCCTGGGCCTGGGGATTGATGGAGGTGTGGGTGTTTGGCCTGACGGCAGGCTGGCTGCTGTATGCACTCCGCCATTCCGCGTTCGACGTTTTGAAACCTTACCGGCCGCTACTGGGCATTTTTGCCGCGGTGCAGGTATGGATTTTCTTCCAACAACTGCCGCTCCCGCTTGGCGTGCTGGAAACCATTGCGCCTTCAGTGGCCGAACACTATCGGCAGTCCGCCCCTGCCCAAACTTGGGCAACACTCTCCTTCGACGCCAATCAAACCCGCATCGCACTAACCAAGGGTCTGGCCTATTCCTGCCTGCTGTTGCTGGCACTTGCCCTGGTCAATACTGGAAAACGACTCAGGGCCTTGATGGTTGCGGTGGTAGTTGCCGGTACCTTTCAGGCCTTTTACGGGGCATTGCTGGCGCTCTCTGGAGCGCAGACCACCTGGGTACTCGACCTCCCCAACAGTGGTATTGCCACCGGAGGCTTCCGCTACAAGAACCACTTTGGCAACTTTCTGGTGTTGTGCCTGTGCCTGGGGATTGGCCTGTTGATCGCCAACCTGCGCGGCGGCAACAGTGGCAAGCTCAAGGAGCGCCTGAAACGCATTCTGGAAATGCTGTTGGGCGGTAAGGCGGTGTTGCGCCTGTGCCTGGCGATGATGGTGATCGGTCTGGTGCTCTCGCATTCGCGCATGGCCAACACCGCATTTTTTGCCAGCCTCTCCATCGCCGGAGGCCTGGGTTTGCTGCTTATCCGCAATAAAAGCCGCAGCCTGACAATTCTGCTGGCAAGCCTGATGGTGATCGACCTGATGATTGTGGGCAGCTGGTTTGGGGTGGACAGGCTGCGCCAGGAAATTGCGGAAACGAGTTTCTCCCAGGAAACCCGCGACGAGGTAAACCGCTACGGGCTGTCACTGATCGAGCAATACCCACTGACGGGCACCGGTGCGGGGAGTTTTTATACCGCGTTCCCCAGCGTGAAGGGACCGGGCATCAATGCGTTTTACGACCTGGCGCATAACGACTACCTGCAGTTCTCCATCGAGTTCGGCCTGCCTGCAACGCTGCTGCTGGGGTTTGCGATCCTGTGGAGCCTGTACCACGCATTTATGGCCCTGCGCACCCGGCGAGATAATTTAATGCAGGGATTGGCGTTCGCAACGCTGATGGCGATTGTGGCGGAGCTGATCATGTTGACCACTGATTTTCACCTGCAGGCGCCGGCTACGGCGATGTATTTTGTGATGCTGCTGGGGCTTGGGTGGAAGGCGCGGTTTATGGAGAGTGAGGGGCGGAGGTCTGGACGGAGGAGTCTGGGGAGCTAGCTCTTAGCTCCGACTCGAATCATCTGCGGAGTGTGACCCTAGGTGGGTGGCGCGGGATGATTCGCGGGCTTCGCCCGCTCACCCCTTCGGGGTCGCCCTTTGGGCGCTCTGCGTCGCCTTTGGCTCCTTGTGAACCGGGGCTTTGCCTCGATCACGGGCAGTTCTGCCAAATTAAAAAAGGCCGCATCCTTTCGGATGCGGCCTTTTTTAATTTGGTGGAGCTAAGCGGGATCGAACCGCTGACCTC
>NZ_LZDE01000327.1 GCF_002009015.1 Microbulbifer mangrovi | reverse complement strand
AAGACATCGGCAAGCTGCCCGACTCCTCCATCGCTGAAGCCATCTCCCGTCTGCCGGGCCTGGCTACCCAGCGTCTGGACGGCCGTGCCAGCCGAGTAACCATTCGCGGCTTCGGTGAAAATGAAAGTGCCACCACCTTCAATGGTCGTGAGCAGGTTTCCATCTCCGACAACCGCGGTGTGGAATTCGATCTCTACCCCTCCGAGATCATGAGCGGTGTAACCGTCTACAAAACCCCGACTGCCAACCTGGAAGCTGAAGGCATTGCCGGCGTGATCGACATGCAGACCGTCAAGCCGCTGGAGCGTGGCGAGCGTGTTGTGCAGTTCAACGGTCAGCTGGAAGCGACCAGCTTTGACAAGCTGAATCCGGATGGTGAAGACAAAGGCCATCGTGGCACCTTCTCCTACATTGACCAGTTTGCGGATGATACCGTTGGTGTGGCTTTCGCCTACAACACCATGAGCTCCCCGAACCAGGAAGAGCGCTGGAACTCCTGGGGCTACCGCAACGATACCCCGGGACTGGAAGATTACTCCGTACTGGGCGGTGCCAAGCCGTTTGTACGTTCATCCCTGCTTGAGCGCGACAGCGCCATGCTGGTAGTTGAGTTGCAGCCGAATGACAAACTGCACACTACCTTCGATGCTCTCTACGTAGACTTCACCGACGAGAAGATCCTGCGCGGTATCGAACTCCCCGTTGCCTGGGGCCAGGGCAGCATCACTGCAAATGAAATTGACGAAGCAACCGGCTTCGTAACCAGCGGTACCACCGAAGGTCAGCGCGTTGTTGTGCGCAACGACATGGAGAGCCGCTCCGCGGAAATGAAGTCCTTCGGTTTCAATACCAAGTACGACTTCACCGACGACTTCCAGCTGGAGTTCGATGCCAGCCACTCCAAGGTTGAGCGCGATATCTGGAGCTTCGAGAGCTACTCCGGTACTGGCCGTGGCGACAGCGAAGGTGTTGCTGATGACCTCACATACACCTTCAATGGCGGTAACACCGGCGCACAGTTCGAGCATGGTCTGGACTACAGCGACTATGACCTGATTCAGCTGGGCGGCCCGCTGACCTGGGGCTGGAGCCAGGCGCTGAACGACAAATACAACCTCGCAGGCACTCCCTACGAGAATGCAGCGCAGGACGGCTTCCTGAATGCGCCGGAAATCGATGACGAGCTGACCTCCCTGAAGCTGGCTGCTACCCAAATTGTTGAAGCGGGTATCGTCAACGAAATTTCCTACGGTGTTTCCTACCGCGACCGCCAGAAAGTGAAGCGCTCTCAGGGTTACTACATGACCCTGGCGAACTTCGACGGTACTACCGAAAACAGCACCCTGATCGTGCCGGAAGAATACCGTCTGGGCACCGTTTCCTTGGACTTCATCGGCATGGGCGAGATGATTGCCTACGACGCGGCTGGCATGCTGCGTGACGGCTATTACGAGCTGACCGACGAATCCCTGACTGATATCAAGCACCTGACCAAGTCTTACGATATCAGCGAAGCCGTTACTGCGGCCTTTGCACAGGCGGACTTCGAAACTCAGGTGGCAGGTCTGCCGCTGTCCGGTAATGCTGGTCTGCGCTACGTATACACCGAAGTGACTTCCAAAGGTTACACCGGTAAGGTCGAAAACAACCTGGTCGTTGCAGAAGCCTCCAACGTGAAGCACGACTACGGTCACCTGCTGCCAAGCCTGAACCTGTCTCTGGAAATCGACGAGCAGCAGACTCTGCGCTTCGGTGCGGCCAAGACTATCTCCCGTGCTCGCATGGATGAGATGAACTCTTCCGTAAACTTCGAGTACTCTGCGACTCAGGATGACAACGGCAACAATTTCAAAATCTCCGGTGGTAACCCCTACCTGGAGCCGAAAGAAGCGATTGGCGTTGACCTGTCCTACGAGAATTACTTCAGCGACGAAGGTTACTTCTCCGTAGCAGTTTTCTGGAAAGACCTCGATTCCTGGCACTTCGACGACAACTACGAAGTTGATGTGTCCGAAGTGTTGTCTCTGGATTCCACCCTGATTCCGGATGGTGTTTCCTCCGACGCGACCCGCTACAGTAAGGTCAATGGCGGTGGCGGTACCCTGCAGGGTTACGAGTTGTCTGTGTCTCTGCCGTTCAACATGTTCAGCGAAAGCCTCGACGGTTTCGGCCTGCTGGCAAGCCACACTGGCGTTAGCTCTGATATCGAAGACATCAATGGTAACGAGTACGAGCTGCCGGGCTTGTCTGACAGCATCCAGAACATGACCATCTACTACGATAACCATGGTTTCTCTGCCCGTACCAGTGTGCGCAAGCGTTCTGACTTCAAGGGCGACGTATATGGCCTGGGCTTCGATACCGTACAGGTAGACGTGCTGGGTGAAACCATCGTCGACGCGCAGCTGGGTTACGACTTTGGCGAGTCTGGTATCGGTGGTCTGGAAGGCCTGTCCGTTTACCTGCAGGGCATCAACCTGACCGACGAGCCGTTTACCACACTGAGCGGTGACAATGAACTTCAGGTTCGCGATTACCAGAGCTACGGCAAGACCTTCTTGCTGGGCTTCAGCTACGAGCTGTAAGCACCTCTGAGTTGTCATCAGGGCCCCTGTGATTCCGGTTGCAGGGGCCTTTTTTGTTTTACAGGAGTTTATTGGCAGGGAAGGCGAGAAGTAATTTGAGAGAGCCCTCAACGGGGGATAGTAGTGAACAATAAAAAAATAAAGAAATTAGTCATTCTTGGCGGTGGCACGGCGGGCTGGATGACAGCAGCCCTGATGGCTCGCAGTATGCGCGAGACGGTCGACATTACCCTGGTCGAGTCAGACCAGATTGGTACTGTGGGCGTCGGTGAAGCCACGATCCCGCCAATCCAGAATTTCAATCGCGCGCTGGGCATTGATGAGCAGGATTTTCTCAAGGCGACCAGGGGCACCATCAAGCTTGGAATTCAGTTTGAAAACTGGTCGCGCCCGGGCAGTAGCTATATGCATGCCTTCGGCAACATCGGCAAGAATTTTCCGTTCTGCGATTTTCACCACTACTGGCTGCGCGCCCGCGCAAACGGCGATACGAGCAGTCTGTGGGATTACTCACTGAATTATCAGGCGGCGAAAAATAATCGCTTTGCGCCGCTGCCCAATATACCCAACACCAATCTTCCCGGTATCGCCTATGCCTATCATTTTGACGCCGGGCTATATGCGCAGTACCTGCGAAAGTTCAGCGAGCAGCGCGGTGTGCAGCGCATCGAGGGCAAGGTCTGCGATGTGCGCCAAAACGGGAACACCGGGGATGTAGAGAGCCTGTTGCTGGAAAACGGGCAGTCGGTAGAGGGAGACCTGTTTGTAGACTGCTCCGGGTTTGTGGGGCTGCTGATCGATAAGGTCGTGGGTAGTGAGTACGAGCGCTGGGACAAGTGGCTTCCCTGCGATCGTGCAATGGCAGTACCCAGCCAGTCCGCTGAGAAACTTGTTCCCTATACGCGGTCAATCGCCCACAGCGCCGGCTGGCAGTGGCAGATTCCCCTGCAGCACCGTACGGGTAACGGCATGGTGTATTCCAGTGCGCACTGGAGCGATGAGCAGGCCCGCGACGCGCTGTTTGCCAACCTCCCCGGAGCGGCCCTGGCGGAAGCCCGGATTATCCCGTTCAATACCGGCCATCGGCGCGAACAGTGGAAAAACAATGTGGTTAGCCTGGGGCTGGCGAGCGGATTCCTGGAACCGCTGGAGAGCACATCGATTCACCTGATTCAGTCCGCGGCAACCCGCCTGATCAAATGTTTTCCGCATTGCGGTATTCGCGACGTTGAAGTGGCGGAATTCAATCGCCAGTCCAGGGTGGAGATGGAGCGTATTCGCGATTTCATTATCCTGCACTACAAGGCGAACCAGCGTCGCGACAGTGATTTTTGGCGAGCCTGTGAGGATATGGCTGTGCCCGACAGCTTGAATGCAAAAATCGAGCTGTTCCGCAGTACGGGCAAGGTATTCCGCGATTACGATGACCTGTTTACCGAGGTGGCCTGGCAGCAGGTATTGATCGGACAGGGTGTGCTGCCTGAGGATTATCATGTCATCGCCGAGGGGCTGAGTGACGCACAGCTAAACGATCTGATGCAGAGCCTGAAAACCCTGATTCAGGGTACGGTTGCCCAATTGCCTGCGCACGAGGAGTTTCTAGCGGGGCATGTAGGATAAGCAAATGGAGCGTCATATACCGTTATATGGCGCTCCGGACTCCAGCTTATACTTTCTTGTCACAGTGTCCTTTGAAAAGAAAGTTTACCGCCTGCGGAAATATTCGATTCCAGAATGCTTCGTTGTGCTCTCCATCCGCGTCCAGCTGCGCCCGCCACTGATCAGGGCCAGCGTGTTGTTTAAGAAGGTGTGCCATCTGGTTGAATCCCTCGGTCATCGACTCGCCTTCCTTGCCTCCTGTTGAAAGGTAGATCCGGGTATTTTTCAAAGCGGGGTTGGCTTCGGTTGTCGCCAGTATTTGCGGCGCTATCCAGTAAGATGGCGAAAATAGTCCTGCGAGGCCAAAAGTCTGAGGATGGCGATTGATTGCGTGGTTGGAGATAAGGCCTCCCATGGAGCTGCCCATCACCGCGGTGTGTTCTCTCCCAGGCAGTGTGCGGAACTTCTGGTCGATGCGAGGCTTTAGCTCGTTGACCAGAAAATCCACATAGGCATCACCTTCGCCCTCGCCGAAGCGCTCATTGTCGTAGGGGTTAAGCTCGGTCATTCGCAGCTTGTCCCCGTGGTCGATACCGACCACGATCATTTCCAGGTCGCAGGTGCTGGCTAATTGATTGAGCGCCTCATCCACCCCCCATTCACCCACATACGAAGTGGCGTCATCGAACAGGTTTTGTCCATCGTGCATATACAGCACTGGATAGTGCTTGTTGGATTCTTCGTAACTCTCTGGCAGATACACGCGATATATACGCTCGCGCTGCAGGGTTTTCATTTCTACGGCGGGCATGACGTGCACATTGGACTGGGCGGTGGACGCTGTCGTGGGTGCTCCGTTGGTGGTCATAGCATGGAGGGCCAATAAAACAATTGCGGCTAGGTTGAAGCGCTTGGTCATTATTCCTTCTCTGGAAGTCTCGAGCAGGCTAGCAGTATCTATTGTTCGGCAAGAGTGTGCTTCCGCCTTGGTGGGGGAGGAGGATGGGCATAGTAGTTGCTGGGATGTTTGTCACTTATGGCAGGTTTGTGCAATGGAAGGGGGGCTTCGTCTGGAGCTCGCACCAGATGGATTCAAGTTAACAGCTTCCATACCCCTTTGCGGGCTGTATTCCATACGATATAGGCGATATATTTTTGTTCTTGCCTTACCCGTTCACGCTGGCCACTAGATACGTATCTCTTTTGGACCTCAATATCTAATAATCAAAAAATTTTGGATGGCATATGAAAAGGAATTCTCCATTCAGGTTCAAACTGCTTGCGCTTGCAATTCTCGCCCTGAGTCTGACTGCCTGTGGAGGTGGTGGCGGTGGTTCTGAGGCCCCTGCCCCTTCGCCGCAGCCGACGCCCGAGCCCGTCCCTGAGCCTGCCCCGGAGCCAACCCCGGATGCCAGCGGAGTGATTGTCGATAGTCCCATCGCCAATTTTCACTATTTGACAACCTCCGGCATTGAGGGGAGCACTGACAGGGGTGGGGTGTTCGAATATGTCACTAACGATAATGTAGTTTTCTCTCTGGGTGCGCTTCAGTTCCCGGAAATTCCCACTGCCAGTGCAATAACTCCGCTAGAGCTGTTTGCGGTAAAAGATATTCGAGATTCCAGGGTGGTGAATTTTATTCGCCTGATACAAAGCCTGGATGACGATGGCGATATCGATGAACGTATCCAGCTGCATGAAAGTACTGCGGAAGTGATCAATTCCTCAGGCCTTTCACTGGAGCATTTCAATCAGGACCCGTTGTCGTTCGAGAGCAGTAATGAGGTAACTGCGATTCTTTCGGGATTAGGTCTAGGCCAACTGGTGGACCTTGAGAGCGCGGTTGCGCATTTCTCGGCAACCATGCAGTACTCAAGCATTATCGATTCCGACCTCGATGGAACGTCGAATGCGGACGATCTCGATGACGATAATGATGGCGTTGAAGATGCGCATGATGCACAGCCCTATGATCAGGAAATCGGTGGGGATGCCGACATGGACGGTGTCGATAATATTGAGGACACCGATGATGATAACGACGGGGTAGAAGACGCGGACGATGAGTTCCCATTTGACCCGGCGGAGTCCCAAGATTCTGATGGCGACGGAATTGGCGATGCTGCCGACCCGGATGACGACAATGACGGGGTTGCTGACGAGAAGGATGCGTCTCCGTTAGACCCAGAGGTTTCTGGAGATCGTGACAGTGACGGAGTAGACAATTTATTTGACACTGACAACGATAACGATGGCGTATTGGACACCGAAGACGCGTTTCCTTATGACGAATCCGAGCAGTTGGATTCAGATGGCGACGGTGTAGGGAACAATGCTGACTCCGACGATGACAATGATGGTGTGGCAGATAGCCGGGATTCTGATCCGCTGGATCCGCAGGTTTCCGGCGATTACGACGAAGATGGTATTGACGACCTTCACGACTCGGATGACGATAATGATGGTGTGCAGGATGCGGTAGACGCCTTTCCTTATGACGATTCCGAACAACTGGACACCGATGACGATGGTCTTGGTGATAATGCCGATTCGGATGATGATAACGATGGTATCGAAGATCAGTACGATCAATACCCGAAAAGTGAACTGGCCAGCGGCGATCTCGACGGCGACGGTGAAGATAATATTTTCGATAGTGATGACGACGGCGACGGTGTGGAGGATTCCGAGGATCTGTTTCCGTTCGATGCGACAGAAACTGAAGACTGGGATGCAGACGGTATTGGCAATAACAGTGATCCGGATGACGATAACGATGGAGTCGCGGATCCACATGATGAGTCACCGAACGACCCGGCGCACAGCGGGGATTACGACAGCGATGGGTTAGACAATATCGTTGACCCGGACGACGACAACGATGGGATCGAGGATGAATCTGACCAGTTCCCGTTTGATGAAACGGAAAGTCGCGATTTTGATGGAGACGGCGTAGGTAATAATGCGGATCCGGATGATGACAACGACGGAACTCCCGATTTTCTTGATGAGGCGCCATTGGATCCGCAGGTCACCGGTGATACCGACGGCGATGGTATCGATAACCTGAAAGATCCCGATGATGATAACGATGGTTTTGTAGATAGCCAGGACAGTTTCCCACACGATGCCAGTGAGCATCGGGACTTTGACGGCGACACGATCGGAGATAATGCAGATGTTGATGACGACAACGACAACCTGCTGGATACCGAAGACAGGTTAAGCATTGTTGGCAATCAATCGGTGTACCTGCAGGAAGAGCCGATTGTATTGAAAGTGGAGGGATTTGATCCAAATTTTGAAAAGGCCCTGGATGAAGATGGCTGGCATGTTCAGTTCTATACCTATGATGTAAATAAACCGGAGCGGTATTTGTCGGAATACACCGCTGCGGGTGTATACAACGCGAATTATGAGTCGAGTACGGGGATCTGGAACATTGAATACTGGGCGCCGCGTGTTCCGGGCAGTTACAAGACTGAAGTTACTTTGTATTGCTCCATGTCACCGAGTAATTGCGAAAATCAGTTTCCCTATGTTCAGGTAGAGCAGTTTATCTATTTTGAATCTACCTGTGATGAGAAGCCTTGTACGTATGAGCTGGATGTTCCAACGGGTAGTTATGTTACGAACACCTATGAATATTCGTATGTGCCAAATTTCACGCAGCGGGAAAATGGCGAGCTGGTAGCTGTTTATTCAGAGTTGGACAATACCTATCTTGTGCGCTCTGTAAATCAGGGGGAAACTTGGGAGGCGGTGTCAACGCTGCCCGAGAAGCTCTACGAGAATACAGCCTTGATAGAGAACAGCATTGGAAATCTGTTGCTGTTGGGCTTGTGCAGCGATTTTGAATACTGTGTATATGAAACGGCAGATGGCAGTAGCTGGCTGAAAACGGATATCACTGGCGCGACCAATTTCGCCGGTTGTGATCAAATTGAATGCAATTCAAACGATATACGTCCGGAGTCAATGATCGAGAGTGTCGATGGCCAGTATGTCGTTAGCTACACAGTGCATGATACGAGTAGTGAGAACAGTCGATCAGAGGTTTATGTCACAACAAGCGGCGATTTTCAGAGCTGGACTGATTCAATCAAGGTGTCAGAGAGCGATGATCACAATTTCGCCTCGCAGCTAATGCAGTCCAGCGATGAGCGTTACTACCTTAGTTATGTTTCGTACGCATCTGGCGGGCTAGTTGTGGCGGAATCCGCCGACTTGCTTTCCTGGAGCAATAGTTATTCACTGGGATCCTACAACAACTACCGCTACCCATTTCTTGTTGAGCTGGCCGGGGTCAAGCACCTTTACTTCTCATCCTGGGATGGCCTGTATCACAGTGCGCTTTCGGAGGGGAGTTTTTCCGCGGTGAGCCTGGTCGCTGACGATATCAGGTACCCCAGTGCGATAACTCCTTTGCAGAGCGGAAACATTGGATTGATCTATGATGTGGACCTGAACAACCAGCACGATGTCTTTTATGTAGAAATAGACGCTGCAAATCTCCCGTAATGACCGGGGCAACGAAAAAAGGGGGCTGATTATCAGCCCCCTTTTCGGTTCTGCTTAATGCCGAATCTGCTTCAGTGTGACGTGGTGGTAAATGCGTTACACACCATCACATCCGTCTCCAGCGACCCGATGACGCGCTCGGCAGTATTGCCGCGCAGCAGTGAGCCAGTTTCCCCGTACTGGTTCAGGGTACCCATCACCACCACGTCTGCGTCGATTTCCTTGGCAATCTCGGCAACTACCTCGTTGGTGTAGCCCTGCTTCACGTGGATGCGATCGGTGGGGACACCGGTCTTGTCTGCCAGCTTGGCCAGGGCGCCGCGGTCCGGGTAGCGCATGGAGTCGAGGAACGCATTCACCAGATGCAGCTCGGCACCGTACATATTGGCAATGTAGTTGGCGCGCTCGGTGATCTGACGGTTCAGCTGACGCTGCTGGTTGGTCTGGGCCTGGTAGTTGACGGTCGCCAGTACCACTTTGCGGCGATCCTTGGCGCCGGGGCGAATCAGTACCACCGGGCACTTGGCCTGTTTCAGTACCTGCCACTTGGATTCGGCAAAGGTGAAGCGGCGGCTGCTGGTTCTGGCGTGCACCGGCAGGTAGATCATTTCGGCGTTGCAGCGCTTGGCTTCCTGGATGATGGCTCCCTGCCAGTCGCTGGACCAGCACACGGAGATCTCGAATTCGACACCGGCCTCTTCGATCGGGGTGCGGATCTGGTCGCGGAACCAGAACTCGTCGCGGAACAGGTGGTCGTTTACGGCACGGGTATCTACCGCTTCCCCGTCCACGGCCACGAATACGGCAAGCTTGGGCTGGGGGTTGCGCTCGCGCGCGGTGGTCAGTGCGCGTTCGAGGGCTACATGGCGGTCGTCATTGGGGTCGACGACAACGAATACGACGGGTTTATCCTGCATGGTCACTCCTTTTAAATTGGGAAACGGTTCCCTGAATTCTCTCTGGTATCACCGCGCAACAGGTTGATCTGGCGCAGTTCCCGCCTCTGTAATTGGTGCCAAAAGTGGCTTTGGGGCGGCCCTAAGACTGGGGAGTCAAGCCTATCACCGGCCGCTGCCTTTTTCATCTACGCCCCGGGGCGGGATGATGAAAATGTGGCTGTGGTGCGTACAGTAGGTTGCAGTGATTACCGTTCGATAACGGCGGAGAGAAGATAATGAGAAAAACATCCGGCCTGAGTGCCTTTATCGCCGCTGCCAGCCTCTCGCTGGCCGCCTGTAGCGATGGATCCGTTACGGATCCTGCGACGCCAGTTACCACAGCTGACTCCCCGGTCCACGCCGAGGCTGCGGAGAAGGTCGCGGCACCGACCGGGGCAGACCCATTCTGGAGCAATGCCACCGTTTATTTCATGCTCCCCGACCGCTTTGCCAACGGTGACCCGGACAACGATCTGGCCTACGGGCGCGAGGCCGATACGGGCCACCTGCGCGGTTTTCACGGCGGCGACCTGCAAGGCGTTATCGACAAGCTGAATGAGGGTTACTTCGACGCGCTGGGTGTTGACGCCCTGTGGATGTCCCCGGTCTACGAGCAGATTCACGGTGCCACGGATGAGGGCACCGGGCGCACTTACGCCTATCACGGCTACTGGCCCAGAGATTGGACCACCGTTGATCACAACTTTGGCAGTGAGGCGCTACTGGCGGAACTGATTGATACGGCGCACAGCCGCGGCATCCGCGTACTGCTGGATGTGGTGGCGAACCATACTGGTCCGGTGACTGGCAAGGATCCGCTGTGGCCAGCGGAGTGGAGCCGCGCCGATTCTGTGTGCGACTGGTCTGGCTTTGCCGGTACCGTCAGCTGCATGCTGGTTGATAACCTGCCGGACATCCGCACCGAAAGTGATGCGCCAGTGTCAACGCCGCCGCAGCTGGTGAGCAAGTGGGCGGAGGAGGGACGCCTGCAACAGGAGCAGGCCGAGCTGGACGCATTCTTTGAGCGCACCGGTTACCCGCGCGCGCCCAAATATTACATGGTGAAATGGCTGACCGACTGGGTGCGTGAGTACGGTGTTGACGGCTTTCGCGTGGATACGGTCAAGCATGTGGAGCCGGAAGTCTGGGCAGTGCTCAAGAAGGAGGCAAGCCTTGCCCTCGCAGATTGGAAGCAACGCAACCCGGATAGAAAGCTCGACAATCGCGACTTCTTTATGGTCGGGGAGGTCTATGGCTATGGGATTACCAGCGGACGTGATTTCGATTTCGGCGATCGCCAGGTGGACTTCTTTGACTACGGCTTCGACAGCCTGATCAATTTCGATATCGCTGCGCGCGCCGATCGCGAAGATATGGAGTCGATCTTTTCCCGCTACTCACAAATGTTGAACGGCGGGGCAATGGAGGGTGTTGGTGTGCTCAATTACCTGACCTCTCACGACGATATGAATTCCTTCGACCGCGAGCGCCAGCGTCCCCGCGAAGCGGCATTCAAGTTGATGCTGGCGCCCGGCGCCGCACAGATCTACTACGGCGATGAGCTGGCCCGGCCGCTGACGGCGCCCGGTGCCCAGGGCGATGCCCAGCTGCGTAGCCCTATGAACTGGGGGGATCTGGAAAAAACCGAAACCCGCGAGATACTCGCTCTTTGGCAGAAACTGGGTCAGTTCCGACAGTCTCATCTGGCGGTCGGCGCCGGTGTGCACAAGCGTCTCAGTGAAGCGCCCTATGTATTCAGCCGCACACTGGAAGATGATCGGGTAATAGTGGCACTGGATATGCCAAAAGGGGAGAAGTCCCTGTCTGCTGCCGGCGTCTTCGCCGAGGGCACCCTGGTGAAAGATTATTACTCTGGTGTTGAAGCCCGGGTAGAAAATGGCACTCTGAAATTTGATACAGAGTTCGATACTCTGCTTTTGGGTAGCCCCGCCACCCAGGCATTGAGCGCCCGGTAACTGACCGGGCCGCGAAATTTGTCATCACTCCGCAGCGGTGAGTTCCAGAGCACTTGCTACCGGATCTTGCCTCGTGCAGTGAGATGACTTGGAATTGACGGCTGTATTGACGTCTTTGTTTGTCCGGCCTTTTTTGGCCGCGTGTGACCCCATCTCTTTCTCGTCGAAAGATTTACCGGTATCCGCTGACGCGTGATACCGGTTTTTTTTGCCTGTCACTTTTGTGCGGTACCTCACTTTTACAAACTCTCATTGGCGGGTTTGCCAACTCCTCCCCCGGGGAGGGTGAGGTAATCCTTTGCGATCAGAGTAATTTGAATATGCGCCTTACTCGGCGCTGCGCTTATGCGGTTCCTGCGCACAACACAGCTGCGATGTATTCAGTTGAAAAAAATAAAGACTGAATGTTGAACTGACATGACAGTCGTCCGGATAAAAATAACGACCGGAGCATAGCGATGATATCTGCCCCCCTAGTGGTCGGAGACAAGGTCTCCGCTACCTACGTATGCCTGCGCGCTTTTCTGCTGCTGGTACTCTGCCTGCCTGTTACGGCATTTGCGCAAAACTGGTCGGAAGCGTGGTTTCGCGGCACCCCAAACGATTGGGGTACCACAGCGATGACCTACGACGCAGAAGCCGGTGCCTGGGTTACAGAACAGACGTTCGACGATGCCAACCCGCGCTTCAAGATCAGCCACTTTCAGAACTGGGATGAAGCCTACCCGGCGAATGACTTCCTGATGCAAAACGGGCGCTATCGGATTACTTTCGACGACGTCAGCAAAGCGATTTCGGTGACGGAGATTGTTGATCCCCCGGCTGGGTCGAGTAATCAAATCTGTTTCGATAATGCGCAGAATTATGCTGATCCCCATATCTATTTCTGGGGACCGCAGCCGGCTGCCGGGTTCAACGATCTACCCGCTTGGCCTGGACGACCAATGACCCAGAGCGGTGGCGTTTACTGCTATGACTTTGCCGGGCATCTTGATGGTGCCATGCCGGACTCGCTGAATGTAATTTTCAATGATAACGGTGCAACCCAGACGCCCGACCTGCTTTTCAGTGGCGATCCCTGCTACCTCGATGGCCAGTGGCAACCTGCACAGAGCTGCGGGCTCGATGAAACCCCGGATCAGCCTCCCAGCGAGCGTCCGCTGCTGGCGCAGCCGCTGAATTTCCCCATTTCCGGCAATGTATCCGGTGGCAACTACCGGTTTGAAATCGCCTATCCCAACCTGCAGGGCATGTTTATGTCGCCGGTGATGGTGGTGCCGGATGGGTTGAATGACCTGCTTTATGTTGTGGATAAAACCGGTTCTATTTTTACCTTCCCGAATCGTGAAGATGTCGCTCCGGGCGAGGTGCAGACCCTGCTCAACATCAACACTGAAGTGCGGAACTATCACGAACAGGGCCTGCTCAGCATGGCCTTTGACCCGGGTTTCGCCAGTAATGGCTTTATCTATATCTATTACATCCACGGTACCGATGACAACGAGCGCGCACCGGATGGCAGTTACGGCGATGCCATCCTCGAGCGCTGGACGGTAGATGACCCGAACGGTCCGGTTCAGGTAGTTGCCGGCTCCAGAGCGGAGCTGCTGCGAATTCCCCAGCGCGGTCCCGACCACAAGGGCGGCATGATGCAGTTCCACCCGGAGGACAATTACCTGTACCTGAGTATCGGTGACGGTGCCTACGGGCACAGTGCCACCATGTCGTATCCGGAAGACCCGCGCACTAATAATGGCGCGCAGGAAACCGATAACCTGCTGGGTACTTTTGTGCGTATCCAGCCACTGGCGCAGCCGGTAGACGGGAAGTATTACGCGATCCCCGCAGATAACCCCTTTGTGGGCGTACCCGGTTTCCGTGAGGAGATCTGGTCCTATGGCCACCGCAACCCCTGGCGCTGGAGCTTCGATGGCGAAGCCCCGTATACCCTGTGGGAGACCGAAGTCGGTCAGGCCGGGTTTGAAGAGGTCAACCTGATTGAAAAGGGAAAAAATTACGGCTGGCCGGTGTGTGAAGGCACCACCAACCGCGGGGATCTGGGGGGAGACCCGGCGAAAAACTGCAGCACGGATTTTGAGCCTCCGCGTGATGGTTACGCGCATCCTACCGGTTTCTCGATTATTGGCGGCGTGGTCTATCGGGGCGGTTCGCTTCCGGGACTTACCGGCAATTTCATCTTTGGCGATTACGTTACCAAGCGTATCTGGTCGATTGTAGATGGCGAAGCCAAAACCCTGATCAGTGATACCTTCCCGGAAAACATCGCCTCTTTCGGTACCGACCTCAGTGGCGAAACACTACTGGTTTCCACCTATGGCGTGGAATACGGTGGCCAATCCACAATTTACAAGGTGGTGGATGACGACGCGGAAACCGCGGTAATTCCTGTGAAATTATCTGAAACCGGTCTGTTTGCCGATCTCGAAAACCTGGTACCGGTCTCGGGTGTTTTGGAATACAGCCTGAATACCAAGGGCTGGTTTGATGGCGCCAGTGTGCGTCACTTCATCTCTCTGCCCAACGACAGCCAGATCAATTTTGCCGATATTGATGACTGGGATCTGCCGGTGGGGACGGTGCTGGTAAAACACCAGAGCATCGCCACAGCAGAAAATCCCGAACAACCGTTTACCACATCCGTGCTGTTCCGCCAGGATACCGGCAAGTGGCAAGCGGCGAATTATTACTGGAACAGCGCCGGTACTGACGCTGACCTGGTGAACGAAACGCTCACAGTGATGGATGGCGGCATTGCAAGCCGCCAGCGGGCCGTGCAGTCAGCCGCCGACTGCGGATCCTGCCACATAGGAAGTGGCAGTCGCGAGCCCCTGGCGGTACATACGCGACAGTTCAACCGGGCTTTCCAGTACGGGGAGTCTCCGGAAAGCGCTGCCAACCAGCTGGATGTATTCAATACGATCGGCCTGTTTAGCGAAGATATTGGCAATGCGCAAAATCACGCGCAGTTTGTCGCGGCTGGTGATACCTCCGCAGATTTGAACGAGCGCGCACGCACCTACCTGGATACCAATTGTTCTCACTGTCATGCCAGTGGTTTTATGGATCTGCGCTACGACACGCCGCTGGCGGATACGCGCCTGCTGGAAGTGGAAACCACCGGCAGTACCGCCCGCCTGCGGCCATTCGATCACGCCAGCAGCCTGATTTATATCTATCAGACCACCGATAACAATCGCATGCCCAAAGGGACCCGTTACACCAACCCGGTGGCGGAGGACCTGTTCAGAAACTGGATTGATGCGACAGCCGCGCAGCAAACCGGTATCGCTTTGCTGGCGGGCAGCGACCGCCTCAACAGCGGTGATCTTCTCAGCGTTACCGTGCAAGCCGAGTTTGATAACGGTTTTACCACGGCTGTCGCCGGTACCCCCAGTGTGACTTCCAGCAATAGCTCGGTGGTTACTATCGAGTCCGTCGATAGCGGTGCGTTTACCCTGCGTGCGGTTGATCCCGGCAGCGCCACGGTAACCGTGCAGCAAAACGGGTTTAACAAGTCGCTAACCATTTCGGTGACTACGGTGGATACCGGAATAACGGATATCGCTATTGCACCGCAGGGACTGTCTCTGGAGAGCTCCCGTCAGTTGGCAGCCTACGGTGTGCGCGCCGACGGTACGCGCCAGAACTTGTTCGGACAAGTTAGTTGGTCCGTGGCCAGCGGCCCGGCCTCTGTCGACCAGAGTGGCCTGGTGACGCGCACCGGCGGCGGTGATGTCACTGTGCGCGCGGAAGCCGGCGAGTTTGCTGCAACGGTTGCGCTCACCGAGGCGAGCGCCGGAATCTCTGTGCGCTATGACAACCCGGACGATTGGGCCCAGGTATTTGTACACCTGTGGGTGACCGTCGATGGTCAGGATCAGGCGATTACCCAGTGGCCAGGACTACTGATGTCGGGCCCGGATGTCGAAGGTTGGTGGAGTCATACGATAGCGGAGGAAGATCTTCACAACGGACAGATCAATCTGGTGTTCAACAACGCCAACGGCCAGCAGACCGGCGACCAGCGCAATATTGCCGAATCCTCGAGTCTGGCAGGCGGTACCTGGGAACCCTGGGAGCTCGAGGGCCCGGTCGGCGGCGATACTTCGCGCCTGTCTGTGATTGGCGGTGCCACCGCCGATGGTGGCCGCGACTATGCGATTGGCAGCGTCATTACCGTCACCGCAGATACCCCGCCGCTGGGTACCGAGTTCGCCAGCTGGAGTGGCGATGCGGCACCCTATATCGTCGGCGACCCGTCGCAGCCCCAGGTGCAATTGTTGATTCCCCAGCACGACCTGTCCCTGGTTGCCCTGTTCCCCAGCAGCAACAACGCTTACGAGGCCGGGCAGAATTTTTACGCGGCGCACTGTGCCAGTTGTCATGGCGATCAGGGGCAGGGCGGTGTGGCGCAGGCGCTTGCTGGGTCCGGTAGCAACTGGCAGTTGGCGCAGCTCACGCAATATATCGAAGACTTTATGCCCATGGATGCGGCGGCCAGTTGCGTCGGCGATCAGCCTGGGGCCTGTGCCTATGAAACGGCGCGCCTGATCGTGGATGAAGCCTGGGATAACGGCTCCTGTGGTGACAGCAGTTGCGATGGCAGCAACCTGGACCAGCGCAATCTGCGTCTGCTGACACGGGACGAGTATCTCAACAGCGTGCGCGATATTTTTGCCATCGACTTCGATGCCTCGCTGATGAACCCGGTCCCGGCGGATGGTCGATTCCGCAATTTCGATACCGCCTCTTTCCTGACCGCCGGCAACGATCGTACGCTCGGTTACGAGCTGGTGGCAGAGCAGGTTGCGGATCTCGCCCTCGGACAGACGGGTTTCCTGAATCTTGCCAGTGGTTGTGGCGATGTAAATTGCGTGGTGGACACACTTGGCTTCCGCCTGTTCCGTCGTCCGCTGACCACTGCCGAGATCGCCAACTACACGCCGCTCTACAGCAGCGAGGATGATGGCCGGTTACTGCTGCAGGCCTTGCTGATGTCGCCGCATTTTATGTATCGCTCCGAGTTGGGGCAGCTGGATGCGGAAACCGGACTTTATCGTCTCGATAACTACGAAGTGGCTACCCTGCTGTCGTACACCTTCTGGGGTACCACACCGGACGATACGCTGCTGCTGGCGGCCACCGAAGAAAACTTTGATGTGGCTGCGCAGGTAGATCGACTGCTGGCGGACCCCAGATCTGAACAAGGCCTGCGCCGGTTTATCGGTGGATGGCTGATCAACAACCAGTATCCGTTCCCGGCCATCAGCAGTCCCGATCTGATCGCTGCCTTCAAGGAAGAGACTGTCGGCTTCGTGCTGGAAAATATCCGCAACGATGCGGCTTACAGCACCCTGCTGAGCGGCAATGCCACCTGGGCGGATGAGGTTCTGGCGGCACATTACGGCCTCGATACCAGTGCGGGCAGCGGTTGGATGATGCGCAACTTCCCCGTGGGGGATCCGCGTACAGGTACCGGCCTGCTCGGGCACGGCAGCTTCCTCGCGTCACGTACCAGTACCGTCAACCCGGCGCCGATCAAGCGCGGTGTCTACGTGCGCGAAGTGTTGATGTGCCAGGAATTCCCGCCCCCCGCGGCGGCGGATTTCAACGTGGTATTCGAAGAGACCGACAGCAACCGGGAAGCCACTGCGCGCCACACCTCTGATCCGGCCTGCGCCGCCTGTCACCAGTTTATCGATGGTGTCGGCTTTGGTTTCGAAGGCTTTGGCAGCGATGCGCTCTACCGGACCATCGAAACCATCGGCACCGGTGAACAGCAGGCGATTGATGACAGCGGCAGTATCAAGAGCCTGTACACCCCGGCCACAGTGCTCGATCCCACCAGCCCCAGTTACGACTTCTACTCGGTAGCGGAACTGGCCAGCCTGATTGCCGGCAGTGATCAGGGGGAGGCCTGCTTCGCCCGCCAGTTCTACCGCTATGTGGTAGGGCGAGAGGAAAGCGCCAGTGATGACCTGATCATTCATACGGTGAGTGAAGACCTGCGCAATGGCGGCGGCATGCAGGCCATGCTGCGCAGCCTGGTCTTGTCCGACGCATTCACCCTGCGTCGCTGAAACAGGAGAATAAAAATGAAACTGTTCAATCAATTCCGTCTTCCCACCGTCAAGGAATCCACCAGCCAGTCGCGCAGGAAATTTCTCCAGCGCATGGCGCAGGCGGGTGTGCTGTTGCCTTTGGCCAGCAGCATGCTGGGACAAAAAGTGCTGGCACAGGGCGGCAGCGCCCAGCGGGTACTCTTTCTCTATTACCCCAACGGCGTGGTGCCCTACAACTGGTTGCCGCAACAGGGCGCGGGTGCCATCAGCGGCAGCCAGGAGCTGAGTTTCGGCCTCGGGCCGCTCGCCCCCTGGCACAACCGCATGATCGTTCTGCAGAACCTGACCCTGGACATCGGTTCCGGGGCCGGGGCCCACTACAACGATATGCGCGGCATTCTTACCGGTAACAACCAGATCAGCCGCGAGAGCGCCAGTATTGATCACCTGATTGCAGAACAGCTGGGTAGCGAGGGTGTACTCAGCCTCGGTGTGCGCACCGGTAGCCGCTCGGACATCATGATTTCCAAACCGCGCGGCTACGACAGTGAAGCGCGGCCTATCCCCAACAACGACCCCGCGGATACAGCGCAGAAGCTGGCGGTGGGTATTCAGGGCGGGGGTAATGATAGTAACGGAGAAAAGCAGGCGTATTACGAAGCGGTACTGAACGACTTCGACAGCCTTGCCAACGCCACCCTGGATGCGGCGCGCAGGGACAAACTGACCCTGCACGAAAATGCCCTCAAGCGCCTGCGGGACCTTGCCAGTAATCAGGTGGGCCAGTGCACCTTCAATACCAATGTGATGAGCGATCCCTATTACGCATCCAGCAATCAGCTCACACCCACCGAATGGCAGATGTTCCCGCACCTGGCGCGGGCGCAGGTGGACAATATTGTGGGCGCCTTTTCCTGTGGTCTGCACCGGGTGGCCACCCTGCAACTTTCCAAGGGCGACGAGAATGGCAACCTGGTGAATTACTCCTACGACGAGTGCTGGCAGATGGCTCAGGACGCGATCAGCCAGGGTATCCAGAGCACCAGCGAGAGCGGCCCGCTGGGTGCAACCACTCGCTGGTACAACGAATTTGCCAGCCACAGTGCTTCGCACCGTCCGGGCGATGTGCCGCACACCGCCCAGGTGCGCTGGTATCACTCCCTGCTCGCTTACACCCTGCAGCAACTCGAGGATAGAGGCCTGCTGGATGACACCCTGGTGGTGATGTTCAGCGAGGTGGGGGATGGCTCCAAGCACGGTGGTGCCGCGGGTGCGGTTACGCTGGCCGGTGGCGCCGGCGGCGCGCTGCAGATGGGGCGAATCATCAATTGTGGGGATGGCGCCAACAATGGCCAGCGTATTTTTGGCACACATCAACTGTTCGGTGATGTTGCCCGCTATCTGGGGGTGAACAGCCTGCCGGAAAGCCATTGGAGTGGCGGGGTCGTTTGATCTGGCGAAGTACAACTTGAGAAAAAATCATCAAAAAATACACACGGAGAAGAGCGGGGGAAATATGACTGTAAAGCGGTATGCGTTGACCGGGTTGTTGACGATGGTGGCGCTGACGGGATGCGGTGGCGGCGGAAGTGGTGCAACGCCTGCGCCGACGCCGCAGCCAACACCACAACCAGCACCCGAACCGGAGCCCCTGCCGGAAATTTCCATCGATCCGTATTGGGCCAATGCGAGCATCTACTTCCTGCTGACGGACCGATTCAATAATGGCGACAGCAGCAACGACCTGGCCTACGGTCGCCAGGCCGACGGTGCCCCCCTGCGCGGTTTTCTCGGCGGAGATCTGCGCGGGGTCATTGATAAGCTGAACGAAGGTTATTTTTCCGATCTTGGCATCGACGCTATCTGGATGTCTCCGATTATGGAAAATGTGCACGGCTATCTGGAAAGCTCCGGTCGCACCTATGCCTATCACGGTTACTGGCCAAAGGACTGGACCGCGGTAGATGCCAACCTGGGCAGTGAGGCCGACCTGAAGGAGTTGATCGATACCGCGCACGCGCAGGGCATCCGGGTATTGCTCGATGTGATCGCCAATCACACCGGCCCTGAAACCGCACAGGACGCGCTGTGGCCAAGCGTATGGGTGCGCACCTCACCGGTGTGTGACTGGTCCGGTTTCGCCGGCAATGTCACCTGCACACTCACCGATCACCTGCCGGATATCCGCACGGAAAGTGACGCGCCGGTGGAGCTCCCCGGCTTCCTGCTGGAAAAATGGCAGTCCGAGGGACGTCAGGCAGAGGAGCTGGCGGAGCTGGATGCGTTCTTCGAGCGCACCGATCATCCTCGTGCGCCGCGCTATTACCTGATGAAATGGCTTACCGACTGGGTGCGGGAATACGGCGTGGACGGTTTTCGTGTGGACACCGCCAAGCATGTGGAGCCGGAATTCTGGGCGGAGCTGAAACGGGAAGCCGAAAACGCGCTGGCCGACTGGAAAGCGCAAAATCCGCTGCAGAAAATCGACGATAAAGCCTTCTTTATGCTCGGCGAAGTGTACGGCTTCGGCGTCGATGATTTCTCCAACAGTGACGGTCGCCAGTATGATTTCGGTGATCAGCGGGTGGATTTTTACCAGTATGGTTTCGACAGCCTGATCAATATGGGATTTGTGCACCAGGCGGAACAGTCGCCGGCAGAGCTGTTTGCACAATATGCACAGGGTCTTAATACCGGTGACCTGAAGGGCGCCGGTGTCCTCAGTTACATCAGCTCCCACGACGATTTGGACAGCTTCGACCGGGACCGAAGTCGAGCATTTGAATCTGCCACAAAGTTGCTGCTGGCACCCGGCGCAGCGCAGGTGTATTACGGCGATGAACTGGGTCGGCCGCTAACGGACGAGCAGGCACTGTACGATGCCGAGTTGCGCAGTTTTATGAACTGGCAGGATATGGCGAATGTCGATACCCAGCTTTTGCTGTCGCACTGGCAAAAACTGTTGAATTTTCGCCGGCGGTTTGCGGCGCTCGGCGCGGGTGAGCATCAGGTGATCCAGCAGGCGCCGCTGGTGTTTTCCAGGAGCCTGGAAAACTTTGCCCCGGTGGTGGTCGCACTGGATCAACCTGCCGGCGACAAGCAAATACCGGTCGCTGGCGTATTTGAGGAGGGGCAGTCGTTGCTGGATTTCTATTCCGGCAACAGTACCCAGGTGGTCGATGGTGAAGTTGTAGTGAGTTCACCGAATTCCGTGGTTTTGCTCGGAATGCCGGAATAACCCCGTATCCGTGTTCAAACTGTTCCAATAAAAAAGCCCCGGAGATACCGGGGCTTTTTGTTTGGCGGGTGTGGCTTACTGTTCACTGGGCAGGTTCTGCAGTGCGGCTTTCAGCTCGCGCAATTTTTCCTTTACCCGCGCCGCATTATCCGGGCCAATGCGAATCATCAATTTGTGCAGTCCGGGCATTTTCTCCAGTTTCTCATCCTCAAACTTGTAGTACACCGTGGGGCGGACCAGCTTGATGGGGCCTTCAACTTCCGGTGCCGCCAGTGCCTGATCGATCGCGGCGAGCACCGCCGCGTGGAAGTTCTTGTTCTTCAGCCCGAGTTCGCCGTAGGCCTGTTTCAGGCGCGGGTACCAGAACTGATAGAGATTCACTGCGGTATCGGTATCGACCATGGCGAACAGGCGCACCGGCTGCTCGTAGCGCTGGTAGTTTTCCTGGGAGAGTACGTAGATCTTCTGGCCATCATCGCGGGTTTCCAGATCCTTCACCACCAGAGTGTCCTTCAGGTTGTTGAAGGGACGGTTCTTGTGCATCAGGTCTCCCTTGGTCGCGGTGTTCACCGCCGCTACCCATTTGCGCACCACTTCATCCGGCACTATCCAGTTTGCCAGCGCACCGTCGGAGGAGAGGCTGATGATGTCCTTGCGCGCTTCACTATCACTGTCGTTCAGGGCGGGCAGCTGACGCGGCGGATCTTTCGGCTCGGCGGGTTCCGGGGCGGGGGGAATGACTGGCTCATCCTCTGGCTTGTCGAGGTCGACGCTCGATGTGTCCGGTGCGGGTTCGGTGACGGGGGCGGGGACTTCGGGCTCCGGGGTATCCCGCACCGCGAACCAGTAAATGCCGAAAACTACTGCTGCTACCACCAGCAGCGCGATCAGCCAATCTTTGATACTGCCACCCATCTGCAAATCCTCCCGTTGATTCCCGCGCTCAGCGTCTGGCGCCTTAAAAGACAGTGTAAACCACTGACTGTGAAGTCTAGGACAGTATCAGGTCGCGAAGGTTTCGGATAGCGCGTTCCTCCGCCCCCCGAATATCTTCTGAAAGTCTCTCCCCGCAAAATCTCCAAAAATTATCCCCGCTTAAGTTTGCCTTAATTTGGCCCCCGTAGACTCACAGCATCGACAATCCAAAGAGTGGGTCTCATGGCAGCGGAAAGCTCTCCAAACATGGAACGGGAAAGTAAAGGATCTGCGCGAGTCTTCGCGCCAAGTGGCTGTCCGGGTTTCTTCCTGAGTGCAGCCGGAGACCGCAATCGGACCGCGGTGGAATCCTATATCGCGACCACCTTCGCCGAGACCTACGGCGCGCGGCTTTACCATTTTATGCCCCTGTTGCTGGCCCAGCGCAATGACAGCGGGCTGGTTTCTGCCTTGGGCATGCGCCGGGCGGACACTGGCCCCCTGTTTCTGGAGCAGTACCTGGATCAGCCAGTAGAAGCCGCACTGGCCAGTGCCACCGGCGGCGAAGTCGAACGGGGCGATATTGTGGAAATCGGCAATCTGGTCTCCACCGCCCGCGGCGGCAGTCGCCTGCTGTTTCTGATGCTGGCCGAGCTGTTTGCCGCCGCGGACGTGACCTGGGCCATTTTTACCGCCACCCCGGAAGTGCACCGCCTACTGAAAAAGCTCACCGGAAACCAGTTTGTGCTGTGCCAGGCGGACGGCGATCGCCTGGGTGACCGGCTCGCCGATTGGGGCAGTTACTACGATACCCGGCCGGCAGTGACCGCCATCAATGTGGCCGAGGAGCGCGATGCACTGCTGGCGCATCCGTTGATCCGGGAGTTATTACAGGCCTGTGCCACACCGGCACAGCAGATGGCGCATGCATTGCGGGAGGTTTACCCATGCAATTGATCGAACAGATCGCCGCGCACGCAGCGAGTTCACCGACACGGGCTGCGCTTGTTGGTGTTGAGGAAAACACCAGTTACTCGCAGCTATTAGAGGCAACAGAGTCGCTGGCAGGCGCGTTGCAACAACTGGGCACAGCGGTGCTTGGCTTGTATGCGGACAACGGGCCCCAGTGGCTGCTGGTAGACCTGGCCTGTCAGAAAGCGGGCGTAACGCTGGTGCCGCTGCCGGGCTTTTTTACCCCCCAGCAGCTCGAGCACACCATTCGCACCAGTGGCATGCAGGTACTGCTGACGGACGACTGCGAGCGCTTTACGCCGTTGTCTGTGGTGGGTGAGGCGCGGGGTGAACTCGCCGGCCTGGCCCTAGTCGAGACGCAGGGACCCGAGCGGGTAATCCTGCCCGCAGAGACCGCCAAGATTACCTTCACCTCAGGCTCCACAGGCACCCCCCGCGGCGTCTGTCTGGCGAATGAAACCCAGTACACCACCGCCGCCGCACTGGCCGGGCGCCTGGGTGAGCTCGATTGCGCGCGCCACCTGTGCCTGCTGCCCCTGGCCACCCTGCTGGAAAATGTCGCCGGTGCCTACACCTGCTGGTTACTGGGGGGCACCGTGATTGCACCGCCGCTGGCCAAGCTCGGCTTCCACGGCAGTTCCCAGCTGGATGCCGCGCAGCTGTGCCGTTGCATCGATGAGTATCAGCCAGACAGCCTGATACTGCTGCCGCAGATCCTGAAACTGCTGGTGGCGCAAATCCATCTGGGACAGTGGCGTGCGCCGGCCTCGCTGCGCTTTGTCGCTGTGGGCGGGGGCAAGGTCTCCGCGAAGTTACTGCACCAGGCGCGCGCGCTGGGGCTGCCGGTCTTCGAGGGTTATGGCCTGTCGGAGTGTGGATCGGTGGTGGCGTTGAATCTGCCTGGTGCCGACTGCCCCGGAGCCGCAGGACGTCCGCTGCCCCACTGTGAAATCCGCATTCGTGATGGCGAAGTGCAGGTGCGCGGTCCCCGTTACCTCGGCTACCTGGGCGACAGTGGTGCCGTCACTGATTTGGCCAGCGATATGGATGGCGACTGGCTGGCAACCGGTGACCTCGGTGCCATCGATAACGACGGCTTCCTGCACATTACCGGGCGCAAGAAGAACCTGCTGATCAGTGCCTTCGGTCGCAATATCTCGCCGGAGTGGATCGAGAGCGAAATCCTGCTGGATCAACAGGTGCTGCAGTGTGTGGTGATCGGCGATGCGCGCCCGTACTGCTGCGCGCTGATCTTTCCCCATCCCGGTGTGGCGGACGCGCGGATCGACGACTGGCTCGAGACGGTCAACCAGCGCCTGCCGGATTACGCACAGGTGCGTAACTGGATCCGCCTGCCGGCGCCACTGACATTTGCCGACGGCCAGCTGACTGCCAACGGTCGCCCGCGCCGCAATGCCATTGCCAATCAATATGCCGAATCCATTGAAACGCTGTACGGAGAATCCCATGCCTTTCTATGACGAACTGCAACAGCAGACCGAAGACGCCCGCCTGTCACTGTTGAACGTGCCACTGATCCAGCGCGGCGCTCGCGGTGAAATTGAATTACCGGAATATGTAGCTTTTCTCACCCAGGCCTACCACCACGTGAAGCACACGGTTCCGCTGATGATGGCCTGCGGCAGTCGCCTGGGCGATCACCAGGAGTGGTTGCGCGAGGCGCTGGCGGAATATATTGAAGAGGAAACCGGGCACCAGGAGTGGATCCTGAATGACATCGCGGCCTGTGGCGCCGATGCCGAGGCAGTGCGCTACAGCCGGCCCAACCTCTCCACCGAACTGATGGTGTCCTACGCCTACGACAGTATTGCCCGCGGCAACCCGGTGAGCTTCTTCGGCATGGTCAATGTGCTCGAGGGCACCAGTATCGCCCTCGCCACCAGCGCGGCCCGCGCCATCCAGACCTCGCTGGAATTGCCCAATAAAGCCTTCAGCTACCTGTTGTCCCACGGCGACCTGGATATCGGCCATGTGGATTTCTTCCGCGGTCTGATGAACCGCATCGACAGCGACACCGACAAGGCCGCCATCGTGCACAGTGCGCGGGTGTTCTTCCGCCTGTACGGAGATGTGTTCCGCGAAGTGGACCGCCAGAGCGTGGGCCTGGAGGCGGCGTAATGCACACTCACTCACCATCTGAAATAAAACCCGAAACCAAATCCGAAACAAAGCCCGAAACCAGGCCACTGACGGTGCTGGTCACCGGGGCTAGTGGCGGCATCGGCCGCGCCATCGCCACCCTGCTCGCCACGCGGGGCTACCGCCTGATGTTGCAGGGGCGCGATGCAAAACGTCTTGAACAACTGCGTATATCCTTGCCTGGGGATGCGGGCCACCGCATTTTAGTAGCCGACCTGCTCAACCCCGCCGCCCGCCGCACCCTGGTGCAGACCTGCCGTGAAGAAATGGGAGGGGTGGATGTGCTGATCAACAACGCCGGTGTTTCCACGTTTGCACTGCTCTCCGATACCAGTGACGAGGAACTGGGGCGGATACTCGGCACCAACCTGCTTGCTCCCATGGCTCTGACCCGCGACCTGTTACCGCTGCTGCAGGAGAGCAAACGGGCGGCGGTGATCAATCTCGGCTCCGCCTTCGGCCATATCGGCCATCCGGGTTTCAGCGTTTACGGCGCGAGTAAATCCGGCTTGCACGGCTTCACCGAGGCCCTGCGTCGTGAGCTGGGTGATACCGGCTTGCGCGTACATTACCTGGCACCGCGCGCGGTAGATACCGCGTTGAATACCGATGCGGTCAATGGGTTGAACCGGTCCCTCGGCAACAAATCCGACTCCCCGGAGCGGGTGGCGCAGGCCTGCTTGAGCCTGCTGGAAGGTGCTGCCAGCCAGCGTCGTTTTATCGGCTGGCCGGAGCGCCTGTTTATCAAGGTCAACGCCCTGTTTCCCACCGTGGTGGATTCGGCGCTGGTGAAAAAGCTGCCGGTCATTCGCGAATACGCACAACAGAACTTCCCCGACCTCAAAGGAGAAACACCGTGAAACATTCATCGCTTTCTGCACAACCGTTTGTCCGTTACCTGACGCTGCTGTTGATGACACTGGTTGCCCAGGTATTGGTTACCGCGTCCGCCGCTGCGGAATCCGCCGACGAGCGGGTTGCCACCCTGCAAAGTGCCTGGGCCAGGATCAAGTACCGCACCCCGGAAAAACAGCAGGCGGCGCTGTTTTCCGAGCTCATAGGTCAGGCGCAGGCGGCTACCGCAACTTATCCACAGAGCGCACCGGTATGGGTATGGAGCGGGATCATTCGTGCATCGTATGCCGGCGCCAAGGGCGGCCTCGGAGCGCTGTCTGCGGTAAAGGCGGCGAAATCTGATCTGGAGCAGGCTATTGCCATCGACGGCAGTGTGCTGGATGGTGCCGCTTATACCAGCCTCGGCTCCCTGTATTACCAGGTACCC
Organism: Microbulbifer mangrovi; assembly: GCF_002009015.1. Classification (GTDB taxonomy): domain Bacteria; phylum Pseudomonadota; class Gammaproteobacteria; order Pseudomonadales; family Cellvibrionaceae; genus Microbulbifer; species Microbulbifer mangrovi. The sequence continues at coordinate 21,171 of NZ_LZDE01000327.1, read as the reverse complement.
GGCTGGCCAATCGGGTTCGGCGATGATAAAAAAGCGGAAGCTTTCCTGCGTAAGGGGCTGGAGTTTGGCGCCAAAGACGTTGATGCCAACTACTTCTACGCCGACTACCTTTTCCAGAAGAAAAGTTACACGCAGGCACTCGAATTTCTGCAGCGTGCGGAGAAAGCGCCCGCCGATCCCCAGCGGCCACTGGCCAGCGAAGGGCGGTTGGGGGAAATCAAAAGCCTGCAGGCAAAAATCCAGCAAAAAATGCACTAGGCTCAGGCCGATCACTGCACAGGGATAAGCACAGTCAATGCGGGTATTGCTGATCGAAGATGATGAATCCCTGGCCGACGGCATCGCCACGGCGTTGCGCCACAGTGGCTACGCCGTCGATCACGCAGCCCTTGGCGGCGAGGGTGTGTCCCTCGCGCGCGCCGCAAAGCCCGATGTGATCGTACTGGACCTGGGTTTGCCGGATCTCGACGGGGTGGAAGTATTGCGCCTGGTGCGTAGTCACGGGGTCAAGTCTTCAGTACTGATCCTGACCGCGCGGGATGATCTTGCCTCCAAGGTACAGGGGCTGGATGCCGGCGCCGACGACTACCTCACCAAACCCTTCGCCGTGGATGAGCTGCTTGCCCGTTTGCGGGCGCTGGAGCGACGTTTGGGGGTGGGGCTCAGTTCTGAAATCACCATCGGCGACGTGCGTATCAATCTCGCCAGCCACGAAGTATTCCGCGGCGACGAAGCGGTGAAGTTGTCGCGCCGGGAGTTCACCCTGTTGCGGGCCCTGGCGGAGCGGCCAGGTAATATCCTCAGTCGCGAGCAGCTGGAAGACAAGCTGTATAGCTGGGGAGAGGAAGTGGCCAGCAACACCGTGGATGTGCATATCCACAACCTGCGCAAGAAAATCTATCCCGAATTTATCCTGACCATCCGCGGCGTCGGTTACAAGGTGGGCCCCGCGCAGTGAGGTCGATTCGTTTCTTCCTGCTGATCACGCTGCTGGCTACCATCGTGCTGGTCAACTTTGTCGCCGCGCTGCAGGGGTATCGCGGCAGTATGTCGGAGGCGCAACGGCTGTTTGACCAGCAGATGGTAGCCACGGCGCAGTTGCTTTCCACCATGCCAGCATCACAACAATCGCCGGAACAACTTCCGGTCGTGGTGGAGCACACCGGCCCCATGGCGTTTCAGGTGTGGACGGAGAAGCAGGCCCTGTTGATGCGCTCGGTCAACGCGCCTGAGACACCGGTAAGTGCCTTTGCCGAAGGCTACCGGGAAGTGAATTTCTCAGGCTTCCGCTGGCGTGTGTTCTCCCACTATGCGCCGCAGTTACCTGGCTGGGTGCTGGTGGCGGAACGGGTCGACCTGCGTTACCAGCTGGCGGACAGGGTAATTCTGGAGTCGGTCACGCCTATTTTGATCGGTATCCCGGTGGCCGGCCTGCTTATCTGGTTGATTCTGGCGCGGGGCCTCGGCAGCCTGCGCAGGTTGGCGGCAGCGCTACAGGAGAAGCGCGCTGAAGATCTACACCCACTACCGCTGGACAATCCACCGGAGGAGTTACTGCCGGTCGTCTCCTCTACCAATGCACTGCTGGCGCGCTTACAGGAATCCTTCGAGCGCGAGCGGCGCTTCTCCGCGGATGCCGCGCACGAGTTGCGTACCCCCATCAGTGCGATCCAGGTCCATGCGCACAATCTCGAGCGGGAGTTGACGGAAACCTCCGCTGCCGAAAAGCCCGACTCCCTGCAAAAGCTACAGGGCAGTGTCGAGCGTATGGCACACCTGGTGGAGCAGATGCTGGACCTGTACCGAACCACCCCGGACCATTATCCGGCGCGTTTTGAAAGGGTTGATCTGTACGCATTAGCGCGAGAAGTCATTGCCGAGCACTATGCCGGCTTTGCCTGCAGAGATCAGCAGGTGGAACTCTGTGGCGCGCCGGCCGACCTCTGTGGAGATCGTTTTGCACTGTCGATTCTGCTCAAGAATCTGCTGAGAAATGCCAATAAATACTCACCACAAGGCGGGCAGATTGAAGTTGCGGTGAATGTTCTGAGCGAGCGCGATGAGGTAGAGCTACGTGTAGAAGATTCGGGGCCCGGTATTGCCGAGGCGGAGTACGCACGTGTTTTCGAACGCTTTTACCGGGTGGGTGGCGACCGACATGTCACCGCGGTGGAGGGGTGCGGGTTGGGACTATCGATTGTTCAGCATATCGCCCAGTTGCATCATGCGAATATCAGGCTCGGTACCTCACGTTTTGGTCATGGCCTTTCCGTGCAAGTCCGCTTCCCCCTGGTAAATCCCGTTGGGGAAAACTCCGTATCAGAATCGATGCAAGAGCGAGCAACAAAAAATGTCTAAATACCCGGTCGCCTGCATGGGTAAATTCCTGCTGCTGATCCTGTTTGCCTGCCTGAGCCTCGGAGCAGCGCGGCCGGAAATCAAGCTGGAAATTCGCGATCACCTGTTCCTCCCCTCGGAACTGGTGGTGCCAGCGAATACCAAGATTAAACTGATTGTGTACAACCGCGATCCCACCCCGGAGGAGTTTGAGAGCTACGAGCTGAACCGGGAAAAGGTCATCATGGGCGGGCAGAAGGCCATCATTTTTATCGGTCCGTTAAAGCCTGGTGAGTATCCGTTTTTTGGTGAGTTCAATCCGAAAACGGCGCAGGGAAAAATCATCGCGGAATAAACTAAGTAGCGTCGGATTGCCGTCATGTTATTGACCAGTGTCATCATCATTCTGCGGGAAGTGCTCGAAGCGGCGCTGCTGCTGACCATCCTGCTCGCGATGAGCCGATTCATCGGGCTCAATACCCGCTGGTTTCTGCTCGCGCTCGCCCTGGGTGGCCTCGGTTCCATAATTTACGGAAATAATCTGGCGGCGATTTCCAACGCATTTGACGGCACCGGGCAGGAACTGCTGAATGCCGGTCTGCACATTTTTATCTATGCCCTGTTGCTGATCACTACCTCGCTGATGGTGATTAATTACTATCGCCCCGGATGCCGGCTGTCACTGCTGAAGTGGTGCATGCTGCTGGCGGTGATGAGTTCGATATTGCGCGAAGGGGCGGAGATTTATATTTATCTGTACACCTTCCATACCCAGCCAGCGTTGTTTGGCAGTGTATTGAAAGGGGCTCTGATCGGCGCGGGTATCGGTTTCAGTATTGGTGCCCTGCTGTACTATCTGCTACTGGCACTGCCGGAGCGTCACACCCTGCTGATCACCTGTATTCTGCTCACGATCGTCGCCGGCGGTATGTGTTCACAGGCGGTGCAGCTTCTCATACAGATTGACTGGCTGCCGTCCCAGATGCCGCTGTGGGACACCTCGGCGCTGCTGAGGGAGGATTCGCTGGTAGGGCAGCTGCTGTATGCGCTGATGAGTTACGAGGCGTCGCCGACGCCCCTTGAAGTATTTCTATACGCAATGAGTTTGGCGGTTATGGCGCTGACACTCGGATTTACCCACTATGTTTATCGATCGCACGCTCATGTTCCCGCTGTTGCCCACTAAGGCCTGGCTTGCCCCGCTGACTCTGGCAGCTGCCGTGACTGTCACACCGCTTGTGGCGCATGCGGATGGCCAGGTGGTGGACCGCGTTTACGACCCTTACGTGCAGCCACTGGAAAAAGAGCTCGAATGGCGCACCTCCGCCATTCCCGGAAAGGACAAAACCTGGGGTGGGGAGCAGATACATCACCTGGGACTTGGCCGCAGTTTTTCCGACCGCTGGTTCGGCGAGGTCTACCTGATCGGCGCGCGGGACTCCGAGCGGGACCTGAAACTGGAGGCGATCGAGCTGGAGGCCAAATATCAGCTCACCGAGCAGGGCGAGTACGCCGCAGACTGGGGACTGTTGTTTGAACTGGAGCACGAGCGCGAAGAGAATGTGTGGGAGGCGGCAGCAACGCTGATCAGTAGCCGGGAGTGGGGACGCTGGACCGGAACGGCCAATCTCGCCGCAATCTACGAATGGGGCGACGACTTCAAGAACGAGTGGGAGTCGGAATTGCGCATGCAGGCGCGCTACCGCTGGTTGCCACATTTCGAGCCCGGGGTGGAATTCTACGCGGGGCAGGACTATCGCGGTATCGGGCCGATCATTCGCGGGGAAAAAAAACTCCCCAAGGCGAGCAAGCTGATGTGGGAGCTGGGGGTGATTCAGGGGCTAACCAGCGACAGCCCGGACCAGACATTCCGCCTGTTGTTGGAGTATGAATTTTTCTGAGCGGATGCCGGTGGTGACCCACCGGCGTCCACTCAGATAAACCCCAGGTGCTGGATCAGTTGTCCAGCTTCAGGATTACACTGTCCTGAGGCTTCAGCTCCAGCGCGATCGCGCCTTCGCCACCCTCTACCTGCAGCGCTGCATCAACATTGCCGGCGAGCTGTTCCTGCAACGGGTACTGGCCGTCTTTCAGGTTCCATTGCTGCACCAGCTCTGTCGGCAGCTTCAGCGTCAGCTTCTGTTCTGCATCGGCAAAATTGGCAACCACCACCAGTCGCTCATTCCCTGCCCAGCGGGCAAAGGCAAACTGTCTGTCGCCATAGCCTTCAGACTGGGTACGATTGAACTTGTGCAGGTCCAGGTACTCACCTTGCAGTGCCTCGCTCTCGCTGGAGAACTGCATCAGGCGCTGGTAGAAATCGCGCAGCTGCTGTTCACTCTCGCTCAGGTTCTCGCCGTTAAAGGCGCCTTCGTTGTTCCAGCGGCGAATGGTAGGTACCGACCAGTAATCAAAAATGGTGGTGCGGCTGGCCTTGCCAAAGCCCGCATCACCGGCGCCGGGCTCACCCAGCTCCTGGCCGAAGTAGACCAGTGTAGGTGCACCGCTGATGGTGGCAGACACGACCATTGCCGGCTTGCCGGCCTCGGCACTGCCGGCAAACTCGGGACTGGCGATGCGCTGCTCGTCGTGGTTTTCCAGGAAGCGCAGCATATTGTCTTCAATGCCTTCGAGGCTGTGCTGGATATCCACCAGCGGGTCGGTACCGGCCTTACCTTCCATGACCGCACGGATGGCATCGTAGGTGCCTACCTTGTCGTACAGGTAGTCCATCTTGCCCAGATGGATGTAATCCCGGTACAGATCCGGCTGGTAGATTTCCGCCAGCAGCAGTGCGTCTGGTTTCTGCATTTTGATGCTGGAGTTCAGGTAACTCCAGAATTCCACCGGCACCATGCCGGACATATCGTAGCGGAAACCGTCGACACCAAACGCCAGCCAGTAATCCGTAATCTCGCGGAATTTCTGCCAGCTGCTGGGCACGTCTTTATCTGCCCAGAAGGCCGCATGCGCGCGGAAGTCTTTCTGTGCGTAGTCCTGCGGCAGTTCCGCAAAATCGTGAGAGCCATCCGGGCGCACGCCGAAGTTGATCTTCACCGTTTCGTACCAGTCGCCCTGGGCCGGTTGCGGGGCGCGACTGCCATTGCCGGTCCACTTTGCCGGTACTTCCTTGAATTCACCGTCTACCAGCGGATGGGTCTCTCCATTCAGCGGCTGGTAGCCGTCTTCCGCCTGCGGCACCTGGAAGGGTTCGCCAGGCACATAGTAGAAATTGTTGTCGCGGGCATAGGCCACGCTGGTGTTGTCGTCCGCACCGAAGTCGCGCACGCCCTCAGGCTTGGCCAGAGAGTGATAATTGCGCGCAACGTGGTTGGGCACGATATCGATGATCACCTTGAGGCCCGCGTCGTGGGAGCGTTTGATCAGCACCTTGAATTCCTGCAGGCGTTTGCCCGGATCTTCGGCCAGGTCCGGGTTAACGGAGTAGTAGTCCTTGACCGCATAGGGAGAACCGGCGCGGCCCTTGATCACATCCGGATCGTCGTTGGCGATACCAAACTCGGTGTAGTCACGCACCACGGCATGATGCAGTGCGCCGGTATACCAGATGTAGTTGGCTCCAAGAGCGCGGATTTCCTGCAAGGCACCCGGGGTGAAGTCGCTGAATTTACCGACTCCATTTTCCTCGATGGTGCCCCATGGCTTATTGGTGGTATTGGTGTTGCCGAACAGGCGCGGCAATACCTGGTAAATCACCGGTTTGCCGAACGTTTCTACCGGTGAGGGCAGCGCGCTTGCTGTTTGTGCGGCATCCTGTGTGTTTTCCTGCACGCCTTCCTGAATCCGGGTGGTCTGTGCATCGGCAGCTTTATTATCGCAGCCGCTCAGCAGCGCAGTGGCGATGGAAGAAGCCAGTAGCAGTCGGGTAAATGTTTTCATAACAGCCAATAATTCCGTTCGTTATTTCTATTCCCTTACAGGGATACAGCGAGCTTCAGGTCTTGTTTGCCCCAGGCGAATTTCACCTGCAGGGTATTGCTGCGCTTGTCGTAGTAAGCAGTGTTGGTGGTGAGTTGGTTTTCCTTGCGCACCAGCGGAATTGTTTCGCCACCGAGGGTGATCGACGTGGGCACTTGTTGCCAGTTGTGCAGCACCAGGTCGATGGCGCGGGTTTCCGGCATACCGGTATAGCCGTTGCCACTGCGGCTGAAGGCAAAATTCAGGGTGTTGTCTTTGCGTGCGCTGGTAAAGGCGAGCTGTTCGTACAGGCCCTTGGCGAAGGCATCGGCAGTCACGCCGTCATCCTCGTACACAGAGCCGCTGGACGTGTTGACGGAGGCATCGGCGTAATAGTCCAGGCGCAGGTGCTCGCTGGAATATTCACGGGTGTTGCGCACATCCTTGATGGTTGGGATAAACGCACCGGCGCGTACCAGTACCGGAATGGTGTCGAGCTCCACTTCCACTTCTGCGATATCGTCGCGGTAAGCTTCATCGGTCCAGTAATCGAACCAGACGCCGCCGGGCAGCTGTACAGCCACTTCGTCGATGTTTTCCTCGGTGACCGGCGCCACCAGGAAGTCGTTGCCCCACAGGTAAGCGTCCTTGTTGTCCATCAGCGCCAGGTCGGATTCGTTTTCAAAAAACAAGGGACGCATCAGCGGCATGCCGGTCTGGCTGTTCTCGAAGGCGAGGGTGTAGTTGTAGGGCAGCAGGCGATAACGCAGTTTTACATACTCGCGCAGAATGTTGCGGGTCTTGCGGTCGTGGAAGACCGGCTCCGGGGCAATATGGTCCTGTGCGTGTGGGCGGTACACCGGCTGGAATACACCGTACTGCAACCAGCGGATATACAGCTCGCGATCAAACTTCTCGCCACCGGCAAAACCACCGAGGTCGGAGTGGGTGTAGCCAAAACCCAGCAGGCCCATCTGCAGTGACAGTTCAACCTGCGGCTTGAGACCGCCCCAGCTGCGTTCCACATCACCGGTCCATGGGATCATGCCGAAGCGCTGTGAGCCGGGAAACCCTGCACGCATCATGATGAATGGACGCTCTTCCGGGCTTGTTGCCTTTTCGTTGTCGAACAGCATCTGCGCCCAGCGGTGACCGTAGGCATTATGGATTTCATCTGCCATACCGACCGCATGCACGGTATCGGACGGGTGTACTTCCGGCTCGCCCAGGTCGCCCCACCAGCCGGCTACGCCCTGTTCTTTCAGATCGCTGTAAACGTTCCAGAACCAGTCGCGGCCGTCTTCGGAGAACACATCGATGAGACCGGTATTGCCGAAGTAAAACTCGAACTGCTTGGGTTCACCCGCAATATTTTTCGCCAGCGCGTTGCTGGCTACTGCATTGTCCCAGCGCTCAGAAGTGGAAAGAACGAAGGGTTCGGTGACCAGAATGGTGTTGATGCCCTGTTTATCCAGGTCCGCCATCATGTCCACCGGCGTGGGGAATGTGTTCTCGTCCCACGCCAGGTTGCCCATATGCCCTTTGATGTCGGGTCCGAACCAGAACAGATCCAGCACCACCGCATCCAGCGGGAAATCTTCCTCGCGGAATTTCTCCACCACGTCGCGCACTTCCTGCTCCGAGCGATAGCCGAAGCGGGAAGCAAAATTACCCAGTGCCCAGCGCGGCGGCATGGGCTGGTGGCCGGTTACGTCCACGTAGTTTTCGATCAGCTGTGGATAAGAGTCGCCAGCAACCACGATATAAGCACTGCGACCGGCCACTGCTTCAAACTGCATCACGTCGGCTTCGCTGGCGCCCAGGTCCATGGTGCCGGTGGCACTGTTGTCGAACAGCAGGATGTATTTGTTGCTGCTCATCACCGCCGGCAGGCCGAAATACATCTGTTCGGATTCGGTGGTGTAGCCGTAGTGGGCTTTGTTGTATAGCGGCAGGCGATGGCCGCGGCGGTCCATGCCCAGCACGCGCTGGCCGCCGCCGATCAGCTTCTCGTTTTCCTGCAGGGCAAAGCGGAAGCCGCGCATGGTCTGGTTGGCGAAGAAGCCGTGTTCTTCCGCCAGCAGCGGTTCGTCGTTGCGCAGGTATTCGATCGCAAATGGCGACTTGTGGATAACTGCGGTGAGATCACCCAGCGCATAGCGCAGGGTGTCCTGGGAAACGCTCAGCTGCGCCTGCACATCTGCCTCAAGTTGCGCGCGAGCAAAAGAGGGCAATTGCTTCATGCCCTCGCGCTGGTAGTGCACCTCCAGCGCGCCGCTGTTCAGCGGGGTCAGGGTGACCTGGCTGTCGCTGGTTTCGATTACCAGTTTGTCATCGAGCAACTGGTGGCTCTGGTAGCTGCGAGCTGTCTCCGCGAACGCGGGCTGCATGGCGGTAGCCAGCAGGGTGGGCAGCAGGGTCGCCAGCCCGAATTTCTTGAACAGCCTTTTGGGCTTAAGGGATTTCACGTCTTTCATCGTCGCTTGCTTCTGTTTTTTTAGAATACTTCGGCAACCAGTACATCGCTGGGCGCGATCACCAGTTCGTTTAGTGGCGTGGATTTGCCGTTGGTAATGCTGGTAGCTGTTGATTTGGCCTTGAGCATTTCCGCCAGGTGCGCCACCGGCAATTCGCGTGGACGGTCACTCTTGTTGATCGCCACCATCACCGTGTCCTTGTCGCTGTAGCGGAAGTACACATAGAGGCCATCGATCGGCGCAAAGTGCTTGAGCTTGCCGTTGTGGATAACGTCCTTGTCCTTGCGCCAGTTGAACAGGGTGCGCACAAACTGTTGCGCCTGTTGCTGTTGCGGACTCAGGTTCTTGCCGGTAAATCCATTGGTCTTGTCGCCTTCCCAGCCGCCGGGGAAGTCACTGCGCACCACACCGTCGTCGCGGTGCTTGGGGCTTTTGGCCAGGATCTCATCGCCGTAGTAAAACTGGGGGATGCCGCGCATGGTGGCGAGGTAGGCGATCGCCATGCGGAACTTGCCGGTGTTTTCATCCAGTTGGCTGTACAGGCGGCTCATATCGTGATTGCCGCCGAGGATCACCAGGTTGTTCGGGTTGGGGTACAGCACATCGTTGGCCAGTGACTCGTACAGTGTTACCAGGCCGGTACTCCAGGTCTCGGGCTTTTCGAGCCCGTCACGCAGTCCGTAGAGCAGCGGGAAATCCATCATGCTCGGCATATGCGAGACGTAGCCGTTGCGGTTGTTGTTGCCCGCCTGCCAGTAGGCCACCAGTGCCGCCTGCCGTGTCCATTCTTCGCCGACGAGATTGAAGTTGGGGTATTCCCGCATCAGGCGTCCGGACCAGCGGGTAAGGAAGTCCGCATCGGAATAGGCATAGGTGTCTACGCGAATACCCGACAGGTCGGCGTACTCCACCCACCAGATGGCGTTCTGGATCAGGTAGTTGGCCATACGCGGATTGCGCTGATTGGGGTCCGGCATGGAATCGGTAAACCAGCCATCGGTAAACAGCGCGTGATCCCGGTGACTGGCATAGGGGTCCATGTGCACGGTGCGGGCGTGGTTGGTGTACTCGTAGTCACCCTTTGCGGTGCCGTCGCCATTCAGCCAGTCACTGCCGGGCAGGTCCTGCAGCCACCAGTGCCCGTCACCAATATGGTTGGGCACCATATCCTGAATCACGCCGATGCCTTTTTCTTTCGCTGCGGCCACGAACGCGCGGAAGCTTTCGTTGCTGCCGTAACGGGAGTCAATGCGATAGAAGTCAGTGGCGGAGTAGCCGTGGTAGGAATAGGCAGGCTGGTCGTTTTCTATCAGGGGATTGGGCCAGATCTGGGTAAAGCCCATGTCCGCTACATAATCCAGGTGCTGCAGCATCCCGGCGATATCACCGCCGTGTCGACCGTTGGGGTCGTTGCGGTCGGGGCCTTCCTGGGTATCGGCGGTGTTGTCGTTGCTCGCGTCACCGTTGGCGAAGCGGTCCGGTGTGATCAGATAGATGGCATCGCTGCTGTCGAAGCCCTGGCGATTGGCCGAGCCATCACGGCGTTTCTTCAGCTCGTAGCGGAGTGCTTGCTGCCAGTCGCCCTTGTGCAGCTGGATTTGCAGCGCGCCGGGCTCGGTGCCCCTGGCCACCGCAAGATTGATAAACAGGTAATTGGGATTTTCTTCGCGCTCGGTGCCGGTAACGGTAACGCCGGGGTAATCAATGCGTACCTCGGCATCCGCGAGATCTTCCCCGTGCACCATCAGTTGCAGCCGGGATTCCGCCATGTCGGTCCACCAGAACGGCGGTTCCACGCGCTCGATACGGGCATCCGCCTGGCTACAGGCGGCAGAAAGGGGGAGGAGCAGCGTAAACAGCAAGCTGGCAACCAAGCAGTTTGGGGACTTTGTCATCGCGGGCACCTGTGTTGGCTCAGCCTGTTAGGCGATTGTTGTGCGGCTAGTGTCTGACTAGACCCGTACTTTTTTTCACCATTGTGCCGTCTCAACGGCGATCTGTTATCCCCCTCCCGGCAGGGGGAGTTCCCGCCCGGGACTGCGAACCGACCTGGCGCAATATTCCTCCACGCCCCGGCCGGGGAGGAGGTCAACCATCCCCGTATTTCCGACCATGCGATCAGAGCCTTCTATTGGGCTCGCCAACTCACAGAAAAATAATCCACAAGAGATGATGAAAATGTTGAGAGAAACACTAGCCCTCGCGGGCCTGTTGCTCTGTGCGAGCGCGACCGCCCAGGCGGAATGGTACCTGCGCGGTACCCACAACAACTGGCAGGCCGACCAGATGCAGAATCTGGGCAGCAATACCATGCTGGCGGACGATGTGGTTTTCACCAGTGCCGGCGAGATCAAGTTTGACCGCTGGGGCGACTGGAGCGAAAACTACGGCGTGAATGGCCAGCAAAATGGCAACAATATTGCTGTCCCCGCCGGCACCTGGGATATCAAGTTCTACACCGATACCCACGACTACCACATCCTGCCCGCAGAAGACCCGGAAACCCCGGATGCCACCCTGCACCTGCGCGGCACCCACAACGGCTGGGCCGCCGGCGACCTGCTGGCTCGCATTGGCGAGACCGATGAATACGATACCTGCCGCAACTTCACCAGCGGCGACGGCAACGGTGGCCCGCGCTTCAAAATCGATCCCAGTGGCAGCTGGTCCGGCGGCGAGTTCCCGGCCCAGGATATGGCTGCCAGTGGCTGGACCTATATCGTTGCCGACGGTGCCAACAACACTCTGGTGAGCGTCACCACCGACCTCGGCGAAAACTGTGGCGCCGTGGAGGCGGACAGCGATGGTGACGGCGTGCCGGATAGCCAGGACAACTGCCCCAACACCCCGGCCGGCACCACTGTGGATGCCAACGGCTGTGAAACCACCCAGCCCGGGTTAACCGACTTCCGCAACCGCAGCATGTATTTCGTGTTTGTGGACCGCTTCCACAATGGCGACACCAGCAATGACAGCGGCAACAATGCTGCGGCCACCTCTACCACCAAATCCGGCGGCGGCCTGTCCGAGTGGAAAAAATACTGGGGTGGCGATATCCAGGGCCTGATCGACAAGCTCGACTACCTGGAAGCCCTCGGCGTAACCGCCATCTGGGTCACCCCGCTGAACGACAATATCGACAACTCCGGATCAGACGGCGCCTACCACGGCTACTGGGGCCGCGACTTCTACGAAGTGGATGAGCACCTGGGGGACTGGGCGCTGGTGGATCAGCTGGATGCGGCAATGGAAGCCCGCGGCATGAAGCTGGTGCTGGATATCGCCCTCAACCACTCCAACCAGGACGACCAGTACGAGTTCGGCGCGCTCTACAAAGAGGGCACCTTCATCACCGATGTGAACCTGGATAACGGCACCTGGTATCACCACAACGGCGCCATCGCCGACTGTGGCGACGCAGACCCGTCTACCACCTGTGGCAGTGAGTGGGACGATCCCTGGGCCTTCCGCAACAAGACCCTGTTCAACCTCACCGACTTCAACCACGGTGTCAGTGGTAACAGCACCGCGGACCAGTACCTGATCGACGCTGCCCTGAAGTGGATGAGCCACGGCGTGGACGCCTTCCGTATCGACGCCATCAAGCATATCGAGCCGAGCTTTATCAATCGCTTCAGCAGTGCGGTGCGCGCGCAGAACCCGGATGTGTATATCTTCGGTGAGTGGTATGGCGCCGGTGCCGGTGAGAGCCTGTCCATGCAGTTCCTGAATGAGGACCGCGGCTCCGAGCTGCTGGACTTCCAGCTGCGCAATCATATCGAGCAGGCCATCGCCGGTGATATCACCATGACCCAGCTGAACACCCACATTGAATCCCGCCCCGGGGCGATGAACAACCGCGATAGCTGGCAGCCGATCTTCCTGGACAACCACGATGCCACCCGCACCAGTGTATTCCTGCAGACCACCGGTCCGGTGGACAACGGCCGCACCGGCAAAGGCTTCTCCAAGTCTCTCGCCGACGCGCGCCAGAACCTGGGGATGGCCCTGGTAATGACCCTGCCGGGCATTCCCACCATTTACTACGGCAGTGAACAGAACAGCACCTGGTTCACCGCCAACGGCGACGGCCAGGTGGGGCACGACCCGTACAACCGGGAGGGCATGCCCTCGTTCAGCGAGACAAGCGCGGCCTTCCAGTTGATCAGCGCACTGGCCGAACTACGCGCACAGAGCCCGGCACTGGCGTCCGGCAGCTACACCCAGCGCTGGGTCAACGGGGATATTCTGGTATTCGAGCGCACCGCCGGCAGCGATGTGGTAATGGTCGCGGTCAACCGTGGCGGCAGTACCTCAATCAATGTCAGCAACCTGGACCTGGCTGACGGGCAGTACAGTAGCCTCGTTGGCAGTGATTCAGTGAACGTCAGCGGCGGTTCCGCGGTTCTGAACCTGGATGCCAATGAAGTGATTGTGTTGCATTAATGTAATTGTTCACCAAACACAAAAAGCCCCGGGTATCTTCCCGGGGCTTTTTTTTTGGGGATGTGGCCCAGTCCGGCAACCTGAAGAAACGGTCAGGCGATGTGGCGCTAAACGGTATTGCCGTTAAATTATTGGCCTTCTAACATTCTTGCAAGAATAAAGAATCGTCGGGGACGCCGCATGGTTTCACATCAGCTTATTGGTGCCGAAGTCTCTCTTTATACGGGAAAGCTTCGTTGCTACCTAAAATACAAAAGCATTCCTTTCGAAGAGGTCACCGCCTCGCGGGAAGTGTTTCAAAATGTCATTATTCCGCGTACCGGTGTGCGTTATATCCCGGTACTGATTAGTGATGACGATAAAGCGATTCAGGATACCACCGAGATAATTGACTTTCTGGAAAAGCGTTATCCTGAAGCCAGTGTCTATCCCAGAACTCCGAAACAAAATCTAGTCTCACTTTTACTCGAAACCTACGGCGATGAATGGCTCGTTATTCCGGCGATGCATTACCGCTGGAATATCGACGAAAACCGAAATTTCGCTATCGGCGAGTTCGGTCGCACATCCGCACCGCACGCCAGCAAAGAAGAGCAGATGGCCATTGGCCAGCAGACCGCCAGGCCGTTCGCTGGCGCGCTGCCGATGCTGGGGGTGAAAGACGACATCGTTCCCGCGATCGAAAAAAGTTACCTGAGCCTGCTGGCGGATCTGGATCGGCACTTTGCCGTATATCCCTTTCTGCTCGGCAGCCGCCCCAGTATCGGAGACTTCGGCCTGATCGGCCCCCTGTGCGCGCACCTGTATCGCGATCCCTATTCCGGACGGTTGATGGAAGCGCAGGCACCCAATGTGGTGGCCTGGGTCAAGCGCATGATCGAGCCCGCGCCGCTATCCGGTGAGTTTTTAGCGGATGACGAAGTGCCCGACACCCTGTATCCGGTATTGCAACGCATGCTGGAGGAGCAGGGTCCGGTAATTCGGCAGACCATGGAACAGGTCGGTAACTGGCAGGGCGGAGATCAGATAGATAGGGCAATCGGTGAAGTCGGGTTTACCATCGAGGGTGTCAGCGGAACGCGTCTGACGTTTCCCTATATGCAATGGATGTGGCAGCGCTGCCATGATTTTTACACCAGCCTGGAAGGGGAAGAAAAGCGCAGGGTGAACGGTATGCTGGATGCAATAAGCGGGCTGGAGGAATTGCTCGAGCAGCCCGTAGCACGGCGCATTCACCGCGTTGAAAACAAAATGCGCGTGGATAAAGCGCAATAGCTCGTGCCCCGCCGTATGGGGCACAGTTTACTTACCGGCGCAGTATCAACGGTTGGTGGCCGCTGTGAATCGGGTCATTCGACCTTTTGCCATACCTCGTATTCAACCCGCTTGCCATTTTTCCAGCGAGTGTTGTACCAGTATTCCCCTTCTACCCTGGCATCAAACGCGAATATCGCGCCCGGTTTCTCGCCAAAGGAATTGAGCTGTAGCTTCTCGACGTACTTGCCGTCCTCGAACTCATAAGACCCAGTGCCCGAAGCCCAGAAAGTGTCGCCCTTCATGGAGGTGAAACTGAAGTGGGTATCGGAAATGATTTTCAGGGACTGCATATTGAGTGACTGGTAACTGACCAGTTTTCCCTCACCGTTGATGTACTCGCCGGATTTCAGCTTCCACACCCCCTTGAGATCGGTTGATGATGCCAGGGTCATGGGAGATGCCAGGAATAGGCAAGCGAGAACAGCGGTTAATTTCATCGAATAATCCATTATGTCGTTATTAGGGCGCACTACAGGTGAAATCAAGCGGGATCCTGCTTTTCAGTCAGTATCCGCTCGGTCCTCTGTCTGAATCCCTCTTCAAATGCCACCAGGGCGGCCAGCAGGGCCGACAGTATAAAGCCTGATATGGGAACGCCAATAAACCAGATGAAATAGAGAATCGGGTATCCGATGAACGGGCTGAATATCGTGCCCAACAGAATCACGATAAAAGCCAGCATCGAGAAGAAACACAGTATCCTGGCAAACGAGAGCACTATGGATAGGTGCTTGCTCTGTATATTTCCAAATGGATCCATTTCTATCCTCCTTGAGATTAATGTTCCATGGCGAGCGTTAGAAAAAGTGATTAACTAATGATCACGGGCAGGCCTGCCGAAGCTGTTTGTTATCAAAAAGTACATAGCCTACCTTCTCTACTTGGTGCGCTTCCGAATGGCCGGCATATTGAAACGCCGATAACCTGAGTGGCTTTTGTCCATCTGGACCCTGGCAAGTTTTACACTCATCATAGTCCAGTGAGTCGTATGATGATTTAAGTGAGAGAGCTTTGTTTATGGACCGGATATCCGCAGTGTCGCTTACCCTTGTACTGACCCTCTTGCTTTATGCTTGCGACAGTCATCGGAATGATGAAAAAAAACAAGTTGGCATGGATTTCACCCCTCTGGACTATCTTCCTGCATTGAAAGGCGATTACTTCAGACTGGAATCGACCAACGTCGGACGTCCCTACCACATATATGTACGATTGCCCGAGGGATATGAAAAGTCTCCAGAGAAACAATACCCCGTAATCTACCTGCTTGATGGTGATTCACTGTTCCCGATTCTCGCCGCCAACCATATGTTTCTCCATTATGACGACAATATCCCCGAAGCCATTGTGGTTGGTATCGCCTATGGTGGATTTGATCCCGCAATCAACTGGCGTGATGCAGATTTTTCCACCGAAACTACTCAGTGGAACCGCAGCGGTGGGGCAGAAAACTTTCATCACTTCCTGGAGCAGGAGCTTTTGCCAACAGTGGAAAGCCGATACAGGATCGACACAACCCGGCGAGTTCTGTATGGCCAGAGTCGTGGCGGCTTCATGGTGCTGTACTCTGCCTTCAATCATCCGGATCTGTTCTGGGGGCGGATTTCGGGCAACCCCAGCTTGCATCCCAATAAAGCGCAATTCTATGCAGAGCCGGCAAAGGCTGAGCGTGGCGACCTAATGCTGATTGTCTCCAGTGCAACGAAAGACCGCTATCAGGAAAATCGCGAGCTCGCACGCGAATGGCAAGAGCACTGGTCAGGTCGCCAGGACGCTCCTTGGAGTATTCGTTTCAACTCTATCGAGGGCGGCACTCACGCCGCGAATAGCCCGGAAATCTATCGCTATGCCATGAGGCAGCTGTTCCAGCGGGAGATTGAAATGGCTCGGCGCGTATCAACGGGTGCAGCGGCTGAGCACTGATTCGGCCACAAGTCGGTTAATCATTTTCTTTTGCTAGCGCTCGCAGCATGATATCTACCTGCTGGCCTTTATAGGACTGCGTACTCAATAATGCCCAGCCCAGCGCCTCGTAATAGTCGCGGCTGCTGGGCGTGAACAGGTATAGGCGGTCCAGCGAATTGCGGCGAGCAAAGGCGATCAAATGCTCGATCAGCTGCTTGCCAACGCCTTGCTGCCGGTAATCCGGGTGTACAAACAGGTTGGCCAGCCACGGTGTCCACGGCTCGTCGATGTCCATATCATGGGGTAGTAGGCTGATTGAGCCAACCACCTTGCCGTCTACTTGCGCGACAAATGTGGAAGGTACTGTCCCATGCGCCGCCGATGCCTCCAGATCTGCCCGGAAATCTTCCAGCGTCTCCTCGGGGTAGAGCGCGTGCCATTCGTTGAAGTGCCATCGGGCCAGGGTATCAATGGCTTGCGGGACATCTGCCAGGTTGAAAATCTGCATGGGGGTTCGCTGTATTGTTATGGTGCTGCTGTTGCGATCCTGAAGAGAGCCTGCGGTCGATGGTTACTCGCCGGCTTGTTGTTCCTGCTTGGCTCGCTCGGCCTTGGATATATAGCGAGGCTTGCTCTTCGGATTGAGCTTGTCGTTGGCCTTCTTGGCCTTCTTCTTCAGGATCTGGTTGACTTTCTTCCGGCGGTTCATGGGATTCTCAATGGGGTTGCGGGCATGTATGGGCGCCATAGCTGGCCTGGCGAATGTGTGCATATTAACGTCGCCGGCATGTTCAACCAACGTGTGCTACATTGCGCGCGCAGTCCGCATCGCCCCATATCCACCAGACGAGAGTGAGCCCTCCCCATGAAACCCTGGATCGAACTCGGCACCGCCCAGATTCCCAACGATGGCGGAGTGCTCACGCTGCGCCAGCGCGACCAGGAATTCTCCATTTCATTGTCCGGGCCCCGTGGCGAGCTGATGAACAGTCGCCGGTTCAACAGTGAGCAGCAGCTTTCGGTACTGGGCTGCGCCCACCTGAAGAATCGTAACAACGCCCGTGTCGTCGTGGGCGGAATGGGCATGGGCTATACACTGGCCGCGGCGCTTGACGCGGTGCCATCCACAGCCGAGGTGATCGTCGCTGACCTGATTCCGGAGGTAGTGGAGTGGAACCGTGGGCCCCTGGGGGAGTGCGCCGGGAGTCCATTGGATGACCGCCGGGTAAGAGTACATATTGGCGACGTGGCCGAGCTGCTGACGGAGCATGACCGTCTGTATGACGCCGTGCTCCTGGATGTGGACAATGGCCCCGAGGGCCTGACGCACACCGACAACAACTGGCTGTATTCTGTCGAGGGTACCAGCAGTATCTACAACAGCCTGGCTAAGGGCGGCATGTTGGCGGTTTGGTCCGCATCGCCGGATAGCGTATACGTCAGCCGATTGAAGAAGGCCGGCTTTCAGGTCGAGGTTAAGACCGTGCGCGAGCGTCCCGGTAAGGGTGCACGGCACACGATCTTTTTGGCGAAGAAAGTGGCCGCGCGGCCTGCCAATAAGAGGCGCTAATCGAGAGTTACCCGGTTGTCGCGCTGGCGCAAACGAACCGGGTTGATATCGTTGATATCAGCGTCTGGTGTTTGTCTGTATTACTGGAATACCGGGAAGACACTGGCATCGCCATAGTGCTCGATGGGCTGCATGTTTTTCAGTACATCCATATCCGCATCGGCAATCACAAAGTCTACATCTGCATTGTTCTGCATGTGTTGCGGATTGGCGGTCTTGGGCAGCGGCAGCAGGCCGAGCTGCAGGTCGTAGCGGATGCACAGCTGCGGTACTGAAACGCCATACTTGCTGGCCGTCTCGGCGATCTGCTCGTTCTTGAATAACTCACCGTGTCCCATTGGCGAATATGCCTCTACGAGTATGCCTTTGTCCTGAGAATACTGGATCAGCTCCCAGGGCGTGTTGCTTACGTGTGCCAGTATCTGGTTCACCACCGGCTTCACTGAGCAGGATGCCAGAATGTTATCGATGTCCTGCTGAGTGAAGTTGGACAGGCCGATAGCACGGATCTTGCCCGCATCGTGCGCTTCCTCCAGCGCGCGCCAGGCTTCCCGGTTACCTTCCAGGAATCGGTCCTCGCTACCGTAGCTACCCCAGGGTTGCGGGCTGTGGATAATCATCAGGTCGATATAGTCCAGCCCCATGCGTGCCAGTGAGCCGTCGATGGCCTCAACCGCACCCTTGTAGTCCTTGTACTGTGCCGCGAGCTTGGTAGTAAGAAACATCTCGTCCCGGCCTACACCACAAGACTTGATACCTGCAGCGACTTCGGCCTCATTGCCATAGTCCTGCGCGGTATCGATATGCCGGTAGCCCATTCCGGCGGCGTCCTTGACCGCCTGTTCGGCCGCATCGCCTTCAATCATCCAGGTGCCAAGCCCGAGTTTGGGAATTTTGATGCCATTAGAGAGGGTATACGTATCTTGCAAAACCATAGCCGCGGTCCTCTTAAACCTTGTTGAGTCTTTCCAGTTGCCCAATAGACAACCCGCAGGGTCGAGCGTGAGCGTGGCTACTTGGCCATTCACATCCAGACACCTGTATTGCATGTCGTTAATACTAAGTACTTGCGGGGTGATTGGGTTTGCCTGATTAAGGCCAGGTCTTGCCTGATCCTATCGATCAGCCGAAAACTGCGTGAAAAGCTCTGTATGGAGTAAGCGAAAGGCAGGCATGTGAAGCGCTGTTTTAAGAGATAAATTCGCGATATCCGGATCACTGATCGGGTAGATCATTGCACAGCTGGCACGCAATTCTTTTTTTATAGTTGCGTATACGTACAACCAGGAAGATGGTTGAACTGATAAAAGCCCAAAGCATCCCAAACTCCAGGGAATATTCCAGCTCCCTGCCTTTCAAATACTGCACACCAGCGAACAGCGTGAACAATACAATAAGCATGACCAAGTATTGAAAAATCCATTTGCGAATAGGCACTGTTGGCTCTCCCTTGTGTACCAAATAACTACGATTATTGACGGGACAGTTTGATTATATGTTTTCCCCGCAACAGCTCTGTCCTTGCTGAATTGGCGGGCACTTCACGGTTCCAAACGAACAGAAAACACAGCAATCACCCGGCTTGGGTTTTAGCAGGGTATGGCAGCTCTCGCACTCATAAAAGAAGATGCAACAATCTGTCGGCATGATTTCCATCTTCTGGTGATGGCATTCAGGACAAGTAATCGTTGACTCGAGAATTATGTCTTCCATATTCCTGTCACTGTTTTCTGGTTGTCAGGTGTGATCCGTCATGTAATGGCGTATGGCCTTGAATTTTCCCACCTGCTCTTGCTAGCTGTCTTCGATACATTGGAGTAATAGGATATGTCTGCCTGGCGAAGAGGCCAAGACTGATCACATCTATATACTTTTTCATTGTGCAAATGCCTGTTCAGAACTAATTGAGCAGGCTTCTGTTGGTTGGGTTTCATTTGATCGGTTTACAACCCAGCAATCGCCGTAAATAGAACAGTAACAAATCTCGATTTGTATATTTTTATCTAAAGTCAGGATGTCTCTAATTAGTTCTCCCTCGTACTTAACGGGATTCACAGTTTGTCCTGATGGTAATGTAATGTCGCTGAAGTGGGGCTGAGAAATATGTTTGAACTCCGGTAATTCATCCCACTTTTTTAAAAATTGATCCCCTGAACTTACTTTTGCATATTCTATAATCGCCGGGCCGGTGCCTTTATTTGAAACTCCGTAGCTGAAACCGTTATTATTGTAGCTTCTGAAAATTTCAACTCTTGGCCAGACCGATGCTTTCGCATATGCGCGATCGATGTAGGCAGAATAAATAGAAATGGCCGCAGTGACTAAGCCAATAAATAACGCTGTTAGTGCAACTAGCATTTCCGGATTTTGATACCATTTTTCTTTTTGCATTCACTAACTCCTTTAAAACGAGTGGTTATGCATCTTGTCTCTCTGCGAGGGCTTTCTTGTAGGCGCGCTCAGTTGATCTCCAAACAAAATAGCCAAATGCCAATCCCCCGAGGGCCCAAATCACAGCGCTAATCAAAATAAAAATTGGAGACCACTGAGCGTCATCAGGCTTGTTTACAAAGAAGGTCATTATCAGAAACATTGGCAATCCCCAAGCCAATAATCCATTGACCAGAATGAAATTTTTTCTGCCTTTTTCTCTTGTCCTGGACCACTTTTCAAAATGTTTTTTCTTCACAATTTAACTCTCTTCTAGGTGTTTTCACGATTACCGAATGCATAGCGTGCAGTTGGAAAGTTGTTCCGCGGCGGCCAGAAGGTTCGAAGCACTACTACCTGTTATTTCTAGGCAGGATGTCCTATAAATACCAATTTAATTATTTTAGCCCAGGCGTACCACGTATGGATGCCTTTCAGTTGCCCATTCATGATAGAGGTCGGATAGATACTGAGTTAACTCAGCTTCGGTAATTTCTGACGGAACAAATATTCCAGCATTTCGGCGCTTACCCTCTGAACCCTGGTAGAAAGTTGCCCAACTGTTTTGACGTCTTTCAATCAGGACCTCCTTACCGAAAATATTGTATTTATATCTCTCCATAACTTTGGTCATTTACCTGGCGCCGCGAGTGGCGGCAGCTTGGTTTGTGCGCTTTATACGCGAAAACGGGAGCGAGGCGATCTGCGCATAAAGAGCACAAATTAAGTTGTCAGGTGGATGCCAGCGGGGCCGGAACGAAATGCCTCGCC
>NZ_LZDE01000326.1 GCF_002009015.1 Microbulbifer mangrovi | reverse complement strand
CACACATCACACATCACACATCATAATCATATATAGGTTCGCATAATATAGATTATGTTAAATATAGTATTTGGGTAGAGGTGAGGATCGATAAACGAATTGCAGAGGTTTACACGACTTGTGAATACACGTCGTGAGGTGCCGTAAAAACTGTCATGAAAACCCTGCTTCTGGCGCCTGAAACGCTGGGGAAACCGGGGGTTCTCCAGTAGGATTCGCCCTCTTTTTCGAGGGGGACTATATGACTACAGGAGAACAGATTTTTCACGCCATTGAACGCCTTTCCGTTGCACTTTCCAGCTGGGAGGAATTCAAAACGACGTTAAAGGATGCCTTTTTGAATGAGGGCACGGAGTACAGTCTGGCGGAGCAACTAGCCGGGATTATCGATGAGCATCTGAAAGCGAATTACAGCGGTGACTATCACTTGAGTCTGGTGCGTTTGATTACCAAGCAACACGACCCCGAACAGTCGCTTCTTCAGGATACGGCGGTGACGAGCGCATTCCGTCAGTACATGTCGTTCTATGTAGATGCGTCTATTCCGGAACCGGCGTACGCCATCCATCATTAAAGTGTGTGAGCATAATCCGTATATTCGGCTTTTATCTGCTTCAGAAAGTCGGGAATACGGGATTCCAGCCAATACCGCGGTTGCCATAGACTGCCACTGATAAAGCCGACATGTCCGCCGCGCTTGCTGACTTCCAGAGTGACCGCCCTACTGATTTCTTCGCTCGTGGGAATTGCACTGGGACAGACAAATGGGTCGTCCTGAGCATGGACAATCAGCGTTGGCGTACGAATACTTTTGAGAAACGGTTTGCTCGACGCGCGCGTGTAGTAATCATCTACGCCGCTAAACCCGTGCAGCGGCGCTGTAAATTGATGATCGAAGCTCCTGAAGTCGCTAAAGAATCTCGATTCATTCAACACGGGCATCTGTCGAGCGAGCTCCGGGTCTTGCGCTTTGTTGCGCAGGCTCTGCTTCAGGCTTTGCAACAGATGGCGCTGATAGACCTTGGAGAACCCCTGCCCCATACGGCGGCTGGACGCATGAAGATCCAATGGTGCCGATACGGACACCGCGGCCGATAACAGCGTCTCGTCACTGTCCTCGCCCAACCATTTCAGCAATACATTGCCGCCGAGCGAATAGCCTACAGCCATCAGCGGCACATCCGGGAATTTCTCGCGTATATGCCTGGCCAGCCAGCGCGGATCTCCGCTATCACCACTGTGGTAGGCCCTGGGCAGTAGATTGGGAATACCGCCGCATCCGCGAAAATGCATGACAGCTACCTGAAAGCTGTTATCCAGCAACGACTGCATCAATCCCTGCACATAGGGTGACTCCACTGATCCTTCCAGACCGTGGAGCACCAGGACGATTGGCCGCTTGGAATCGTTTTCAAGCGCTGCCGGTGTGTGCAAGGCGAGCCGATCACCGTCTGGTGTGGTCAACCACTGGCACTGGGTTCTGATCCAGGGTTTGGGCCGATGAAACCGCGGAAATATGGTCTGTAGATGACAGTTGCCGAGCCCGATAGCTGGCTCAAATGGCTGGATGCTCAAAGTACTTTAGCCCTTCGCACATTAGGAAGGGCTGCAAGACTACCCCTGCTCTGAATGCTTTGCCAGCTCAAGATGCCTCGGGCGCAGTGACTTTTTCGTAAAAACGGTATCCGCCATCCGACAGAATTGAATACACCACATAGGGTTCGAAATCCCTTCCCCGATACATGCCGGGACTGCCCTGCGGCATCCCGGGTACCGATAAGCCAATACTGTTTTTAGGCGGGTTGGCGAGAAATTTCCGGATCAGGCGCGCCGGCACATGTCCTTCGAACACGTATTTATTATTCCAGACCCCGGTATGGCAACCCTGCATGGTTGCGGGCACACCCCATTGCCGTTTGAACTCAGCAGTATCCAGCCCGTTTTCGCTGCTTACGCTGAATTGATTTTGCTCGAGATGCTTCATCCACTCTTTACAACACAGGCAGAACGGGGACTTGTAGACCACAATATCGGCGTTAGCGCCCTGCTCTGCCACGCTTTGATTGGTGGTGCATGCACTGATAAAACTGACCGATAGCAATAACGCTATGTTGCGAATCGTGCGAATGAAAAAGGTACTGCGTTTAGAGTACTTCGGCATAGTAAATTGCATAGTGTTGCTTATTATCTGTCCAGTAGTGCTTGGGACTAAAACCGGTTTTCTGAAGCAGTGCTTTCAGGCCCGAGAGCGTATATTTATGGCTGTTTTCAGTGTGAATGGTCTCCCCTTCCCGGAATTCGAAGTCCCGCCCTGCAACCGCCACCGTCTGATCCTTCAGACTCACAAGGTGCATCTCTACACGCTGGCGATGGGCGTGGTAAAAGGCCCTGTGGGCAAAGGCGCTGGTGTCGAAATTGCCGCTCAATTCGCAATTGATGCGCGATAACAGGTTCTTGTTGAACAGCTCAGTCACGTGCTCGCTATCGTGATAGGCGCGCTCCAAGACGACGGAATCTTTTACCAGGTCCGCCCCCAACAACAGACCATCCCCGGCTTTCAGGAATAGGGAAAACTGCCGCAATAGCGCAGTAGCCTGTTCCGGCGTGAAATTACCAATGGTCGATCCCGGGAAAAAAATAACGTTTTTGTGCGTGGTCTCCGGCAGATCAGCCCAGGCTTCAGGCGCAGTGAAATCACCGATTACCGGAGCAACCTCTAGCCCGGGCAATCTGGCCTGGATCCGCTGCTGGGCAGCGAGGAGAATCTCCGGAGATATATCCAGCGGATAGTAGGCCTGGGGGGATTCCATACAAGCCAGCAGGGGCTCGGCCTTCTCACAATTGCCCGCACCAGGCTCTACCAGCACCACTGACTCGCCAAGGAGGTCCACCATTTCGGGCAGGCTTTCGCAAAAAATATTGGCCTCAGTGCGAGTGAGATAGTAATCCTCCAGCTCGCAGATTTCTTCAAAGAGCTTTGACCCGGCTTCATCGTAGAGATACTTACACGGGAGTGTCTTTTGTTGCCTGGTGAGGCCCGCCAAAACATCAGCTTCAAACTCCTGGAGATAGCCGCATTGCACTGCAGCCCCCTGCTCTGTCAGCACTGAATTTTGAACGGCCATGTCCACTAAAAATCTCCTGCCAGTCGAATACCGGTAAATTGCCAAGCTTGATGGGGATAAAAGAAATTACGATAGCTGATCCGGATATGATTGCGCGGAGTAATACAGGAGCCACCTCGCAGAACCATCTGATTGCACATGAATTTCCCGTTGTATTCGCCCACTGCATCGGCACTCGCCCTGAAGCCCGGATAGGGTTGATAAGCGCTCGAGGTCCATTGCCAGAGGTTTCCCAGCAGCTGGGGCTCTGAGGATACCGCCGCAGTCTCCGGGTAGGGCTGGAAGCGCCCCGCTTCCAGCATATTGGCCCGACCCGCGGCATCCTTGCGGCAGTGTAGCCAGGCGGCAATTTCCCACTCGAATTCCGTCGGCAGGCGATGCCCGGCCCAGCTCGCGAAAGCATCCGCCTCGTAAAAATTCACGTGGCACACGGGCGCCCTAAGATCCAGCGGCTGTAGTCCGCCGAGGGTGAACTGAAACCATTCCCCGTCAATTTCCCGCCAGTACAGCGGCGCCTGCAATCTGCTCTGCTGTACATGCGCCCACCCATCCGAGAGCCACAATCGCGGTTCCTGGTAGCTCCCATCCTGAAGAAATTCCAGATATTCGCCGTTGGTGATCAGTCGCGACTGAAGGCGGAACGCCTGTTGATATCGCAGGTGCGCGGGACCCTCGTTATCGAAGCAGAAATCTTCGCCGTCACAACCCACGGTGTAATTGTCTTCGGGCACCTTGAGCCATTCGCTCGGAAGACTGCCCTGCCCTGCGGGATCGCTCTCTAAATCATCCCGATAGGCGGGCAATGTGGGATTTAACGAAAACGCATGCTTGATATCGGTAAGCAGTAATTCCTGGTGTTGCTGCTCGTGGTTGAGGCCCAGCACCAGTAAATTGGCGTGTTCCGTGGAGACGTCTTCCTCCGTTAGCCACTGCTCAATGGCGCGATCAATGCCGCGGCGGTAGGCGAAAACTTCTTCTATGGAAGGGCGTGACAATAATCCGCGCTGAGGTCGTGCAAACGGTTGGCCGAGTGCGTTGTAATAGGAATTGAACAGGTGGTGATAGGCGGAATCGAAAGGACAATAACCCGGCAGCAGGGAGCGCAGGATAAATGTCTCGAAAAACCAGCTGGTGTGAGCCAGATGCCATTTACTGGGGCTTGCATCGGGCATCGACTGCAACTGCATGTCTTCTGATGTCAGAGGATCGGTGAGACTTTCCGTTTCACTGCGGACCTTTTGATAACGTCCGAGTAAGGCGGCCCGCTCATCCAGAGATAGTTCTCTTTCGGGCTCCTGCCAATACAGGTGTGCCGAATTGTCAGTTACCTCCGAACCCGCTTCTGAAATCAGAATCATTCTTTGAGCCGTCAACTGCACTGGTTGCTATTGATCATACATCCATTGTGGCGCTTTCCCATGTAGATGCAGTGATTCTCGCGGCAATTGGCGCCAGGAATTACGTCTTTCCCATTTATCTTCGGGCACAAAAAAGGGCCGGCGATGCCGACCCTTTTCCTGTTTCACATCAGATGTGATCAGAAGCGTACGGTGAAGTCCGCACCGTACATGCGAGGCATGAAACGCCAAGCGGGGCTGGCGCCGATCGCAGCACCGGTACCGCCATAGCCACCAGCAATCTCTTCGTCGGTGACGTTCTGTACCCACAGAGCTGCAGAGTAACGGTCGGAGGCACTGTTCCAGCCTGCACGCAAGTTCATCAGCTGGTAGTCCGGGATCACACGGGCCGGGTCGCTGATGGAGCCAACACGCTCGTCGGTCCAGTTGTAGTCACCGCGCAGCACGACATTCGCGCCGCTCGCCAGATCCCAGGAGTATTCAGCCATCAGGTTGAACTTGTTCTCCGGGGTGCCCACGCGGGGCTGGCCTACGCGAGAGTTCGCCTCTTCGGTCTCACCGATAGATTCGATGATCTGGTAACGAGTGTATTCGGTGTCCAGGAAGGAGTAGTTACCGGCAACAAACAGGTTGTCGGTAGCGGCCCACTGTACTTCGAATTCAGCACCGCGACCTTCCGCATCGGCGTTACGCAGGTAGTAGTTCGGGATCGGCGCACCGACCAGGTCCAACTGCTGCAGGTTGTCGTAGTTGTACGCGAACACGGAGGCATTGAAGCGCACGGCGTTGTCGAACAAGCTGCTCTTCAGGCCAATTTCCAGGTTGGTAACACTTTCCTGGTCGAAAGACGGGTCGATGCCCGGCGCAGCACTGAAGCTGTTGAAGCCGCCCGCTTTAAAGCCATCTGCCAGGGAGATGAAGGTCATCACATCGTCGTTCCAGCGGTAATCCAGAACCACACGGCCAGACAGGTCGCTCCAGGAATCACTCAGGTCTTGACTCAGGTCAGCAACGCCGTTGTTGTTGAACGCCATGCCGAAACGCGGTGCAGGGATAGCGCCAAGCGGGATGGTCGGAATCGGAAGCTGCCCGATAACGGTGCCATCTGGGCCCATGATGTCTACCATGCCACCAGCCAGAGCCAGCGGCAATGTGTTCTGGTAGGAGCTGACGATGGAGAAGTCTTTCTCATCGGCGGTGTAACGGGCACCAACGGTCAGATCCATCTTGTCGGTCAGGCTCCAGGTGGCGTCACCGTAGATCGCGGCCGAGCGGTAATCGCCCTTATTCAGTACGGACTCGTTCCACGGCGTGTCGGCCATTACCCAGGGAGTAATACCGGCCATCAGCTGCGCAGCCATCTGCTCGCGGTTCAACATGCTGGCTGGTACCGGTGAACCCAGCTCTTGCAGCAGCGCGTCAGCCTGGCCAGATTGCACCATCAGGTCGTATACGAAAGTGGCTACGGCCGCACCTTCGAGCCCGCCGGCAATCATCGCCTGGCGCTGCTGATACGCCATATCTTCCACCTGAGTCGTGGTCAGGTCGAGGCCGAGCGCTTCAACCTGTGCCTTTACGCCTTCATATACGGCGAAGGACTCAAGAGAACCTGCAGTGAAGTACGCATCGGTGGTGTGCTCCAGCTCTTCACGAGAGTAGGAAGCACCCAGGGTCCACTTCAGGTTGTCAGTCATGCCATTCAGACGGAACTCCTGGGAGAACTGGGTCTGATCATCGAAGTTGGCAGAACCGAACATGTAATCCGGATTCGCTGTACCGTCTTCGTCCTGCTGCAAGTGTGCTTCAAAACCGCGGTACGCGGTAATGGAGGTAAGCGTGACGTTTTCAAAGTCGTGAATCACAGACACGGAGGTGCCCCAGGAATCGCGATCTTCGATAGTCGGGGTATCCAGTGCGTAGTCACCAAACACGTCGGTGCCACCGGCTTCCGCCTGAAGCGACGGAACAATGGAGGTACGCAGCGCGCTGCCCTGATCCATGATGCCGTACTCGGCACGCCAGAGAACTTCGGTATCCGGGGTCGGTTCCCACAAGAGGGATGCGCGATAGGTCTGGGTGTCGACATTACCCACTTCAAAATCATTCGCCAGGTTATCGGCGAAGGAATCGCGACGGTTGGTGGACGCGGTGAAGCGGCCGTACAGGTTGTCGCTCAGCTGGCGGTTAACCAGCAGGTCGGAAGACTGGCGACCGTAGTTACCGGCAGTCAGGTTTAGTTCGGTAGTGTCGTCTGCCTGGGGCTTTTTGCTGATGATGTGAATCGCACCACCGGTCGCGTTACGACCAAACAGGGTGCCTTGCGGGCCTTTCAGTACTTCGACACGCTCGATATCGGCGAGCGGAACCTCTGCACCGGCACCGCGGCCGGTGTAAACGCCGTCTACGTAAACTGCTACCGCCGGGTCAGAACCCACGGTGAAGTCGCCGGTTTCGATACCGCGCACACTATAGGTGGGCTGCAGGGGTGTATCGTTGTTCATTTCGACGCCCGGCGTGAATTTACCCAGGTCTGTCAGATTTTTTACACCCATTGCCTTCATGCTGTCGCCAGTGAAAGCGGAGATGGCAATTGGTACATCTTGCAGGTTTTCCGCGCGCTTCTGCGCGGTAACCACAACTTCTTCAATCTCGGCAGCAGATACGGTGCCGCTCAGCGCTGTGGTTACGGCGATGGCTGCGGAAAGAGATGAAATTGTGAAAGATCGGTTTTTACCGGACTGATTGGCGTCGTACATCATCGCGTCCTCGCGTTTTAGTTATATGAAAAGCGTGATGGAAAGTTATCTTTATTGATAGTCAAGTTCGGCCATCTTAAGGGTACAGCTGTCCCAAGAAAAGCTTGTTATGACCTTTTTACCGTGACTGGTCAGTTTCGGCGCAAGATAATGTGACGTATTGCGCCATTTTGGCATTATTCTCAACATAAACTATGGGTTTGTGACCGAAATAAGTCTGCTGGTAACCATTAAAGTTCCAATTAAGACTGTTAGACTTGCCAACACCCGCTGTATCAAATGACCACGGCGGGTCCCAAAATAACGACTCTGAATTTACAGCGAGAGAACCTGTGATGATGGCTCCCACTCCCTGGCCGCGACGCGCGCTGCACGGCCTGCTTGCCCTATCTGTCCTCTTATTACTGGTTGGCCTGGCCGCCTGGTTGTGGTTACGCCAAAGCCTGCCGTTGCTGGACGGCGACCTCACCACCGGCCAGCTGGACAGCCCGGTTACCATCGAGCGCGACGCCCAGGGTATCCCCTTCATCACTGCCGAGTCCCGCAGTGACTCCGCCTTCGCCCTGGGTTTCCTGCATGCGCAAGAGCGCTTCTTCCAGATGGACCTGCTGCGCCGCAATTCCGCAGGTGAGCTTTCAGAGCTGGTCGGCGAAGCGGCTCTCGATCACGACCAGGAAGTGCGAGTACATCAGTTCCGCGCTCGTGCAGAGCGGAATATCGCCGCCATGCCCGTGCAGGACCGCAATGTTCTGCAAAAGTATGCGGACGGCGTTAACTTCGGTCTGTCGCAGCTGGGGGCAACTCCATGGGAGTACGCACTGCTCCGGCAGCAGCCCCGCGAATGGGTGCCAGCAGACAGCCTGCTCACCATTTTCAGCATGTATATGACCCTGCAGAGCCACACCGGTAACTTTGAGCGTCGCGACAATGCGCTGGCTGAATTGCTGCCTGGTGATCTGTATGCTTTCTTCGTCCCCAAAGGCGGTATCTGGGATGCACCCTTGATCGGCGATGCCCGCGCTCCCCTGTCTCTGCCGCAAACGGATATTGCCGCGCTCGTCGAAGACGGCGCGCCCATCGCAAAACAGAAAATGGAAAGCGAAGACATGATCTTCGGTAGTAACAACTGGGTCGTAGGCGGCGCCCTGACCGAACACGGCGCGGCCATTGTCGCTGACGATATGCACCTGAAGATCACGGTCCCCAATATCTGGTTCCGTGCGGGCTGGAACGTACCGGGAACCGATTTTGAAATGCGCGGTGCTTCCCTGCCGGGCGGCCCAATCATCGTCGCCGGCAGCAACAGCAAAGTTGCGTGGGGTTTCACCAATACCACTGCAGACTGGGGCGACCTGATTCCCCTCGAGCTCTCGGAGAATGGAAACCAGTACCGCACGCCCGATGGCTGGAAAGATTTCGAAATCGACCAAGAGAAGATCGCCATCAGTGGCAAGCCGGCGGCTACGCTGGAAGTGCGCAAAACCATCTGGGGCCCGGTTGTTGGCAAAGACCACAATGAAAGACCCCTCGCCTATCGCTGGGTGGCCCACGATGTGCGCGGTGCAAATCTGAACCTGCTGAAGTTGGAAACCGCAGCAAGCACCCGAGACGCGATGGATCTCGCCCCAGAGCTCGGCATTCCCCATCAGAATCTGGTACTGGGTGACAGCGAAGGCAATATCGGTTGGACCGTGGCAGGCCCAATCCCCCGCCGTGTTGGGCTGGATGGTAGTCGCTCGGTGAGCTGGGCGGACGGTACCGCGTACTGGGATGGTTATCTTTCTCTGCAAGAGCAGCCGCAGGTTTACAACCCGCCGTCTCACCGCATCTGGACTGCGAATGCGCGCACCATGGACGGGGAATACCTGCATGTAATGGGCGATGGCGGCTACGCGCTAGGTGCGCGCCAGCAGCAAATTCGCGATGACCTGTTTGCCCGGGAACATTTTACCGAACAGGATCTGCTCGACATCCAACTGGATGATCGCGCGGTATTCCTCGAACGCTGGCAAAAGCAGCTGAGCGAATTACTTGAGGGCGTCGACGAGTATCAGGAGGTACGTCAACAAGTAGAAAACTGGGGCGGTCGCGCCAGCGCCGACTCTGTGGGTTACCGCATCGTGCGCAACTTCCGCTTGCGCTTTATCGACCTTTCTACCGCACCGGTGCTGACGTTCATGCAGCGCCACGCACCGGATTTCAAGTTCGGGCGCGTGAATCGCCAGGTGGAGTATCCGGCGTGGGCAATGCTGTCGGCAGAACCAGAACACCTGCTAAATCCTGAATTTGAATCCTGGCAGGCGCTCAAGTTCGCCGCCCTGGATCTGGTACTGGAAGATATGGCGAAAGACGGGCTGCCGCTGGCGGAACAGACATGGGGAGTTCAGAACTCTGCCAAGATCCGGCATCCGCTGGGACGCGCGTTAGGCGCCGTCAACTGGTTCACCGCAATGCCCGCTGATTCACTACCCGGGGACTCCCATATGCCACGCGTCCAGTCTTCGACCAACGGCGCATCAGAGCGCATGGTCGTGGCGCCGGGACACGAAGAGCGCGGAATATTCCATATGGCAACCGGGCAAAGCGCCCATCCCCTATCCCCCTTCTTTGGCAATGGGCACCGGGACTGGGTGGAGGGCAACGCCTCCAGCTTTACCGAAAAATCCGCGGCTTACGTATTAACCCTGCATTGAGTGACCGCCCGTGCGCGGGCTCACCTCAGGCCGTTTCGTCAAGAATGGCGAAGGAAAGGAAGGATGTGAAAAGCCCCAGCCCCAATACAAATGGCAACAGGGGAAAGCAGATCATCAGCAGGGATGCACCGATCCAGAGGTTTTTCACCCAGGTGCGCTTGATGCGGTAGGCGCGGGTATATCGACGCAAATGGCTGTCGTTTTCATCTGGCAACGCGATCTCGTTTTCCTGGGGCAGAAAGCTGCGCACCAGAAGAGTGCAATAAAAACGAAGCAACATCCACAACATAGAACCACCACTGGCAAACACCTCTCTCAGTATAGATAGGGGTTTGCCAATGTATGGGGTCAGGGATGCCGGGCGTTAAAATTCCCTGGCAGACGTTCGCTTACTGATACCAGCCCAGGCTTTCACGCAATGTTACAACACCACCGATGATGGTAAGCGCCGGCGCCTCAACCTTGTGGGTCTCGGCCAGCCTGGGCAACGTGGCAATGGTGCCGACAATCACGCGCTGATCCCGGGTGGTGCCCTTCTCTACCAGCGCCGCAGGCGTATCTGCATCCATGCCATTGGCTATCAGCTTTTCAGCAATGGTCGGAAGCCCGGTCAGGCCCATGTAGAAAACAAGGGTCTGGTTTTTGGTGATCAACTCATCCCAGGGCAGAACCAGATCACCCTGCTTCAGATGGCCAGTGATGAACCGAACCGACTGGGCGTGATCCCGGTGGGTCAGTGGAATACCGGAATAAGCAGAGCAGCCAATGGCGGCGGTAATGCCGGGGACCACCTGGAACGGCACACCGGCTTCGGCGAGCTTGTCAATTTCCTCGCCACCGCGGCCGAATACAAATGGATCCCCGCCCTTCAAGCGCAGTACCTTCTTGCCCTCTTTCGCCAGATCCACCAGCAGCTGGTTGATATCGTCTTGCGGGACCGAGTGGAACTGCTTCATCTTGCCAACATAGATACGTTCGGCGTCTCGGCGCACCAGCTCCAGCACCTCGGTAGAAACCAGCCTGTCGTAAAGCACTACATCCGCTTGCTGCATCAGGCGCAGGGCGCGGAAAGTCAGCAGGTCCGGATCACCGGGACCGCCGCCGACCAGATACACCTCGCCACTCGGCGCAGGCTTCTGTTCCCAGCGAGTCAATTCCTCCAGCAGGGCCTGCTCGGCTTCTGCCTTATGGCCGCGCTCAATCTGGCCAACGATGGGGCCATTGAATACCCAGTGCCAGAAATCTTTCCTCTGGGCTTCCGGGAGTGCGGCCTTGACCTTGTCGCGCATACGTCCAGCCAGCTCTGCAATCAGTCCCAGGCCGGGAGAAAGGAGGGTTTCGATCTGGGCACGCAGCATGCGCGTGAGCACGGGCGCGGAGCCGCCGCTGGAAATGCCGATCGCGAGCGGGCCACGTTCGACAATGGAGGGAAAGGTAAAGGTGCAGTGTTCCGGTGAGTCCACCACATTGACTGGCAGGCGACGAGCGCGGGCATCCTCGGATACCCGCGCGTTGACATCGCCGTCTGCAGTAGCGGCGACGATCATTTCGGCGTGGTCGAGCAGATCCTTGCGATAGGTTCCGACGATATATTCACCGCCACTCGCCATAACCAGTTGACGCAGCTCGTCGGTAATATCGGGAGCAACGACAATAAGTCGCGCCTCCGCTTTGCTGAGTAATCGCGCTTTGCGCGTGGCGATGGCACCACCCCCGACAATAAGACAGGGGCGGTTTTTCAAATCAAAAGCGAGAGGCAGGTAACGCAAGGTTCTAATCCATACTGCTTAGCCGATCTTTGATGCACCACCCATGTAGGGGCGCAGTACTTCCGGCACCTCGATGCTACCATCGGCCTGTTGGTAGTTTTCCAGTACCGCGATCAGCGTGCGGCCCACCGCCAACCCGGATCCATTCAGGGTGTGCAGCAATTCTGGCTTACCGGTTTCCGGGTTGCGCCAGCGGGCCTTCATACGCCGGGCCTGGAAATCCCCCATCAGGGAGCAGGAAGAAATCTCACGGTACTTGTCCTGAGATGGAATCCAAACTTCCAGGTCATAGGTTTTGGTTGCACCGAAACCCATATCGCCACCACACAGCACCACGGTGCGGTATGGCAGGTTCAGTTTCTGCAGGATGTTTTCTGCATGACTGGTGAGCTGTTCGAGCGCGTCCTTGGATTGATCCGGGCGGGCAAACCAGACCAGCTCTACTTTTTCGAACTGGTGCTGACGGATCATGCCGCGGGTATCGCGCCCGTGTGAGCCGGCTTCGGAGCGAAAGCAGTTGGTGTGGCTGACAAACTTGTGTGGCAGTGAACCGGCGTCTTCGACGATTTCATCGCGGTACAGGTTTGTGAGCGGTACTTCTGCGGTGGGAATGAGGTAGAAACCACGCTCATCCTCCAGCTTGAACAGATCCTCAGCAAACTTGGGCAGCTGTGAGGTGCCGTACAGGGAATCGCTATTTACTATTACCGGCACATTGGCTTCTTGATAGCCGTGCTCTTCTACATGCTGATCTAGCATGAACTGTGCCAATGCGCGGTGCAGCTTGGCCACCTTGCCGGTCATTACCGCAAAGCGGGAACCGGTAATCTTGCTCGCCACTTCGAAGTCAAGGCCGCCCAGGCTGCCACCGAGATCCACGTGGTCACGCACTTCAAAATCAAAGCTGCGCGGCTCGCCCCACTGGCGCACTTCCACGTTGTCGTCTTCGTCTTTCCCCTCAGGAACGGATTCGTCCGGGATGTTCGGGATCGCCAGCAGCACGTCGTCGAGCTGCTGCTGCAGTTCACCGAGCGCCTGCTTGGCCTCCGACAGCTGACCACCCAAGGACTCGACCTCTTTCAACAGCGGGGCGATATCCTCGCCACCGGCCTTGGCCCGGCCGATATTCTTGGATTTGCTGTTGCGCTCATTCTGCAGGGACTCTGTGCGCACCTGCAGTTCTTTACGCTGCTCTTCGAGCTGCTCCAGCTTGGCTTTGTCCAGCTGCACGCCGCGCTTGGTCAGCGCCGCTGCAACTTCGTCGAGTTGGTTACGAATCAGTTTAGGATCGAGCATGGTTTATTGATTACCGCGTTACAGATATTTCATTCCCAGGGAGATGGCCGTTGCGGTTGCGGCCAAGCACACCAGGAGGCTGGCCACAACATAGGCCAGCGCCGTCAAAGGCTGGCCATTGTGCCACAACATCACTGTTTCCAGCGAGAAGGTAGAAAAGGTGGTGAGAGCCCCAAACAGGCCGGTCATGATCATCAGGCGCCACTCATGTCCGAGCATGCCCCGCTCCACGATCAAAACATAGGCAATACCGATCAGCAGGGACCCAACCACGTTGACGATAAAGGTGCCGAGCGGAATCCGATTTTCGAAAACTGGGAAGGCCCAAATGCCGACCAGGTGACGAAGGATTGCGCCGATGGCGCCGCCAAGTGCGATTGCTATCCATTGCATGGGAAACTCCCGGAAAGGTGTGGTGAACTGCCGATTGCGGGAGGATTTTAGCGCTTTTCTGCTTCGGAGTGTTGCGCGGGTGCGTAGCGCCGCTGCTCGCTAGCCCGATTGAGTGCCCGCAGACGCTCAAGCTTTTCCTCAATCCTGAGTTCCAGACCACGGTTTACCGGATAGTAATAGCGACGATCGGCGATGGCCTCGGGGAAGTAATTCTCTCCTGCGGCAAAGCCATCGGGCTCATCGTGGGCGTAACGATATTCCGCACCGTGGGCCATTTCCTTGGCCAGTTTGGTCGGCGCATTGCGCAGGTGCACTGGAACCTCGTAACTGGGCTCCCGCCGGATATCCGCCAGCACCCGTTTGTAGGCACTGTAGACCGCGTTACTTTTGGCAGCGACTGCGAGATAGGCCACCGCCTGGGCAATGGCGAGCTCCCCTTCCGGGCTGCCCAGGCGCTCCTGTACATCCCATGCGTTCAGCGCAATCTCCAGCGCACGCGGATCGGCATTGCCAATATCCTCACTGGCCATACGCACCACCCGACGGGCTACATACAGCGGGTCGCAACCGCCGTCGATCATGCGCGCAAACCAGTAGAGCGCGGCGTCGGGATCCGAGCCGCGCACTGATTTGTGCAGCGCGGAAATCTGGTCGTAAAAGTAGTCCCCGCCCTTGTCGAAACGCCTCACATCTGCGGTAAGCACTTCAGCCAGCACCGCATCATCAATCACTTGCCGTCCGCCCTCTTCCCGCGACAGATCGCAGGCGATCTCCAGCAGATTGAGTGCACTGCGGGCGTCACCGTCGGCACTCAAGGTGATCTTGTCGAGGACTTCCGTCGCCATTTCCACATTGCGGGCTTTTAGCTCGTCATCCTCGGCCAGAGCGCGCCGCAGCAGGCCATTGAGCTCATCCTGACTGAGGCTGCGCAACAGATAGACCCGGCAACGGGAAAGTAATGCGTTGTTGAGCTCGAAGGATGGGTTCTCTGTAGTGGCACCCACAAACGTCACGGTGCCCTCTTCCACATAGGGAAGAAAGGCGTCCTGCTGCGCCTTATTGAAGCGGTGCACTTCGTCCACAAACAGGATGGTGCCACGACCAGACTGTGCCGCGTGCTGTTCGGCCTCAGCCACGGCCTGGCGGATTTCCTTTACCCCGGCCAGCACCGCAGACAGGGTGGCAAAACGCACATCGCATTCTTCCGCCAGCAGGCGGGCGAACGTGGTTTTGCCCACACCCGGCGGCCCCCACAGCACCATGGAGTGCAGCTGGCCGCGCTCCACCGCTTCACGCAGGGGTTTACCCGGCCCCAATAAATGCGACTGGCCCACATAGTGGGCCAGTGTTTGCGGCCGCATACGCGCGGCCAGAGGCTGATGCCGGGGTGGCGATTGAAACAGATCACTCATCGCGAATAACGTCGGTCCCTTTGGGCGGCTTGAAATTAAACATGTGCGAAGACAGTCGGGGATTGGCCTGCAGACCATTGAATCGGATATCGGTGGTCTGCCCCATGCCATCCCGCACGGTCATGGTCTCCGGCAGGCCCTGGTTGTCGAAGCGGATTACCATGGACTTGAACGGCGCTGACGCGCGCTTCGGGGTCAGGTAATAGGCGCCCTTCTTGCTCTCGACACTGAATGACCCGCGAATGTCTTCCACCTTGCCACCGAGCAGCAATGCTGGGGTTTCTTTCATTCGGTTGTCCACCGGGCGCACGGTGACCTGCTCCAGGTCGGGATCGTACAGCCACAGTTTCTTGTTGTTGGTCACCAGCAGTTGCGGGAAAGGCTCGCCTGTCTGCCAGCGCAGTTTACCCGGGCGCTGCACGGAGAAATTGCCGCTGCTCTTTTGCAGGGTTTTGCCTTTCTGATCCTTGAGGGTCTGGCGGAAATTGCCGGAGATAGAGCCCAGCGGCTGCAACAGCCGGCTCAGATCTTCACTGGCATCGGCCTGTGCGCCGACGGCGCCCATACCCAGGCCCAAACTCATGCCCAGTGAAGCGAGGAAAATGCTCAGTTTGCGTCTCATAATGCCTTCCAGTCTGCTATTCCGAGAGTGTCCTTAAAGCCTAGACGGCGCCAAGTGAACCCGGCCTGAACCGGGTCACGATTTATCCGCATCACGCGGGTGGCGGTGCCAATACTTCCCGGTTGCCATTGGGCTGCTGGGGTGAAACCACACCGGCCGCCTCCATCGCCTCGATCATGCGCGCGGCGCGATTGTAGCCGATACGCAGCTGGCGCTGCACCGACGATATGGACGCCTTTCGGGACTTGGTCACGAATGCCACCGCCTCGTCGTAGAGTGCATCGGCCTCCGGATCGTCCTCTCCACCCTCTGTGGTCATCCCGGGCACTGGAATGCTGTTATTGGAGTCGTCAATGATACCGTCTATGTATTCAGGCTCGCCGCGACGGGCCCAGTCCGCCACAACTTGGTGCACTTCATGGTCATCCACGAAGGCCCCGTGCACCCTTACGGGCACCGCTGTACCCGGCGGCAGGTATAGCATATCGCCGTGACCGAGCAGCTGCTCCGCACCTCCCTGATCCAAAATGGTGCGCGAGTCGACTTTCGAGGAAACCTGGAACGCCATACGGGTCGGTACGTTCGCCTTGATCAGGCCGGTTATCACGTCCACCGACGGACGCTGGGTAGCAAGCAGCAAGTGGATGCCGGCGGCACGGGCCTTCTGTGCGATACGCGCAATCAACTGCTCTACCTTTTTGCCGACGATCATCATCATGTCGGCAAATTCATCGATCACCACCACAATCGCCGGAAGCGGCTTCAGGTGAGGTGCAGTCTGTTCTGCCTCCGGGACGCTGGACATGGGGTCCGGCTGCCAAATCGGGTCGATCAGCGGCTCTCCCGCAGCGATGGCGTCTTTCACCTTGCGGTTGAAGCCTGCCAGGTTCCGCACACCCATGGCCGCCATCAACTTGTAACGGCGTTCCATCTCGCCGACACACCAGCGCAGGCCATTGGCTGCGTCGTTCATGTCGGTGATCACCGGGGTCAGCAAATGCGGGATGCCTTCGTAGACCGAGAGCTCGAGCATCTTCGGGTCCACCAGGATTAGCCGCACCTCGTCCGGCGTGGATTTGTACAGCAGGCTGAGCAGCATCACGTTGATACCCACGGACTTACCCGAGCCGGTGGTACCTGCCACCAGCAGGTGCGGCATCTTGGCGAGATCGGCAACCACCGGCTGGCCGGAGATGTCGTGCCCGAGTGCCAGCGTGAGCGCCGAGCTGGACTTGTCGTACACCTCGGCTCCCAGGACTTCCGATAGGCGCACCATCTGCCGGTTCTCGTTCGGGATTTCGATGCCCACGACGGATTTGCCCGGGATCACTTCAACCACCCGCACACTGATCACCGCCAGGGAGCGGGCCAGGTCTTTGGCGAGATTGGTGATCCGGCTGACTTTCACACCCGGTGCGGGCTGAATTTCAAACCGGGTAACCACAGGGCCGGGCAGCACTGAAACCACCTCGGCGACGACACCAAAGTCCTTGAGCTTCAATTCGAGAAGCCGCGATAGCGCTTCCAGAGCCTCGCGGCTGAAGCCGGCTTTCTTATTGGCATCTGGTGCATCGAGCAGGGACAGCGGCGGCAGTGTTCCAGTCACTGGCCCCTTGAACAGCTCACCCTGCTTTTCCTTCGCGGCCCGCGGGCTTTGTTTGGGTGGAGGCGCCGTGGGTGCGATCTTTGGAGGCAAACGCTTGGCGGTGCGCTGCTTCTCCTCTTCTACTGCAGCCTTGCGGACGACCACGGCTTCTCGCGCTACCCGTTGCTCTTCCCGCTCCTGACGCGCACGCGCCAGTCGGCTGCCAATCCAGGCGAAGACTGCTAGCACGCTGCGACCAATGTCCTCGAACAGCTTCAGCCAGGACATGCCGGTAAACACGGTGACACCGATGGCAAAGGTGGCGAGCAACAGAATTGTCGCACCAACGTAGCCGAGCCCCAGCTCCATAAAGGCCGAAATCGCCGCGCCAATAATGCCGCCGTTGGAAAATGGCATTGGATTGGCAGACTCAGCAAAACACAGTGTGGCAATCGCCGCACCGGAAACCAGCAACACCAACAGCCCGGCGACTCGCAGGGCAAACAGGGGGCCGTGGAAGCGCGCGTTCTTGTCGCGCAGAATTCGATAGGCCCGCCAACCGATCAGTACGGGGAATAGGTACGCCATCCAGCCCAGCAACGACAGGCACACATCGGCAAGCCAGGCCCCCGTGGGACCAATGGCGTTTTCGATTCCGGCACCGCTACCGGTATGCGACCAGCCCGGATCTCCGGGGTTGTAACTGAGCAGACTAATGCCCACCAGCAAAGCACCGGCCAACAGGGCGATCAACGCGCCTTCACGGACGATGCGCGCAATCAGGGAGTCAGGAATCGCAGCCGCAGATTCGGTTTCACTTTCAGCCTTCAATGGCTTACCTCGGTCACAGTGTTCAGGGTTACTCGCCTTCTTGTTTATATAGCGGCGGCTTCAGGGTTTCTGTGTACTACAGCCTCGGGGGAATTGCTACCGGAGGGTTACCCTAGAAACCACTTCAGGTTTCAACTTTACATTTAAAATCAAATAGTTACAGGTACTTATTCACGCAATCTGTAACGGAAGGTTAGAAATCACATAAAGCGGCATGTGTCCTTACCTGCCCAATCCACGGCCGGCAAAAGTTCGGCAGAAGGAGACGAGGGCTCCATTTGAACTATCTATAAAGGCGTACAATGAGATAGATAAGACCAAACTATTTGGTCGTGTATCCGCCCTTCTTTTATCATTCCTGCAATTTTGGCACTAGCAGCCCAACCCACCCATCGAGTCACATCGATCGGTCGTAATGGCCCACCCTTGAACAATGGGCCCGAGGGCGCCATGATCCGCGCAGACAAATTTGTCGGGCGCCTTAATCAGTGCTGCAAGACATACAGAATCACCAATCCAACATCGAAGTATTGTGAGTCCAGTCATGAGCAACCATCACCGTCTGATCATCCTCGGCTCCGGCCCTGCCGGTTATACTGCGGCTATTTACGCCGCTCGCGCCAACCTGAACCCGGTTGTCATTACCGGCATGCAGCAAGGTGGACAGCTGACCACGACCACCGAAGTGGAAAACTGGCCGGGCGGTGTACACGACCTGCAGGGGCCGGACCTGATGGTCCAGATGCAGCAGCACGCAGAGCGTTTCGACACCAATATCATCTTCGACCACATCCATGAAGTTGACGTAAAACAGCGCCCGTTCACCCTCAAGGGCAACGAAACCTACACCTGTGATGCACTGATTATCGCTACCGGCGCCTCCGCCCAGTACCTGGGCCTGCCGTCTGAGGAAGCCTTCCAGGGGCGCGGTGTCAGCGCCTGCGCTACCTGTGACGGGTTCTTCTACCGCGACCAGAAGGTCGTGGTAGTTGGCGGCGGCAACACCGCGGTCGAAGAGGCTTTGTACCTTTCCAATATCGCCAGCGAAGTCACTCTGGTACATCGTCGCGACGAGCTGCGCGCAGAGAAGATCCTGCAGGATCGCCTGCTGGAAAAGGCCGAAAACGGCAACATCAACCTGTGCTGGCACCACACCCTGGACGAGGTGCTGGGTGACGATAACGGCGTGACCGGGGTTCGCCTGAAAAACGTACAGGACGGCAATACCAAGGAAGTCGATGTTTCCGGTGTGTTTATTGCCATTGGCCACAAGCCAAACACAGATATCTTCGAAGGCCAGCTGGAAATGAACGGCGGCTACATCATTGTTGAGAGCGGACTCAACGGCAACGCCACCCAGACTTCCGTACCGGGTGTATTTGCAGCCGGCGACGTGTCCGACCACATCTACCGTCAGGCGGTGACCTCCGCAGGCACCGGCTGCATGGCTGCACTGGATGCCGAGCGCTTCCTGGATGCACAATAACGGGCTAAATCGGCCCAAATAAAAAGGCGGCCCTGGGGCCGCCTTTTTTGTGGGCAACTACGCCAGGCGACCCGAGACAGAGCCCCTTGACCGACAACGCAAATGAAATTCTTTCGCTGCTGGATCCCGATCAGGTCGGCTTCCCGGACACCTCCGCGGCACTGCAGGACCCCAACGGCCTACTCGCAGTGGGCGGGGACCTCACCCCTGAGTGGCTGCTGGCAGCGTATCGCCGGGGTATCTTTCCCTGGTTTTCGGATGACCAGCCAATCCTCTGGTGGTCCCCTTCCCCGCGCTGCATTGTGCGCCCCGAATCCACGACATTCAGCCGCAGTCTGCGCAAGGTGATCCGCCGGGGGCGATTTCAGGTCACCTTCGATCGCGCATTTGCCCGGGTTATGGATGGCTGTGCTGCGCCCCGGGCTCAGGAAAGCGGCACCTGGATTACAGCAGATATGCGCGAGGCATATCTCGAGATGCACCGACTGGGCCACGCGCACTCAGTAGAAACCTGGCTGGACGGTGTTCTGGTTGGCGGCCTGTATGGACTTGCCATCGGACGGGTATTTTTCGGCGAATCCATGTTTCACCAGGCGACCGATGCCTCCAAGGTGGCTTTTGCCCATCTGGTGCGCCAGCTCGACTGCTGGGGTTGCCGATTGATTGACTGCCAGGTTGCCAACCCGCACCTGCAGAGTCTCGGCGCGATTGAAGTACCCAGAGCGGATTTTGAAAGCCTCCTGACCCGGGAAGTAGCGAGCGCGGGCTTCCCCGCTGTCTGGCCGCCAGCCCCCGCGAGCAACCTTTTTGACCGCCCCT
Organism: Microbulbifer mangrovi; assembly: GCF_002009015.1. GTDB lineage: Bacteria > Pseudomonadota > Gammaproteobacteria > Pseudomonadales > Cellvibrionaceae > Microbulbifer > Microbulbifer mangrovi. Next base: position 27,118 of record NZ_LZDE01000326.1, on the reverse strand, counting down.
GAAGCGGTGTGTCTGCGGCGCCGTTTGTGTTTTTGCTGACCGCAAATTACCCTCGGGTCTATATTCCAACCGGGATTGCAGCGAGATCCCAATGAGAGCGCTTTTGGCAAAGATAAAAATGACCAGCTATTCCGATCGCCGTGGTGAGAGCCTGGTATGAGCCAGTATTCACAGCTCGACTCGGTCCGCCTACTGGCCACCATGCCGCACCCCTGTGGCTACCTGGAAGACCGGGAAGCCACCACCGTGTTTGTCGACCCGCAAACCCCGGTAGACCAAAGACTCTATAGCCGACTTTCAGAGATGGGCTTCCGGCGCAGTGGAAATTACCTGTACCGACCCCAGTGCACACACTGCCAGGCCTGCATACCCGCCCGGGTTCCGGTTGAACTGTTTGTCCCCAACCGCAACCAGCGGCGCTGCTGGCGTCGCAATCGGGATCTGGACGTCTTTCATCGCCACGATATCGATACTGACGAACACTACGCCCTCTATGCCCGCTACATCGAGCAGCGACATCACGATGGGGAGATGTACCCGCCCAGTCGCGAACAGTATCGCAGCTTCCTTAGCAATGCCTGGGGCACCACCCGCTATATCGAGTTCCGGGCTAGGGGGCAGCTGGTAGCGACTGCCGTTACCGATGTGCTCGCCGGCGGCGTCTCTGCCATTTACACGTTTTACGATCCGGAACAGACCAAGCGCAGCCTCGGCAGTTACTCGATTCTCTATCAGATCGAATGGACGCGCCGACTCGGGCTCCCCAGCCTGTACCTCGGCTACTGGATCCGCCAGAGCCAGAAAATGGCCTACAAGAGCCACTTCAAACCGCTCGAAACCCTTCAGAACAACCGCTGGACCCTGAGCACCGACTAGACTGACCACTAGGCCAGACAATCTCTCTGCAGGGCCCGGAATCCCTAATTCCGCGGGATTTGCGCATGACGTCTGCTTTCACTTGGCCTGCAGGCTCTTTTCGTGCAAAATGCACGCCCGTCGTACCGCCGGGCCCCCGAATCTGACGACGCAGGGCCGTAAAAACGTGGCGGAAAAGCTAGTACACATTAATCAAAGGTTGCTGCCGCATGGCAAAAGACGATTACATTGAAATGGAAGGCGAGGTGATCGACACCCTGCCCAACACCACATTCCGCGTGAAATTGGAAAATGGACATGTGGTAATCGCGCACATTTCCGGCAAGATGCGCAAAAACTACATCCGCATCCTCACTGGTGACAAGGTCAAGGTAGAACTGACCCCGTACGACCTGAGCAAAGGCCGTATCACCTACCGCGCGCGCTAACCCCTTCCGACAGATTGTCGGCAGCGGTTCCCGGTCAGCCCATCCAGGTTGAGCGAGATATAAAAAAGCCACCCAGAAGGTGGCTTTTTTCGTTTGCGTGAGATCCGGCGTTTACCGGCCCCTGGTGCTCAATGCACCGGCATCGCCGTGCAGATCTTGAGCTGATCGTTCTCCACGGTCACCTCGACCTTGCCACCCTCTTCCGACAGATCCCCAAACAGCACCGCCTCGGCCAGAGGTTTGCGCAATTTTTCCCGGATCAGACGTGCCATGGGGCGAGCACCCATCTTCTCATCGTAGCCATTAACTGCAAGCCATTCGCGAGCCTCATCGTCGACCTCGAGCGTCACCCTGGACTCATCCAGCTGCGCCTGCAATTCGACAATGAACTTGTCCACCACGGTTTTGACCACTTCCATATCCAGCGAACCAAACTGAATGATGCTATCCAGTCGATTGCGGAACTCGGGAGTAAACATCTTTTTGATCTCCTCCATCCCGTCGCTGCTGTGATCCTGGTTGGCAAAGCCAATGGAGCGACGGCTCATCACTTCCGCACCCGCATTGGTGGTCATGATCAGAATCACATTGCGGAAGTCCGCCTTGCGGCCATTGTTGTCGGTCAGGGTGCCGTGATCCATCACCTGCAGCAGCAGGTTGAACACTTCAGGGTGGGCCTTTTCGATCTCATCCAGCAGCACCACACTGTGCGGGTGCTTGGTTACTGCATCGGTGAGCAAGCCGCCCTGGTCAAAACCAACGTACCCCGGGGGGGCACCGATAAGGCGGGACACCGTATGGCGCTCCATGTATTCGGACATATCGAACCGAATGAGTTCGATACCCATGACCTGAGCGAGCTGGCGGCAGAGTTCGGTTTTACCGACACCCGTCGGACCCGCAAACAAGAAGGAACCAATAGGCTTCTCTTCCGCCCCCAGACCTGCACGGGCCAGCTTGATCGAGGTGCTGAGTGCTTCGATCCCCTGATCCTGGCCGAACACGACCATCTTCAGATTCTCATCCAGCTTGGCCAGCGCAGCTTTATCCGAAGCGGAAACACTCTTGGCGGGTATGCGCGCCATCTTGGCGACGACATTTTCGATTTCGGTCACAGAGATCGTGTCGGTACGCTGGTCCGCAGGCAATAGCGCCTGATAGGCACCGGCTTCATCGATCACATCGATGGCCTTGTCCGGCAAAAATCGCTCGGTGATATGACGGTTGGCGAGGTGCGCCGCGGCCTCCAGGGCCGAATCGGTAAAGCGCACCTTGTGGTGATCTTCAAAGCAGGTTTTGAGGCCCTGCAGAATCTGCACAGTTTCCTCGACGGAAGGTTCATGCACGTCGATCTTCTGGAATCGACGGGAAAGTGCACGATCTTTCTCAAAAATACCGCGGTATTCATTAAATGTCGTTGAACCAATACAGCGCAGCTGACCACTGGACAGCAGCGGCTTGAGCAGATTGGACGCATCCATCACGCCACCCGAGGCTGCACCAGCGCCGATAATGGTGTGAATCTCATCGATAAACAGCACCGCATGTTCGCGCTTTTTCAACTCCGCCAGCAGCGCCTTGAAGCGCTTCTCAAAGTCGCCGCGATACTTGGTGCCGGCCAGCAGAGAGCCGAGATCCAGAGAGTAAATCGTGCTTTCTTTCAGAGGCTCGGGCACCTCGCCATCGACGATACGCCGGGCGAGCCCTTCGGCGATCGCGGTCTTGCCCACACCGGACTCCCCGACCAACAGCGGATTGTTCTTGCGCCGGCGCGCCAGCACCTGGGTAACGCGCTCAACTTCCGGGGCACGGCCTACCAGAGGGTCGATTCGACCAAGTATTGCTTCCTGGTTGAGATTGGTGGCGTAACTTTCGAGCGGATCGGAGCCGCCCGGCTCGGCAGTGCTCCCCAAGTCTTCATCCACCTGCTCGGGAGAGGGATCGGGACTGCTGTTGTGTGTATTGTTACCGCCAGAGCTGACGCGGGAAATACCGTGGGTGATGTAATTCACTACATCTATACGGGCGACACTCTGCTGCTTGAGGTAGTAAACGGCCTGGCTTTCCTGCTCACAGAAAATCGCAACCAGAACATTCGCACCAGTCACTTCCTTCTTGCCTGATGATTGTACGTGGAAAACCGCGCGCTGCAGTACGCGCTGGAAGCCAAGCGTGGGCTGGGTTTCCCGCTCACTGTCATTTTCCGGAATAAGTGGAGTGGTAGAGTCCACGAACTCGAGTAACTCTCGGCGCAGCGCACTGAGGTCAGCGCCACAGGCATGCAGAACATCTGCCGCGGATTCATTGTCCAGCAGCGCCAGCAACAGGTGCTCAACGGTCATAAACTCGTGGCGTTTCGCCCGTGCACCTTTGAACGCTAGATTGAGCGTTACCTCTAAATCCTTGCTGAGCATCTAAACCTCAAACCTTACTGGCCAATGTCATCCGGGTTGTAGTGAAAAACACCCGGCATTCCTGATTTTTTGCCGGATATCCGGCCGGAAAAGTTACACCTGACTGACACAGGCGTCGGTAGTCCTTTACTTCACTCCTCCTCGCCGTTTTCGTCGTCCTCATCTGCCTCAATTTCGCAAAGTAAGGGATGTTCATTATCCCGCGCGAACTGATTAACCTGTGCGGCCTTTGTTTCCGCTATATCTCGAGTATAGACACCACAGATCGCTTTTCCCTTAGTGTGTACCTGCAACATCAGTTGAGTGGCGCGCTCGCGATTCACATAGAAGAAGAGCTCCAGGGCCTCGACCACAAATTCCATCGGGGTGTAGTCATCATTGAGCATGACCACCTTGTACATGGGCGGCCGTTTCAGCCTCGGCTTGGCCTCCGCGAGTGCGGTATCCCCGTCTGCCCCATGAAGATAGAAATCATCTCCGCCGTCGTCTTCGTTCGAGTGTAGTTTAATGATTTGTGATTTTCCCATAGCGCTAGTCAATCAGAGTTCAGGAAACGGTTCACAGTGCTGACGCCCCCATATTTTTCTATCGGGAATAAGCCCGTCGAAAGGCCCCACGCCGGTCACCGCAGTCAATTTGGCAAGCGCATATTGTAACCCCAAACCCGTGCCAGCACAGTCCGGGGTGCCGACCTACCTTGACAAGGGCCGGTGTCTTGGCTACAAGAGGTATTAACCGCGCCAACGCGGTGATGAGGCACTAGCTTATAGCTAATAGTCGTACAAATGATTCTGTACACACAAAGAAGCGCATGAAGCGCGATAACAATAACGATACATGTAAGGCGGCCAGCAGTCGCCCCGGCAATATTAGAGGGATTTCGCCATGCCTACCGGTACTGTTAAGTGGTTCAATAATGCCAAGGGATATGGATTCATTCTTGCTGACGAAGGTGGGGAGGATCTTTTTGCGCATTACTCCGCCATCCAGATGGAGGGGTATCGCACCCTGAAGGCTGGCCAGCAGGTCAACTTCGATATCATCCAAGGCGATAAAGGCTACCACGCAGCCAATATCAGCGTTGCCACTGCCGAGACCAGTCGCTCGCCAACCCCAGCGCCCGCGTCTGCAGCGCAATCGGTAAGAGAAAAAGAGACCGAAGAAGCGCTCGATTAAGCTGCCCTGCCGGCCCTGACCGGCAGACCACTGCAGTCGAGAAGAATTGCCGCAAGAGTCATAAGGCTCGAGGTTCTCTCACACCTTTGAAAAGTTGCGGCCGGCGATAGCTGATCAGATATTCAGAGATACCTGCTCGCCCCACCACTGGCACCTCCGTGCCACCTCCCCTTTCGCATTCCTCCTTGGGATTCGCGCTGCTGACAACGCCAGTGCGACTCAAGAGATCCACATTGGGGTGAAAAACAGGGCAAAAAAAAGCCCCGCCTCGAACCGAGGCGGGGCTTTTTTTATTCGTCGATTATCAAGCCATGTGCTTGACAACTTCCTCGCCGAACTCGGAGCAGGACTTCAGGTCTGCACCGTCCATCAGACGCTCGAAGTCATAGGTTACGGTCTTGGCTTCAATAGCGCCTTCCATACCTTTAACAACCAGGTCTGCAGCTTCGTTCCAGCCCAGGTGGCGCAGCATCATTTCTGCGGACAGGATCAGGGAACCCGGGTTCACCTTGTCTTGGCCAGCGTACTTCGGCGCAGTACCGTGGGTAGCTTCGAACAGAGCAACTTCGTCAGACAGGTTGGCACCTGGAGCAATGCCAATACCACCTACCTGGGCAGCCAGTGCGTCGGACAGGTAGTCACCATTCAGGTTCAGAGTGGCGATTACGTCGTACTCGGCCGGACGCAGCAGGATCTGCTGCAGCATGGCGTCGGCGATCACATCCTTAACCACGATCTCCTTGCCGGTGTTCGGGTTTTTGAAGCTGCACCAGGGGCCGCCGTCGATCGGCTGTGCGCCGAACTCTTCGCGAGCCAGCTCGTAGCCCCAGTCAGCGAAGGCGCCTTCGGTGAACTTCATGATGTTGCCTTTGTGCACCAGAGTCAGGGAGTCGCGATCCTGATCGATGGTGTACTGCAGCGCCTTGCGCACCAGACGCTTGGTGCCTTCTTCGGAAACCGGCTTAACGCCGATGCCGACGTTCTGTGGGAAGCGGATTTTCTTAACGCCCATCTCTTCCTGCAGGAACTTGACCACCTTGGTGGCTTCTTCAGTACCGGCTTTCCACTCGATACCGGCGTAGATGTCTTCGGAGTTCTCGCGGAAGATCACCATGTCTACCTTGTTCGGCTCTTTAACCGGGGAAGGTACACCGCTGAACCAGCGTACCGGACGCTGACATACGTACAGGTCCAGCTCCTGACGCAGGGCAACGTTCAGGGAGCGGAAGCCACCGCCAACCGGAGTGGTCAGCGGGCCTTTGATGCTGACAACGTAATCCTTGATGGCTTCCAGGGTTTCAGCCGGGAACCAGTCGCCGCTGTAGGTTTCTGCTGCTTTCTCACCGCAGAAGATTTCCATCCAGGCGATGGATTTCTCGTCGCTGTACGCCTTGCTCACGGCAGCGTCGATCACTTTGCGCATTACCGGGGTGATATCCACGCCAATGCCGTCACCTTCGATGAACGGAATGATCGGGGTGTTCGGTACGTTCAGAGAACCATCTGCGTTGACTGTAACTTTTTCGCCGTTGGCCGGCACTTGGATATGACCCATTAAGTTGACTCCCGTAACTCTTTGACTAAACGTCCGGCTTTATAGGTGGAAAACCGGCATAATGCGCCGAATATCCACTGCCGGTCTTGGTTGCTGCTCATTGTTTGCGCCGTTGCATACGCCGAGCCAGCTAAAAATCGGCGGGATTATATCAGCATCCACCCGATTTTGTAGTTTGATTACAACGAAAACACGACTGCGGCATGACAACACTTGCGATATGAGCCAATTGATCCTGTTCAACAAACCCTTTGGTGTCTTGTGTCAGTTCACCGACCCGGATGGGCGGCCCACGCTGTCGGACTACATAAAGAAGCCGGGAGTTTACGCCGCCGGCCGCCTCGATTTCGACTCCGAGGGACTGCTGCTGCTGACCGATGACGGCAAGCTGCAGCACCAGATTGCCCACCCGGATAACAAACTACCCAAAGTCTACTGGGCGCAGGTAGAAGGTGAGGTCCCGGAAGAAGTCCTGAGGCAATTGCGCCGAGGCGTGACGCTCAAGGATGGGCGTACCGCACCGGCCAAGGCCCGCCTGATCGCGGAACCCGACATCTGGCCACGCATTCCGCCCATCCGGGAGCGGAAATCCATCCCAACCTCATGGATCGAGCTCACCATCAGCGAGGGACGTAATCGCCAGGTGCGCCGCATGACCGCGGCAGTTGGCCACCCTACCCTGCGCCTGGTGCGGCGGGCCATCGGCAACTGGACCCTGCAAGGCCTGGCGCCGGGTGAGCAAAGGACCGAAACCGTACACCTCCCGCAAGGACCGGCAAGCAAAGGCACCCGAACGCGATCGGCGGAGGCCCCAAAGCGACCGCGAGGTCGCGTGCCAGGCCGCTCGACTGGAAAACCGCGTAACCGGCGATAGCCTGCGTGATACGGCCCGTTTTGCGGGTCTCAAGAGAGGCAGCCCCTGAAATCGTCCTTTTTCGGTAATTATCGCGCTTGAGGGCTAGTCTGAAATAGGAGTCTGGCGGCGTTTTTTGCGCGCGGTCGGGATAGCGGGCAACCGCGACGATTCCTGCAAATTGGTCAGTTAGCACTTTCGCAGGTAAAATGCGCCCCCATTTTCCAGCCCAGTAGCAACAACCACGGTGCCCACAGGGTTGAAATCCCCGAGGCACCCCTCACTGTAACAACCGGTATTTCATGACAGTTTCGGATTTGTCTGTGTCCCCCAACTCTACGGATTCCAGCCCCGGCGCCAGCGGCGCGGGAAAACGCGTGATCGTCGGCATGTCCGGCGGTGTGGATTCGTCCGTAGCCGCGCTGTTGCTCATGCAACAGGGGTATGCGGTGGAAGGGCTGTTCATGAAGAACTGGGACGAGGACGACGGCACGGAATATTGCACCGCGCGCCAGGATCTGGCGGACGCGGAATCGGTCTGTGAGCGCCTGGGTATCAAGCTACACACTGCGAACTTTGCGGCCGAGTACTGGGACAACGTATTCGAGTACTTCCTGGCCGAATACAAGGCTGGCCGCACCCCAAACCCGGACATCCTCTGCAACCGGGAAATCAAGTTCAAGGTGTTCCTCGAATACGCGCAGATGCTGGGCGCGGACGCCATCGCCACCGGGCACTACGCGCGCCGTCGGGACGAGAACGGACACACCTATCTGCTGAAAGGCCTGGACAGCAACAAAGACCAGAGTTATTTCCTGCACGCGGTTGGCGAGGCCGAGTTCGCGCGTTCACTGTTCCCGCTCGGGGAACTGGAGAAGCCGGAAGTCCGCCGGATCGCAGAAGAAAACGGCTTCATTACATCCACCAAGAAAGACAGCACCGGAATCTGCTTTATCGGCGAACGCCGTTTCAAGGATTTCCTGGAACAGTACCTGCCCGCCCAACCCGGTGAAATGCAGACCCCGGAAGGCGAGGTAATGGGCCAGCACAGTGGCCTTATGTACCACACGATTGGCCAGCGCCAGGGGCTCGGGATTGGAGGCGTCAAAGGTGCTGGCGACCAGCCCTGGTACGTCGTCGGCAAGGATCTGGAGCGCAATGTGCTACTCGTGGCCCAGGGCAAGCACCATCCCCTGCTCTATTCTACTGGCCTCACCGCCACACAGACCCACTGGATTAATGGCGCGGCGCCCGCACAAGAATTTCGTGCAGCGGCCAAGACCCGCTATCGCCAAGAGGATCAGGATTGCCTGATTACCGTAAAGGACGGAGGGCGTATCACGATTGCCTTTGACCAGCCGCAACGCGCAGTCACCCCAGGGCAATCGGTGGTGATCTACCGCGGAGATTATTGCCTCGGTGGCGCGGTCATCGATCAGGCCACCGGTGTGGGTGAGGTCGATCCACACCAAACCAAAAAGAAACAGGCTGCAGGGAGCAACTCTTGAGTAATTGGCGAGATCAGGCACTGGCACTGGCCGGGGTATTTCAGGCAGCAATCCTGGTGGAGCGCCTGGCCAAAACTGGCACTGCACCCGCGGAGCAGATGGAGACCGCCGTATACAGCCTGTTCCAGCAAAATCCGGAAACCACCGAAGATGTTTTCGGCGGTGTGGAAAAATTGTTGCCCGGCCTGCGCGGTGCGCGACAACTGCTGGCCACCCGCAGCCACCCGGAATACACCGATTGCCTGCGCTACGTACTGTCCATTCTTTACCTGCAGCGCCAACTGGCAAAAAAACCGGACCTGCTGTCGATCATCGGTAACCGGCTGGAAAAGGCGCAACTGCAAACGGAACACTTTGGTATCGATCACGAAAATGTCTACGCCAATCTGGCGAGCATCTACAGCGATACCCTGAGCACCTTCCGATTCCGCATTCAGGTACTGGGTGACTTTAATTTCCTGCAACAGCAGCGCATCGCCAATCAGATTCGCACCATGCTATTCGCCGGCGTACGCTCCGCGACCCTGTGGCGTCAGCTGGGCGGCCGCAGATTACATCTGCTGTTCAAGCGTAAAAAGCTGATTGCGGCCATGGACGCGCTGGTGTCCAAGTACGAATCACTGGAACACTAATTTTTTAAGCCTGAACGCTTAAAGACTGTTTTTTTAAGATTGCCGCCGCTTCCTACATTTGTTCGTTTCAGCGGCTGGATTTCAATATCGGAGAGACACAATGACTGTCGAGCTATCCGCACTTACCGCGGTTTCCCCCATTGATGGACGCTACGAAAGCAAGACTGCCCCACTGCGCGATATTTTCAGTGAGTACGGCTTGATTCGTGCCCGTGTAGAAGTGGAAGTTCGCTGGCTGCAACAGCTTGCCCGCCACGAAAAGATTGCGGAAGTGCAGCCCTTCACCGGCAACAGCAACCAGGTTCTCGACGACATCGTTGCCCAATTCAGCATTGAAGATGCCGAGCGCATCAAGGAAATCGAGCGCACTACCAACCACGACGTGAAAGCGGTCGAATACTTCCTCAAGGAAAAAGTAAAGGGCGATGAGCAACTGCTTGCGGTAAGTGAATTCATTCACTTCGCCTGTACCTCCGAGGATATCAACAACCTGTCCCACGCGCTGATGCTGCGCGCCGGTCGCGACCAGGTGCTGCTGCCGGCGATGAACCAGATCGTGAGCGAGATCGCCCGACTGGCTCAGGATTTCGCCGATGTTCCGATGCTGTCCCGCACCCATGGCCAGACTGCGAGCCCGACCACTGTCGGTAAAGAACTCGCCAATGTTGTGGCGCGCCTGCGCCGCCAGGTCAAGCAGATCCACGAAGTCGAGCTGCTCGGTAAAATCAACGGCGCGGTAGGCAACTATAACGCCCACCTCTCTGCCTACCCGGATGTGGACTGGCAAGCGAATGCTGAAGAATTCGTGACCTCCCTCGGCCTGTCGTGGAACCCCTACACTACCCAGATCGAGCCACACGACTATATTGCCGAACTGTTCGATGCGATTGCGCGTTTCAATACCATCCTGATCGACTTCGACCGCGACATCTGGGGCTACATCTCCCTGGGTTACTTCAAGCAGAAAGTGGTCGCTGGCGAAGTGGGCTCCTCTACCATGCCGCACAAAGTGAACCCCATTGACTTCGAGAACTCCGAAGGCAACCTGGGCATCGCCAATGCGGTATTCCAGCACCTGGCGGCGAAACTGCCGGTTTCCCGCTGGCAGCGCGACCTTACCGATTCCACCGTGCTGCGTAACATGGGTGTTGGTGCAGGTTACTCGGTAATCGCCTACGCCGCGACCCAGAAAGGTCTGGGCAAGCTGGAAATCAACCGCGCGCGTCTGGAGGAAGACCTGAACAACGCCTGGGAAGTGCTCGCCGAGCCGATCCAGACTGTTATGCGCCGTTATAACATCGAAGAGCCCTACGAAAAGCTCAAGGCACTCACCCGCGGCCAGGGCATCACCAAGGAAACCCTGGCGGTGTTTATCGATGGTCTCGAGATGCCGGAAGAAGCCAAGCAGGCACTGCGTGAGATGACCCCGGCGAGCTATATCGGCAACGCCGTAGCACAAGCCAAAAACATCTGACGTCGCACCAATTCAAGACCAACCATCCGGAGATATCGCCATGACCGAGTCAGGCCAGCGCCATTCCGTTGAACCTCTGACCCACCTTGGCGACATCCCGGTGGAAACTTTCCTGCGGGAGTACTGGCAGAAAAAGCCATTACTGATCCGCAACGCCTTTCCCGACTTTGTTTCTCCCATCTCTGGAGAGGAGTTGGCCGGGATGGCACTGGAAGAAGAAATCGAGTCCCGCCTGATCGAGGAAAACGGTATCGAGGGCCCCTGGCAATTGCGTACCGGGCCCTTCACCGAAGAAGACTTCTTCAACCTGCCCAAAACCCACTGGACACTGCTGATTCAGGCTGTGGACCAGTGGATTCCGGAAGTGGCCGACCTGAAGGATCACTTCCGCTTTATTCCCGACTGGCGCCTCGACGACATCATGATCAGCTATGCCGCTGACCAGGGCAGCGTCGGTCCCCACTACGACTTCTACGATGTGTTCCTGCTGCAGGCCGAGGGCAATCGCCGCTGGCATCTGGGTCCCAAGGCAGATGCAAGCAGCCCGCGCGTCGAGGGCACGCCCCTGAACATCCTCAAGGAATTCGATGCCGAAGCCAGCTGGCTGCTCGAGCCGGGGGATATGCTGTATCTGCCGCCCCAATTCAGCCACTGGGGTATCGCCGAAGGCGGCTGTACCACCATATCTGTCGGTTTTCGCGCGCCCTCTGCACGCACCATGCTGGAAGACCTGGCTGCGGAACTGGGTGCGGGCCTGCCGGATCACTACCGTTATACCGATCCCGATCTGGAGCTGCCGTTCAACCCGTCGGAAATCGATCAGCAGACCGTTGCCAGGGTGCAACGCCACCTGGCCGAGTGGCTACAGCAGCCGCAGAATATCGCCCAGTGGTTCGGCGCCATCATGACCGAAGCCAAATATCCCGACACCATCGCGCTGGATGCGGGCTCCGCGGAAGACTGGCGGGAGCAGTTGGCTGCTGGCGGCAGCCTGATACTCAATCCAGGCTCCCGCTGTGCCTTCTGTCGCGAGCCAGCCAGCCTGTTTATCGATGGCGAAGCCTTCCCTGCCCCCCTGCTGTTTGCCGAGGGCTTCTGTAATACCCACGCATTGGACCAGAGTGATGTAGATGCCTATCCGGAGCTGGCCGCCAGCAACGGATTGCTCGACCAGCTGGTTTCTCAGGGCAGTCTCATTTACCCTGAAGCGCTGGAATCCGACGACACGGATGCAGAAGACTAGGAGAATGTTTGATGAGTCTGTTTGTACGCCTCGCCGACTGGCAGACGGATCGGGAAGCCATTCGAGGTATTCGCCAAAAGGTATTCGTCGAAGAACAGAATGTCCCTGAAGATCTGGAATGGGACGAACACGAGGAAAGCGCGCAACACTTCCTCGTCTACCACCACAACAAGCCTATCGGCACCGGCCGCCTTACCGGCGGCGGCAAGATCGGGCGCATGGCAATACTGAAAGACGCGCGCGGCCTGGGCGCAGGGCTGGAGCTGCTCAAGCGAATCTGCAAATTTGCACGGGTCTCCGGCCAGAAGAATGTGTACCTGAACGCCCAGGTACAAGCGATTCCGTTTTACGAAAAAGCCGGATTCGCGGTAACAGGGGAAGAGTTCATGGAAGCGGATATCCCGCACGTGCGCATGGATCTGACCCTGAGCGACAAGGAACCTTGCGAGAATGCCGACGACTGCAACCGGTAACGTGCCGACGGCGAATACTGAGGTGCTTCAACTGGCGGACGAGAGCGGTTTCCGCGAGGCGCTTCAGCAGCTTATTGGCGCGTGTCGTCGCCACCTGCGCATCTATTCCCAGAGCCTGCCGAGAGCCCTGTACAGCGACCCGGTCACCATTCAGGCGCTGTCGGATTTTGCCCGCAGCAGCCGCTACGCGCGCATACAAATTCTTATTACTGACACCGCCCCACTCCTGCGCCATCCTCACCGGATTCTGCCGCTCATTCAGCGATTGAGTAGCCGCATCGAACTGAAAAAAATTCAGCCCACAAGTGAACCCACCGACTGGGAATTCGCCCTCGCCGATCGCGATCATGTACTACAGAAAACCGATTTGGAAAAATGGGCGGGCTCCTATCACCCACAAAACCCGGTCCGGGTCAGGCAGCTCCAGGAAATCTTTGACCAGGCCTGGCTTCACGCGCGCCCGGACACCGAACTGAAGCGCTTGTCGCTGTAACGGCCTTCCCTGGCCGCAGCAGCGCAAGTATCGCATCCGCGGAATCGCCGTTGTTTAAGCAGCCTCTTTGAGGCTGCGCTCGTCCCAGATCGGCACCACATTTTTACGCTCTATCACGTCTACATCGATCCCCCGTGCAGATGCAGTATCGATAAAATCTGCAATAGCTTCTGCCACATCGTGATTGATATATATACAGTTTCGCTTATCGAGAATCACGTGGGCGTTATCGGGGATTTCGCTCAACTCTTTCCGAATGGCGCCCTTGTTCAGGAAGGTGACCTCTTCAGCCAGCTGCATATTGATGCGAATGCGATCGCCTTCTTCCGTATCCTGCTTTTTGTGCAGGAAGTGGGAGTTGAGGTAGTTGCGTCGCAGTAGTGCGAAAATAGCAGCGACCATGCCGACACCGACGCCGGTCAGCAGATCGGTAAACAACACACCGAGTACGGTGATCACAAACGGTACGAACTGCTCCATACCGTTGTCCCACATCTTGCGGAACAGTGCGGGCTTGGCGAGTTTGTAGCCGGTCAGGATCAACACCGCAGCCAGGACGCCCAGCGGAATCATATTCAGCCAACTGGGCAAGGTCGCCACACACACCAGTAGCAGGACGCCGTGACAGATGGTGGACGCCTTGGAGCGCGCGCCGGTCTGCAGATTGACCGAGCTACGCACGATCACCTGGGTTACCGGCAGGCCACCAATCAGGCCGGAGAAGGAGTTGCCAACGCCCTGCGCCACCAGCTCGCGGTTAGTCGGGGTGGTACGTTTCAGCGGATCCATTTTGTCGATGGCCTCGACACTAAGCAAGGTTTCCAGGCTTGCTACCACCGCGATAGTCAGCGCAACCGTCCACACCAGTGGATTCGCCAACTGTGAGAAATCGGGCAGTGTGAACAGGCCCACGAATTCATTGAAACTTGTGGCTACCGGGACGCTCACCAGATGCGATCCTTCGAGATTCACGCCCGTGGAATTGGCGAACGCGAGGGATAACAGCACCGCGGAGAGTACCGCGACCACCGGACCAGGCACTATCGCCAACCAGCGTGATCGCTTTATCAGAGGCGTCTCCCACGCAATCAGCAATCCCAGGGATAGCGCGAAAATGGCCAGTACGCCCGGATGCACAGCGCTCAGTAGAGACAAGGCACCGTCGCTTATGGAAGCCCCTTCCGGCAGGCCAAATGCATAGGGGATTTGCTTCAGCACGATGATCAGACCGATACCGGTGAGCATGCCGTTGATCACAGACGACGGAAAGAAGTAACCGAAAATGCCGGCTCGCAAAAGCCCCAGCAAAATCTGCATCAGGCCACCGAGCACTACCGCCAGCAAAAATATTTCGAATGAGCCCAAGGTTTCAATCGCACTCAGCACGATTACCGTGAGGCCCGCTGCCGGACCGGATACACCGAGGCGCGATCCGCTGACCGCGCCCACTACAGTACCGCCGACAATGCCCGCGATCAGTCCGGAGAACAGTGGCGCACCGGAAGCTAGCGCCACACCAAGGCACAGCGGTAGTGCCACAAAAAATACTACGACACTCGCGGGAATGTCTTTTTTCAGATTCTGCAAATCCATCACCAGCAACTCCTGTACAGCAAATCAGTCAATGTGATCGACGGAAACTGCGACCACTGTGGCTAACACCGTCAGAGTCGCAAGGGACGGGAGAATACGTGCCGAGGCTTTCAGCAACCTTTCACCACCCCAGATAATGGAATGTCTTATCAGTCAGGTACGCTCGTGAAGAATCGTGTATCTTTCGCTCACCCGATATCCAAGTGAATACCCAAGCATATGAATGTACTGCTGGTAGAAGATGACCCGCTGATCGCAATGGGGCTGGTGCAGGCGCTTAAACAAAGCGCGTACACCGTGCTGCATGCCCCCTATGGCGAACGCGCGGATGGCCTGCTACGAGCCAACGACGTAGACCTGATCATTCTCGATCTTGGATTGCCGGATATGGACGGCCTTGAGCTCCTCCGCAAACTGCGTGCGCGCCAGAGCCGCGTACCGGTACTGGTACTGACCGCCCGCGACGGCGTAGAACAACAGGTTGCCGCGCTCGATCAGGGCGCCGACGACTATATGGAAAAGCCGTTCGACCTCAGGGAACTGGAGGCGCGTCTGCGTGCGCTGCTGCGACGCAGCCACAATCTCTCTACTGACGAGGTAAATCTTGGCAACCTGAAGCTAAGCCCTTTCCAGCGCACAGCAACCCTGAATGATGAGCGACTCGAATTACCCGCTCGGGAATATGAGATTCTCGAAATCCTGGCATTGTGTGCGGGCAAAGTTGTCACCAAAGCGCGTCTAGCGCACAGGCTGAGCCGAGAGGGTGACGAGGTCGGCGACAACGCGGTCGAAGTCTACGTGCATCGGTTGCGGCGACGGCTCAGAGAATCCGGACTGGCCATTCGCACCCAGCGCGGCGCGGGTTACGTGCTGGAGGTAGCCAATTGAGCACCCGCCTCGATCTGCGTTCACTGCTCTTGCTACTCGTTGGCGGGCCGCTGTTTGTTTTGCTGTTGATCGAAATGTTGATCACCTTCGGCATCGGCTTGCACGTCACAAATCAGGTGTTCGACCGCTGGTTGCTCGACTCGGCGTACTCCCTCGCGCAGGAAGTTCGTCGGGAAAACGGAGAGCTCGTGCTGCATGCGGATGAGGTCGCCATCGAAGTATTCAAGTGGGATGAGCTGGACGAGGTTTTCTACCGCGTCTCCACACTCGATGGCCAGGTACTTGGGGGCAAAAGTGAAGCCTGGGTAAACCTGAAAATCGCCACTCTGGAACGCGGACCCGTTTTCACCAACGTCAAAATAGGCGACCAGTGGGTACGCAGCGTCACCCTGCTTGCCAATGCAGAATCCCCCGGCGATAGTGCAGTGGTTAGCGTTGCGGAAACCCTGCATAAACGAATCCCTCCTTCTCGCACACTGATGCTGGAAGTGGTCCTCTCCAAGGCGGCTATGATTGTAGTTGCCCTGCTGGTGGTTGCTTTCGCCCTCGGCCGCGGCATTCGTCCCCTGCTGAGGCTCAGCCAGGAACTCGCGAGCCGCAGTCCGCGGGATCTGACGCCCATCAGTACACCGCCCGCACCCAAAGAGGTTCGCACAGTAATCGACAACACCAACCGCCTGCTGGAGCGACTGGACGATGCGTTCAGTGCGCGTGAGCAGTTTATTGGCAACATTTCCCACCAGCTGAAAACACCGCTCGCGGGGATCAAACTACAGGCTCAGCTGGCGTTACGGGAACAGAGTCTCGACGCTACCCATCAGGCATTGGAACGGATTTGCCAGACCACCGACGCCATGACACACCTGAACAACCAGCTGCTGAAACTGGCACGTGCAGAAACGGCATCGGGCCGCGGATTGCGCAACGAACAGGTCGCCCTGGACAACGTAGTCCGCGAGGCAACAGAAAGCCTCAGGGAACTGGCGCGCGACCGCAACGTTACGCTGCACCAAAACTTCACCGGTAAATCCCCTGATGTTTTCAAAGTTTCTGGAGAGTATTTCCTGCTGCGGGAACTGGTGTGGAACCTGATGGAAAACGCCATCCTCTATGTACCAGAGGGCGGCAATGTATGGGTGGAACTCGACCGAGAAAACGACAGGATTCAACTCACGGTAAAAGATGATGGCCTGGGCATTCCCCGAGAGCACTGGCCACAGATTTTCGAGCGCTTTTTCCGCTCAAAGATTACCGGTGAAGGCTGCGGCCTTGGTCTCGCCATCGTAAAAGAAATCGCATTTGCCCACGGCGCCACAGTCGAGCTCCAGCAAGCTCCCGACACCAACGGTGCCTATTTCGTATGTACTTTCCCGACAGAAGGAAATCCGGCAAAAGCAACAGCCTAAACCCCTCGATCAAACGATCCGCTCGGGTGCGCTGTTCGGCTCCAGGCGGATCGCAATGTATTTGGAAGTGGGTGTAAAACTGTCAATACCGTAGCTCTCCAGCGGAACCAGAGGGTTCGCTTCCGGGTAATAGGCCGCGGCCTGCCCCTTGGGAATATCGAAAGCAATCAGGGTAAACCCTGCAACCCGGCGCTCGACATCATCACTCCACAGGGAAACGATATCCACTTTCTGGCGATCGGCAAATCCCAGGCGGTGAATATCCTCCAGGTGAGCGAACAGTACATGGCGCTCTCCTTTTACTCCGCGATAGCGGTCATTGAGACCGTAAACAGTGGTGTTGTACTGGTCGTGGGAGCGCAAGGTCTGTAATACCAGGTCGGCATTGCGCGCACCGCGCTTGCCGATTTTTGCCAGTACCTCCTGCGGCAGGGGTGCGGGCAGCGAGTGACTGTAGAAATTGGCTTTCTCGTTTGCGGTATGCCACTGTCGTTTGCCAGCCGGATTTTGCAGGTAAAACCCGCCCGGTGCCTGCAGTTTCTCCTCAAAGTTTTCAAAGCCCGGTATGACTTCTGCGATCAGCTCGCGAATGCGCCGATAATCCTCCGTGAGTTCGACCCAGGGCACCGGAACACTGCCCAGTGCGGCCTGCGCGATCCCTGCAATAATCGCCGGCTCCGAACGCATCTCCGGAGAGAGCGGTTTGAGCTGACCGTAGGAAGCGTGGACCATGCTGAACGAGTCCTCTACCGTTACCGCCTGCGGGCCACTGTGCTGTTGATCGATGTCGGAACGGCCAAGGCACGGCAGGATCAGCGCCTTCTTGCCAGTCACCAGATGACTGCGATTGAGTTTGGTACTGATCTGTACCGTGAGATCGCAGTTGCGCAGCGCGCCGTGGGTGCGGGCGCTGTCCGGTGTCGCCTGGGCGAAGTTGCCGCCGAGTCCGATAAACACTTTCACTTTCTCGGCAAGCATCGCCTCGATGGTTTTCACCACGTTGTAGCCGTGCGATCGAGGTGCTGAGAATTCAAACCTGTGTTCCAGTGCATCGAGAAACGCGGCCGATGGGCACTCATCGATGCCCATGGTGCGATCGCCCTGCACATTGCTGTGCCCCCGCACCGGGCAGAGCCCGGCACCGGGACGACCGACCTGCCCGCGCAATAATTGCAGGTTGGTAATTTCCTGAATCGTGGCTACGGAGTGACGGTGCTGGGTAACGCCCATGGCCCAGCAGATGATGGTGGCGTTACTGCGGCAATAAATATGTGCCGCCCGTTCAATCTCATCTTTCTCCAGCCCGCTAAAAGACTGGATTTCGTCCCATGATGTAGCCGCAACCTGAGCGCGGTAGTCTTCGAAGCCCACACAGTGCTCGTGAATAAATTCAAGGTCGAGCGGGCCGGTGGATTCGCCCTGCTCCGCCTCGTCCTGCCACTGGAACAGAAACTTGGCAATACCGCGGATCGCCGCCATATCTCCACCGAGGGACGGACGCAAATAGGCGGTATTCAGGGCCATTTCCCCACCGGTCAGCATCTGTACAGGGTCCTGAGGCGCCTGGAATCGCTCCAGGCCCCGTTCGCGCAGGGGGTTCAGCACAACGACCTGGGCCCCGCGCTCTACCGCATCGCTCAAAGGCTCGAGCATGCGCGGGTGATTGGTGCCCGGATTCTGGCCGATGACGAATATCGCCTCTGCTTTTTCAAAATCCTCGTAGGTCACCGTGCCTTTACCGGTGCCGATACTCTGTTTTAGCGCGACGCCGCTGGCCTCATGACACATATTCGAGCAATCGGGCAGATTGTTGGTGCCAAATGCGCGGGCAAAAAGCTGGTACAGGAATGCCGCTTCGTTACTGGCGCGACCGGAGGTATAGAATGCGGCCTGGTCTGGTGTCTCAAGCGCTTTCAGGTGGCTGGCGATCAGAGCAAATGCCTCGTCCCAGGATATGGGCTGGTAATGCGCACCCTCCCCGTCATACAGCATCGGCTCCGTCAGTCGCCCCTGATACTCGAGCCAGTAATCGTCCTCGGCGAGCAGGTCTTTCAGACTGTGGCGAGCGAAGAATTCACGATCCACACCGCGCCCGGATGCCTCCCAGTTCACCGCTTTGGCACCGTTTTCGCAGAAACGGATGTGCCCTTCCTTCGGCGCCTCTCCCCAGGCACACCCGGGACAGTCAAAGCCGCCGTTTTGATTGGTCTGCAGCATGGCGCGCAGATTCTTGAACGGCTGCCGGCTGTCAAGCCAGGCGTGGGCAACACTGCGCAATGCGCCCCAACCCGCCGCGGGCTTCTTGTACGGACGAAAACGGAATCGATCAACAGGCGTTTTCATTGAGATACCTCGGCGGGTGAATTAGGTTCTGAGCCAGGATCTATTCCGCGGCCACTGTAAAGTCGCGCCGGGCCCTGTACAGGTTGGTGCAACAGATTGAGATAATATTTTCGCGCCCAGCGTACCGCCATATCTGATGGAGACGCGAGGCTGACCAGGGTGCTCACCCCGCTACACACGGATTTCTGGACCAATTCGAGACTGCAGCGACTGGTGATGGCGACGAAACCTTGTCGCATATCAATACCCTCACACACGCAGGCCCCAATCAATTTATCCAGCGCATTGTGGCGACCGATATCCTCGCGACAGAATCGCGTCTCGCCACGCTCGTCAACGTAAATCGCTGCGTGCATTGCGCCACTGGAATGCAAGTGTTGCTGGGCATTCTGAAAACGCGCGCGCAAACCGGAAATCTGTTCCGCAGGTGGCAGCTGGTTGAAGTTTATCCCGGGTGAATGGGTGATGGGTTTCAGCGCCTGGGCAAGTGCATCGACGCCACACAGGCCGCAGCTGCTGGTGCCAGCCATGGTTCTTCGCGAGACTTTGAGCTGATTCAGGGTGCGCTGATTGAGCGTCATATCCAGGACGACACTGTCTTCCTGCAGACTGACATCGAGATCCAGAAGTTGATCCGGGTGCGAGATGACACCACTGGTAAGACTGAACCCGAGCGCGAAATCCTCCAGCGCGCCGGGAGACGCCATCATCACTGCGTGACTGATGCCGTTGTAGCAAAAAGCAACCGCCACCTCCTGTGCCAGCGGTTGCTGACCTTCGAGAGGTACCCCGGCAGTTTTCAGTAACAGGTAATGCTCGTCGTTGTGCTTGCTGCTATCAATCATAACCACCTATCAATACCACCGGTCAGCTCGGTCGATCCGCAAAACCTTTACGCGAATCTTTTAGCGAATTCTTACCGCGGTGCCACTGACGCTGACCATCATCATGCCACCATTTTGGCCAACCACCTCGTAATCCAGATCGATACCGACGATGGCATTGCCGCCCAGGGAACGGGTCTGCGCCTCAATTTCCGCAAAGGCTATTTTGCGCGCCTTGGCCATTTCCCGTTCGTAGGAGCCAGAACGCCCCCCGATGATGTCGGTAATGGAGCCGAAGATGTCCTTGAAGATATTGGCGCCGAGAATGGCCTCGCCGACGACCACGCCGAGATAGTCCTCGATCTGGCGACCTTCGACAGTGGGAGTGGTGGTTTTGAGCATGCTGATTCCTTCCGTAGTTGCTGGATCGTATTGTCGACTACAGCCAGCTTACACAAATAAAAAGCCCCGCGCGCGGCGGGGCATTTTATTTCATGTCGGTCTGCTTTTCACAGGGAATCCGCTACCGGATCAAGGCTGACTGGCCTTGAATTCGCGGCGACGGCGATGCAGGACCGGCTCGGTATAACCGTTAGGTTGACTGCACCCCTCAAACACCAGCTCGCAGGCAGCCTTGAAAGCGATACTCTGATCAAAGTTTGGCGCCATATCGCGGTAGGCGGCATCACCGGCATTCTGGCGATCCACCACGGCCGCCATGCGCTGCATGGTTTCCTCGACCTGCGCCCGGGTACAGATGCCCTGCTTCAACCAGTTGGCGATATGCTGGGACGAAATACGCAGTGTGGCGCGGTCTTCCATCAGCCCCACATCGTTAATGTCCGGAACCTTGGAGCAGCCTACCCCCTGATCGATCCAGCGCACCACGTAGCCAAGAATACCCTGCGCGTTGTTGTCCAACTCACGCTGGATTTCGTCACCACTCCACTGCGGATTTGATGCGACCGGCACGGTAAGGATGTCATCCAGGCTCGCCGGTTTACGCGCTGCCAGTTCTTGCTGAACTTCAGCCACATCGACTTTGTGATAATGCAGGGCATGCAGGGTCGCCGCGGTCGGCGAAGGGACCCACGCGGTATTCGCGCCCGCCAGGGGATGGGCAATTTTTGCCTGCATCATCGCCGACATCTGATCCGGGATTGGCCACATACCTTTACCGATCTGGGCGCGCCCTTTCAGTCCGGTGGCCAGCCCCGTGTCTACGTTCCAGTCCTCGTAGGCAGAAATCCACTTGGACTGCTTCATGTCGCCCTTGCGAATCATCGGTCCGGCCAGCATCGAGGTGTGGATCTCGTCACCGGTGCGGTCCAGGAAGCCGGTGTTGATGAACACGACACGCGACTTGGCAGCTGCAATACAGGCTTTAAGGTTGACCGTGGTACGGCGCTCCTCATCCATGATGCCCATTTTCAGGGTATTACGGGCAAGCCCCAGCGCGTCTTCAATGCGATCAAACAGGGTGTTGGCGAATGCAACCTCCTCGGGGCCATGCATCTTCGGTTTTACGATATACACACTGCCACTGCGAGAGTTTTTCAGCGGGCCATTGCCACGCAGATCGTGCATGGCGATCAGGCTGGTGATCATGCCATCGAGGATGCCCTCGGGCACTTCATTGCCATCTTTATCGAGCACCGCATCGTTGGTCATCAGGTGACCCACATTGCGCACGAACATCAGGCTGCGACCCGGCAGGGTTACCTTGCCGCCTTCCACACCACTGTATTCGCGGTCCGGGTTCAGAGTTCGCAGGATTTCCTTGCCGCCCTTGCTGACCTTTTCCTGAAGATCGCCTTTCATCAGGCCGAGCCAGTTGCGGTACACCACAACCTTGTCCTCGGCGTCGACCGCGGCCACAGAATCCTCGCAATCCATGATGGTGGTGAGCGCGGATTCCACAAGAATGTCTTTTACACCGGCCTTGTCGGTTTTGCCGATGGGGCTTTCGCGATCGATCTGGATTTCAAAATGCAGACCATTGTGGGCCAGCAGCAGCGCCTCGGGTGCCTCCTGAGGGCCGCGGTAACCGATAAACTGGCGACTGTTCTGCAGCACCGCAACCTTGCCATTGCGCAGGGAAACTTCGAACAGGGAGCCGTTGATCCGGTACTCGCGCACGTCCGTGTGGCTCGCCCCGTTTAGCGGCGCCGCCTGGTCGAGAAACTCGCGGCCGTAAGCAATCACCTTGTCACCGCGCACCGGGTTGTACTCACCGGTTTTCTCCGCGCCGCCGTCTTCGCTGATCACGTCGGTGCCATACAGCGCATCGTACAGACTGCCCCAACGGGCGTTGGCGGCATTCAGCGCGTAGCGGGCATTCATCACCGGCACCACCAGCTGGGGACCGGCCATGGTGGCGATTTCGGCATCCACATTCTCGGTGGTTGCGGTGAAGTCCGCCGGTTCATCGACCAGATATCCGATCTCTTTCAGGAACGCCTTGTAGGCTTCGAGATCCTTGTAACCCTCGGGGTTGTCGCTGTACCACCGGTCCATACGGGCCTGGATATCGTCGCGTTTGGCCAGCAACGCGCGGTTTACCGGTGCAAGGTCGTTGACAATTTTTTCGAATTCCGCCCAGAACACATCGGCGTCGACCCCGGTGCCGGGAATCACTTCCTGTGCAATCAATGCGTGAAGCTCTGAGGCGATCTGCAGACCGCCAATACGGATTCTTTCCGTCATGTCTGACCTCTTGGTACTGGTGCTAGGGACTGGTGAGTTGCGGCATTCTAAACAGGGAAAGTTACATATCGCTAATTTATAGGCACTATCTTCGATATTCTCAAAATGAATTATAGCCGCCAACCCCCGTTACAATTGGCGCCCTACATCGAGAATCAGACGCCGCATCCAGCGGTGTGGCGCGCTCTGCTGCAGCAGTGGGCTCCAGGCCATTTTCAGCTCCAGAGGCGGTATCTTCAGTGGCGGTTCCCGGAGTGCCACCCGGGGATTGCTGGTTGCAAGCTGGGCCAGACGGGTCGGCACGGTGACGATCAGATCGCTCTGCTCAGCCAACAGCATGGCCACCTGATAGTGACGGGTAAATACCGAAATATCGCGCTTCTGTCCCAGGCGGCCGATGGCTTCATCCACCCACCCCAGGCGCTGCACATCTTCCGGATTCACCCCAACACCCACACCCATGCCGGTTTTGCTGACCCAGATGTGCTGTGCGTTCAGATAACTCTCCAGATTGTAGTCCTGCAGTATCGGGTTATCCGTACGCATCGCACAGGAGAAGGTGTCACTCCAGATAGTCGCCTGGTGGAAGCTCTGCGGCATGGAGTCAAAGCGGTTGATGACCATGTCCACCTTGCCCTGTTCCACATCCACAAAGCTCACGTCACTGGGCGTCATGATGTCTAGACTGATACCAGGAGCACTGACGCGTAATTGTTTTAGTAGCGGCGGTATTAGTGTGGATTCCGCGTAGTCACTCGCCATGATTCGGAAGGTGCGACGGGCATCTGCCGGCGCAAAATCCCGATTGGGCTGGATCACCTGGTCAATCGCGGCAAGCGCCTCGCGTACCATGGGCTGCAGCTCCATGGCGCGCTCGGTGGGCATCATGCCCTCCCGGGTACGCACCAGGAGCGGGTCGCCGAACAGTTCGCGCAGGCGTTTCAGGCCATTACTCATAGCGGGCTGGGACAGTCCCAGCTGGTTGGCGGCACGGGTGACGTTGCGCTCGCGCAGCAGGACATCGAGGTAGACCAGCAGGTTTAGATCAGCTCTTTCCAGATTCATGGGCGGGGGCTCTCGGCCGGCACTACTGGCCGGGATCAGGTTGTTGTCAGTTCAGTGTTACCAAGGGGTTCAGGCAAATATTCACTATTTGGATAGCGAGAATCAGAACAATAAATTAGCCAAATTATGCCAGCACTCCTACGATACGCACAACCTAACCGCAGTCACCTTTTCGAAGAAATTCGAGGAAATTTGAGGAAACACAGCATGTCCACTTACTCTCAAGAAATCGAAGCGGCAGCAAAGCTCTGTGACAAGAACGGCAGCAGCTGGGATGCCATCAGCCCGGAATCTGTTGCGCGTATGCGTCTGCAGAACAAGTTCAAAAACGGCCTGGACATCGCCAAGTACACTGCCGATATCATGCGCAAGGACATGGCTGCCTACGACAAGGACTCCTCCAAGTACACCCAGTCGCTGGGTTGCTGGCACGGATTCATCGGCCAGCAGAAAATGATTTCCATCAAGAAACACTTCGAAGGCAAGACCGACCGCCGCTACCTGTACCTGTCCGGCTGGATGGTTGCCGCCCTGCGCAGTGAGTTTGGCCCCCTGCCCGACCAGTCCATGCACGAAAAGACTTCTGTTGCTGCACTGATCGAAGAGCTGTACACCTTCCTGCGCCAGGCCGACGCCCGCGAACTTGGCGGCCTGTTCCGCGAGCTGGATGCAGCCCGCGAAGCTGGCGACGAAGTGGCTGCCAAGGCGATTCAGAACAAAATCGATAACCATGTAACCCACGTGGTGCCGATCATCGCCGATATCGACGCTGGCTTCGGTAACGCGGAAGCCACCTACCTGCTGGCCAAGAAAATGATCGAAGCCGGTGCCTGCTGTATCCAGATCGAGAACCAGGTTTCCGACGAGAAGCAGTGTGGTCACCAGGACGGTAAAGTGACCGTACCCCACGAGGACTTCCTGGCCAAGATCCGCGCTGTACGTTACGCCTTCCTCGAGCTGGGTGTCGACAACGGTGTGATCGTTGCACGTACCGACTCCCTGGGTGCCGGCCTGACAAAACAGATCGCGGTAACCAAAGAGCCGGGCGATCTGGGCGACCAGTACAACGCCTTCCTGGATTGCGAGGAAGTTTCCGAAGCCGATCTGAAAAATGGCGATGTGATCATCAATCGCAACGGCAAGCTGCTGCGTCCGAAGCGTCTGGCATCCAACCTGTTCCAGTTCAAGAAAGGCACCGGTGAAGCCCGCTGCGTACTCGACAGCGTAACCTCCCTGCAAAACGGCGCTGACCTGATCTGGATCGAAACCGAGAAGCCCCACGTTCGTCAGATCGGCGGCATGATGGATGAGATTCGCAAGCAGGTGCCGGACGCGAAACTGGTGTACAACAACAGCCCGTCCTTCAACTGGACCCTGAACTTCCGCCAGCAGGTATTCGATGCCTGGAAGGAAGAAGGTAAGGATGTTTCCGCGTACGAGCGCGACAACTTGATGAGCGCAGAATACGACGAGACCGAACTGTCCAAAGAGGCGGATAACAAAATCCGTACCTTCCAGGCAGATGCGGCGCGCGAGGCTGGTATCTTCCACCACCTCATCACCCTGCCGACCTACCACACCGCGGCACTGTCTACGGACAACCTGGCCAAGGAGTACTTCGGTGAGAAAGGCATGCTGGGTTACGTCGAGGGCGTACAGCGCAAGGAAATCCGTCAGGGCATCGCCTGCGTGAAGCACCAGAACATGGCCGGCTCGGACATGGGCGACGACCACAAAGAGTACTTCGCCGGTGAAGCCGCGCTGAAAGCTGCTGGTAAAGACAACACCATGAACCAGTTCGGCTGATCGCTTTCAACGAGTGTCCCTGAGAAATCGCTTCACTCACTTCGGGCCGCATCATGCGGCCCATTTTTTTGCCTGTCTTGCGCGTATTTAAACCAGCTCCCGTGACCCCCGTTCCACTTCTCAACGCTTTTTGGCGATCTGTGCGGCCAGTCCAGGTATTCGCACGTCAATAAATCATACATTTCATATGAATCCCAAATTTGGCCGCGCGGCCTGATGGGATTTTTTTATATAAACAGAGAGAAAACGGAGGTTCCGGCAATGCGTCTTTCGCATTTACTGATATCCGCCACGGTGTGCTTCGCAGCACCGGCGGTATTCGCCGCACAGGCGAGCATGAATATACCCAACGACTGGGGACAGGGGGCACAGGCAGAAATCGTTGTACTCAACGACGAGTCAGCACCACTATCCGACTGGACCGTAGAGTTTGACCTGGATGCCCAGATCACCCAGATCTGGAACGGGGTACTGGTTTCCCAAACCGGCAATCACTATGTGGTGGGCCCGGCATCCTATAACAGCACCATCGCCGTCGACGGCCAGGCCAGCGTCGGGTTCCTGGTGAGCCCGGGTGGCATTTCCCCGGTACCCGTGAGCGTCAATGGAGACGGTGGCGGTAGTTCTTCCGGTGGCTCGTCATCTTCCTCATCCTCATCAAGCTCGTCCTCTTCATCGTCATCCAGCTCTTCCAGTTCGTCTTCAAGCTCCTCATCGAGCTCTTCGTCCAGCTCATCCAGCTCGTCCGGGGGCAGCTCGTCTTCCTCTTCATCATCGGGCTCCTCCACTTCTTCTTCCTCCGGTGGCGCCGGCAGCGGCTACCTGAGTTATGAGACGAGCGGTTTTATCACCGTTGACCAGTTCGGTTACCTGCCCGACAGCGAAAAGGTCGCCGTGCTACGCGACCCGCAGCTGGGATACGACAGTGCCGACAGCTACGTGCCCGCATCGGAAATACACGTGATCAACTATGACTCCGGTGAAGTGGTCCACACTACCCAGCCACAAACCTGGAACGGCGGTGCCACGGCGGATAATTCCGGCGACCGGGTGTGGCATATCGACCTCTCTGCCGTGAGCCAGGAAGGCGACTACATTCTTGCCGATGAGAGCAACCAGTTGCGATCACCCGTGTTCCGTATTGCCGCGGATGTGTACCGCCCGGTACTGAAACACGCCGTGCGCAGTTTCTATTACCAGCGTGCCGGCTTTGCCAAACAGGCACCCTACGCGGATGCACGCTGGACTGACGGCGCCAGCCACCTTGGCCAAGGCCAGGATCCCCAGGCCCGCCGCTACAACGCCACCGGTGACGCCTCTACCGAACGGGACCTGCGCGGTGGCTGGTACGACGCCGGTGAC
>NZ_LZDE01000325.1 GCF_002009015.1 Microbulbifer mangrovi | reverse complement strand
TTCGAGTCCCGTCCGGTCCGCCATATACAGAAAAGGCTCACACGAAAGTGTGGGCCTTTTTTGTTTCCGCCACTAACACCTTTCCCCAAGCGACCTTAGTATTTCTCCGGTATCTCTCCGATACACAGGGAGAAGTCGATGCCCAACATAACCGATGAACCCCACCGCGGCGCCATTGCCGATTTGAGAGCCCTGCAGCAGGAGGGACTGCTGACCTTCAAGCGCTATATTCGCGGCGATCTCCCGCTGCCACCCATCTGGCGACTGACGGGTTTGCGCCCCACAGAAGCCGGACTGGGTAAAGCGACCTTCTCCATGCCCATCTCACCCTGGCTAGCGGATGGCACCGGCATTTACTGGGGTGGCATCTATGCCCTGTTCGCGGACTCACCGTTGGCCTCCGCAATCTGGACCACACTGCCCGCATCCAAAATACTGACCACCTCTGAACTCAACATGTCGTTTCTGCGCCCGATCACGGAGCAGACCAGGAATATCATCGGTCACGCCACCACCGTGCACTCGGGAAGCCAGGTGGGACTATCTACCGTGCAGATCTCCGATCAGGACGGGCGCACACTGGCTTTTGGCAGCTCGCGCTGCCTCATCATGGACTTTCCCGTGGACCCCGGCACGGACTTTCCCGAACCGGATCTTGGCCCCACAACCCCGGAAGATCCCTATCTGCGCCCAGCGCCCTCTTCCAACTTCTGCAACCTGAATGAACTGGCCGGCTTGACGCCTATCGATCTACAGCGTGCCACCATTGAGGAGGGCCGCACCCATCCGGTGTGGCTGTTTACCGGGTACCGCGCGACCGCGATTGAAGATGGTTGCTGCAAAGCGACGCTGCCATCGTCGGCCTGGTTTTCCAACGGTAGCTTTTCCATTAACGGAGGACTGCTCGCATGGGCGGCGGACTTCACTATGGGAGGGGCGGTTTATTCGACACTTCCCGCCGGCGACCTGTTCGCCACCCTCGATATGCATATACGGTTTACCCACGCAGCGAATATAGACTCGGGACCGCTCACGCTGATCGCGCGAGTCCACCACCGCGGACGACAGCTGCGAGTGTCTTCATGTGTTGTCACCAATGCGGAGGGGAAACGCGTTGCCATGGCGACGGGTTCTGCACTGGTGA
The DNA here is from genome assembly GCF_002009015.1 of Microbulbifer mangrovi. Taxonomy (GTDB): domain Bacteria; phylum Pseudomonadota; class Gammaproteobacteria; order Pseudomonadales; family Cellvibrionaceae; genus Microbulbifer; species Microbulbifer mangrovi. The sequence goes on along the minus strand of NZ_LZDE01000325.1, from coordinate 42,794 downwards.
TACCGGGAGGAGCGAGAATGCTCAGTGAAGGCATGAAGCCAGAGGAAATTATCGCCTGCGCGACAGCCAACCCCGGACAGATGCACTAGGTCGACTCAAGCTCCTCAAAGCGGATACCCTCCGCCTGTAACTGCGCCCTGAGCGTGGACCACTGATCCTGAGGCAACTGAACCGGTACGCTTACCTGGTGAGTGTACCCGGCATCGTCACAAACACCGCGACACTGGGCAACCAGAAAACGTACGCGGGATTCGTCCGCAAAATCGCACACAATCCGCACGGCTAACAACGGAATAAAGGTGGTTAACTCGGCGGACTGCAGTGCCGCACCTACCGCCCCGCGGTAGGCACGCATCAGCCCACCCACGCCGAGCTTGGTGCCACCGAAATAGCGCGTGACGATCGCCCCGACATTGCCCACGCCCTGCTTCAACAACAACTCAAGCATCGGACGCCCGGCACTGCCGCCGGGCTCACCGTCATCGTCGGACTGCATTGTCTGCGGGTTGGAGGGATTGCCGATCACCAGTGCCGTACAGTGGTGCGAGGCATCGGGATAGCGAGAACGGATTATTTCGAGTTCACGCAAAAAAGCCGCCTTATCGGTAACTGGCCCCAGCCAGCAGATAAAACGGCTCTTTTTCTCTTCCGTCTCAGTGACAACGGGCGAGCAGGGAATCTGATAACTCACCAGAAAATTCGTCCCATTCCTGATCCTGTAAACGCTCGTACAAGGGTTGCAGCTTGGTCTGCCACACCTTGTCGTCGACGACACCAACGTGCTTGCAGCGGATGGTTCCACCCGCGTCCACCAGGAATGTCTCCGGTGCACCGAACACGCCGAGATCCAGCGCCAGGCGCCCCTCTACATCCGATACGGAAAACAGATAGGGGTTGTGGAATTTCTCCAGCCACTTTTGCGCCGCCTCGTTATCGTCCTTCAGGTTGATACCGACAATGGGCACACCGCCCGCAGCCAGATCATTGAGATACGGATGCTCGACCCGGCAGGAAATGCACCAGGTGGCCCACACGTTCAACAGCAGCGGCTTGTTGGGCAGATCCTTCTTTTTGAGCTCGCGGTTGGATTCCACATCGAGCAGCGTGAACTCGGGCACCGGCTTGTTCACCAGCGCCGAAGGCATATCCTGCGGGTTCAAAGAGAGCCCACGCCAGAACAACAGCGCCAGCGCGGCAAAAATTATCAGCGGAAGAAACAGTTTTAACCTGGCCATTGGGCGTCGCTATCCTTTAATTCAGTCTGGCTTTTGGTGAAGCGGGCCGGAATCAGGTCACGGCCAGGGAGCCATCTGCAGAACCGTCAGCGGCCACCTTGGCTGTCCGCGCCGCTTTGATCTTGCGATAGCGCTTGTCCGCGACCGCAATGGCACCACCCAGCGCCATCAGCGCCGCGCCGAGCCAAATCCAGATCACAAACGCCTTGTACTGAAGGCGCACTGCCCAATCACCGCCCAGGTTATTTTTATCCATGGGGTCGCCCAGCGCCACGTACAGGTCGCGGAAAATGCCGCTATCAATGGCCGCTTCGGTCATGATGTTGCCCCCGGAGAGGTAGCTGCGCTTCTGGGGCAGCAACTCCGCAACCAGGCGGCCATTCTTGCGCACCATCAACACACCTTCAGAAGCTCGGTAATTCGGCCCCTGAACCTGACGCACCCCCTCAAAGGTAAATTCGTAACCGGAGAGCGCTGCACTCTGCCCCGGCGACATACGCAGGTCTTTCTCAACACTGTAAACGGTGGTCAGCGCCACACCGAGTATGGAAATGGCGAGACCAATATGCCCCAGATGCATGCCGTAGTAGCTGGCACGCTGACGCTTGAGGCCGGCCCAGAGAGTCTCTGCATTGCGCGACTTCACCCGCATATCCGCCACACTGGAGGCGATCACCCAGAGACCCGCAAAAACACCGAGCATCGCACCCCAGTGGAAGTCACCCGCCAGCAGGGTCACCAGCGGTGCCGCAAGCGCTGCCATCAACGCGGGCACACCCCAGGTCTTCGCCAGCTTGCCCATCTGGCTATCTTTCCAGTTGGCGTGGATACCGAGCCCCAGCAGCAGGCTCAGCACCAGCATCAGGGGCACAAAGAACATATTGAAGAAGGGCGGTCCCACACTGATCTTGCCCCAGCCCAACGCATCGGCGAGCAGCGGGTACAAGGTACCGGTAATCACTACCGCCATGATCAGAACCAGCACGATGTTGTTGCCAAGCAAGAAGGTTTCCCGGGAGCGCACTGAAAACACGCTGCCGGCACTCACTGCCGGTGCGCGCACTGCAAACAGCAACAGGGACGCACCCACCACTACCGCCAGGAACGCCAGGATAAACCCGCCGCGCAGGGGGTCGGTGGCGAAAGCATGCACAGAGGTCAATACGCCGGAACGCACCAGGAAAGTACCCAGCAGGCTGAGACCAAAGGCAAAAATAGAGAGCAGGATAGTCCAGCTGCGGAAAAGTCCGCGCTTCTCAGTCACCGCCAGGGAATGAAGCAGGGCCGTCCCCACCAGCCAGGGCATAAAGGAGGCGTTTTCTACCGGATCCCAGAACCACCAGCCACCCCAACCCAGCTCGTAGTAGGCCCACCAGCTTCCAAGGGCAATACCCAGGGTGAGAAAGGACCAGGCTATCGCCGTCCACGGCCGTGCCCAGCGCGCCCAGGCGCTGTCGAGGCGCCCTTCCAACAGTGCCGCAATGGCAAATGCAAAGGCCACCGAGAATCCCACATACCCCATATAAAGCAGCGGTGGGTGAATAATCATGCCCGGATCCTGCAATAGCGGGTTCAGGTCACTGCCGTCATTGGGCGGAAATGGCAGGATCCGATCAAAGGGGTTCGAGGTAAGCAGGATAAACAGGAAGAAGCCGATCAACAGCATGCCGAGCACCGACAACACCCGGGCTACCAGCACATCTGGCAGTTGCCGGCTGAACAGGGCAACCGCTGAAGTCCAACCCGCCAGCATCAACAACCACAGCAGGATTGAGCCCTCGTGACCACCCCACACTGCGGTGATCTTATAAATCATCGGCAGGATGCTGTTGGAGTTTTGCGCCACATAAGCCACCGTGAAATCGCTGTTAACGAACGCCACGGTCAGGCAGACAAAGGAAAGTGCGGTGAATGCCAGCACCCCCAGCGAAAGCGGGCGCGCGGTGTCCATCCACAGTACGCGACCGGTGTAGGTACCCAGCAGCGGTACAACCGACAGCACCACCGAGAGCAGCAGACCGACAATCAGGGCAAAGTGACCCAGCTCAGGACTCATATCTTGGTATCTCCATGGCATTTCGCCTTACCGCGCATGGACTCCGCAACTTCCGGCGGTGTGTAGGATTCATCGTGCTTGGCCAGCACCTGGTCTGCGCGCACGTAACCATCCTGCTGCAGCTTGCCAGTCACCACCGCAGCCTCACCCTCTGCAAACAGGTCCGGCAGAATCTTGTCGAACACTACCTCCAGCTCTGCTTCGCCATCGGTAAGCGCAAAGCGCACGTCGAGGGAATCGTTGTCGCGTACGATACTGCCCGGCACCACACAGCCACCGGCACGTATACGCTTTTCAAAAGGCACTTCACCGGCAGCAAAGGCGCTGGGCGCATAAAAGTAGTCCATATTGGAGCGCATCGCGTAGGCGACAAAACCCACGGCGGCACTGGAAAGTGCCACCAGAAGAACCACCAGAATCAGTCGTTGTTTACGGGCTGGGTGCATGATTGACCTGTTATAAATCGATTTTTAAAAACGGCTGCGGAGCCATTCAGGCTCAGGACGCGGTTGTAGGCTCTGGCTGTGGCTGGCGTTCTTCCGCCGTACGACGACGCGCCTCTTCCTGGCGCATCTGTCGACCGAAGTCCCGGCGCAGTTGACGTTGGCGCAGCAGCGGCTGTACCACTAGCGCCACCAACACAAGCAGCGCCACGACATAAGAAACCCAGACGTAAGGGCCGTGGCCATTCATGGCAATAAAACTGGCGAAACTGTCAAATTGGAATTGCATGGCAGCTCCCTCAAGCTCGGGCCGCGGGTGCGAACAGCTCGCGCACCCATTGGGTACGCCACTCGCGCTGCAGGATCAGGCTACGGGTGTGAAGCGTCAGCACCCAGGCATAAAAAAGGTAAAAACCGGCAATCATGGTGATCAGCGGGTAAAACATGCTGGGATCAATGGTGCTGGCTTCGGTGAGTTTCAGGGTCGCGGGCTGGTGCAATGTGAACCACCAGTCGACGGACTTGTAGATGATCGGAATATTGACCGTCCCCACCAACGCCAGTAATGCACTGGCCTTGTCGCCGGACTGCTCACGGCTAAAAGCACCAGACAGCGCCATAACACCCAGATACAGGAAGAACAGGATCAGCATGGATGTGATGCGGGCGTCCCACACCCAGTAGGTGCCCCAGGTTGGCTTTCCCCATATCGCGCCGGTAAACAGAGAAATGAAGGTAAGCGCCGCACCGATCGGCGCTGCTGCGCGCATCACCACGAACGAAAGTTTCATCTTCCAGATCAGGCCGATGGCACCACAGAAGGCCATGATGTAGTACCCGGCGAGCGCAAGGAATGCGGCGGGGACGTGAATATAGATAATGCGGTAACTGTTGCCCTGTTTGGCATCCTGCGGCGCAAACCCGAGCCCCCAGACGATGCCAACAGAAAGCAACAAAACACTGGCTGCACCCAGCCACGGCAGCCAGGCGCTGGTTTTCTGATAAAACCAGCGCGGCGATCCCAATCTGTGAAACCATTGCCAGGACAAAATAAGTACTCCTATGCCCTTCTGTTCCCCATTTCCCGTACCGCTATCGTGAAATGTACGTAGAAGGGTTAGTTTTCGAGACTGATGCGAATGGCGCCCGCAGCCGCCAGTGGCGCCAGCGCCGCGGCCGCCGCCAGAATTGCACCAAGAATTGCCATTTGCGGGCCGTAACTGTATCCGTCCAAGGCCGCCTGCACCGTTCCAGTGCCGAAGATTAACACGGGCACATAAAGCGGCATAATAATCAGCGCCAGCAACAGGCCCGGACGCCGCAGTGCCACGGTCAGGGCGGCACCCACTGCCCCGATCAAACTCAAGCTCGCGGTCCCTAGCGCCAGGGAGACGAACAGGGGCCAGTAGCCGGCTTCCCCCAGGTTTAACATCATCCCCAGCAGGGGCGACAGCAACGCCAGTGGCAAGCCGGTCACCAACCAGTGCACCAGCACCTTGGCCAGCACCGGGAAGTACAGAGGCTGGGGCTGCAGCGCCAGCTGCTCCAGGGAGCCATCTTCATAGTCACCGCGAAACAGGGACTCCTGGGAGAGGAGCGTTGCCAGCAATGCCATCACCCAGATCAAGCCGGCCGCCATGCGTGCAAGCATTTCAGGTTCCGGACCTATGCCAAGTGGCATCATGGCCAGCACGGTCACAAAAAACAGCAGCGGATTGACGATATCAGAGCGACGACGCACAGCGAGGGTCAGCTCGGTGCGAAACAGGGTGTAAAAGCCTGCGACACGCAGGGGGGCGGCTGCGCCTTCGGCCCCCAGATTACTCTCCCCGGCCCCGCTATATTGCTTCACCGATTCAGCCCGCATACATCCACTCCGCTGATACGTCCCGACAGGGCTGGAAGTCTGCCAGGTTGATCTTTGCAAGCGGCGCAATAGCTACCGGCTGGTGGGAAGTCAGCAAGACACAACCACCGCACTGCATATGCAGATTCATCTGGGCTTCCAGGCTGGCAACGCCGGCGACATCCAGGGCCGCGAGCGGCTCATCCAGAATCCACAACGGGGGCGCATCCGGCAAATACAGTCGCGCCAGCGCTACCCGGCGATTCTGACCGGCGGAAAGCTGCTGGCAGAGCACATCTTCAAACCCATACAGCCCAACCGCATCCAGTGCTGCAATCGCCGCAGAACCGGAAGCCCCGTACCAGGCCAGGTTTTCCAGGGGGGTAAGTCCACGCCGCACACCGGCGTTGTGACCAATATATAGAAGAGATGCGCGCAGGGAGGGAAGTGCCGCGGGGAACCGATTTCCACGCCAGAGGATATCGCCGGTAAAATCGGATGCCGTTCCGATAAGCGTGCGAATCAGTGTGCTCTTACCGGCGCCATTGGCCCCTTCTATCTGCAGCGCGGAGCCTCGTGCCAGCTCAAACCCCAGCCCCTCGAACAAAACGCGGCCGTCCCGCTCACAGGCGAGCTCCCGCGCACTCAGAGCGAGGTCAACAGATCCACTGTTTGCTGTTTGCGCAGGTCCAGATGCCATTGTGCACCGCGTTTGATGAAAAAGTAGCCGGCATTATACCGGTAGTGGCGTGTTTTGTATGGCATTGCGATGCGCTTCCGCTGTATCGTGATCTTTTTCCGCAACATCCCAGCGAATCACCGCCTCTACCCGGCTACTCCCCGGCAAGTAATTCACCTCGTCGCACACTGTATGTAATAGGTTGAGTCCCCGGCCCGCGTATACCCCCGTGGGTTCACGGACTTCCGGAAACCCGCTACCGCTATCTTCCACCACCAGTATCAATGTGCCCCCCTGCTTACCCTCACTACAGCTGAGCGAGATACTTACCCACCCCTCCTGCAGCCCACTGCGGCGCTCTGCCAACAGGTCGTAATAACGCACGAAGCCGTCATCGGTATTTTTGATGGAAGAATCCAGCCCCAGCACGCCGTGCTCCAGGGCATTGCGAAACAGCTCGCCGAGAGCAATCGCGAGATCTTCCTGAAAACGCGCAGCACCGGGCATCTGGGCCAGAACCCCGAGCAGGTGCGGCAGCGGATCTGCCTCGCGCAACTCCTCCTGGGTCACCTGCAGACGCATCGACCAGTTGCCGACCCGCCCGCCCCGACGATCTCCTGCCTGATCCGCCGCTGGACACCCGCTCCGGTTAAGAGAGTCGTCGGTCAGGTCCAGTTCCACCAGAGACAGGTCATCGTGCTGCTCTGCGGCATGGGCATTTACGGCCATCAGGATCTGGTCAAACGCCTGGGCGCTGTTGCCATCCGCACGCAACAATTCCATTAACCGGCATTCGCCAAAGTGCTCTCCCTTGCTATTGCGCGCCTCATGAATGCCGTCACTCCACAGGTACAAACGGTCCCCGGGAAGCACCCGTAAATTGACGATCGACGTATCCACCTGATCGGTGGGTAGCACGCCGAATGGCAGATGCCGGGATTCGAGCAGGAGCAGCTCACCACTGGTGCGTTTTAGGCAGGGGCTGGGCATCCCGGCGTTTAGGATGCGCAGATGATTGCGCCGAGGATCCAGTTCGAGCATGACCAGACAACAGAACATCTGCCGCGGCAGAATACCGTGCAGTTTGCGGTTCATTTCCCGCAGCACCCGACTCATGGAGAAGCCACGGGGCATCATGGAATAAAAGATGGATGTCAGGGGCACCGCACCAACGGCTGCTGCCAGGCCGTGGCCGGCAAAATCGCCCAGCATCAGCACCAGCTTGCCGTCCGGTGTGTAGGTGGCCGCGAGCAGGTCCCCATTCAGCACCGCCCGCGGTGAAAGGTGATAGCGAATTGCCGGGGTACCGTCCAGACAGCTTTCGTTGCCGAGATTGCCAAAGATTTCCCGTGCATTGGCCTGCTCCTGTAGGAAATCCGCATGGTGCCGCCGCAAGCGGTCACGCTGCGCCATCAATGAACGACTGAATTCGCAGAAACGCCGGATGGAGGCCAGCTTTAGCTGTACCAGGGGCGGGCTGTAAGGCTTGGTGAGGATATCGTCACAATCGGTGGGCGGTTCGACGGGCACCTGCGGAGCGGTCAAGTCGTGAACAAACAGGATGGGAACAGGCTCGATGCCACCACTTTGTCGCAACTGGCGGATATCGCCACTGGCAACCCGCGCCGCAGCAAGGGGACCAAAAATCACCAGATTGGGAAGAAACTCTTCATAGGTCTCCAGTGCAACGGCAATATCCGGCGCAACTTCGACGCCTACGTCGGTGGGCAATTTATTTCCGCCAGCAGCGGTATGCCGCCAGCCCTGGATCAGGTGCCTGAGCTCTGCCGCCTCGCTGGCATCGCTCTCGACAATCAGGACGCGAAAGGCAGCCATCAGCAACGTGCCCCTCAGCGTATGCTGAAAATCCGGTCAAAATTGGAGACGGATAGAATGTGGGACACGTGAGAATTGGCATTCATTAGTTCCACCTGCGGATGGACGCCCTCGCTCGCTACTTCCACACAGTAATCCCGCAGCAACAGCAACATTCCCAGCGCAGCGCTATCCAGATGATCGGTTTCGGAGAGATCTACGAGGAAGGTTCTGGGAGGCGGCGACACATTGCGATAGGCCCGCTGGAATTCCCGGTGCATATTGAAATCGAAATTGCCGGCCACGCGGATGATCAGTGCATCACCGCTTTCCGAGACTTCCGAGGTCACCCTGCTGTCATACCTGTCGGAAACTACCATCTGAAGGTCCCTTTTCCTTCCATTCCTGACGCCTGCACCCAATATACACCCCACCGGGTGGCGTGAAAACGGGTGCCGGACCATGTCGCCTGCCCGTTACGCCCACAAACGAAAAAAGGGTGCACAAGGCACCCTTTTCCCTTTGGGAGAGGACTACCCCGTTGCTAGAGACGCGATGCTCAGAACGGTCGGGCAGCTCACTGTATAAAACCGGACATACACCGGTATGCGCAAATTGGTCTGAAAATTCCTGCCAGCTTAAAAATCGTACTGGAAATCCATCAGCTCCCGTCTGAGACGCATCTCCTCCAGCTTGTCTTCGACCATCCGGCGGGCGTCCCTGGGATTGTGAGGGGTATACAGTAGATCCTCTTCCGACGAGGAATCGTTTTCATCAAAATCCATGTCATTTTCGATAACGTTGCCGCTCATAGAAAACTCCACAATCTCGATCTGCCAAGGCAGAAACACTTTGTCTGTTTTTGTTGTGCAATCGCAGATTAGCCAGCTCTGACTTTTCCGGTCAAGCATCTTTTTCACTGTGGAAACAAGTTTTTTCGCAAGGTTACACACGCCACAGCAACACGCCCCACCGGCGGGAAAAGTCTCTCCGCGACGGGTGGCGTCAGACGCAAAAATAGCGGCTATTTGTTACCAAATTGCGGCAGTTTTTCTCAAAATACCCCCGGGGAAAGACGGCCCTCAGCACCGCTCATTAATTACGCACAGAGGTAACCCGTCACAATCTGACGTTACCCTCGGTGACATTCATGATCAATAATGAGAAGTGGCTAGCAATTCTACCGACGCAAGCGACAAACGGAGAGGCCAGAGGGGAAGAAAATGAGACGAGTCATCAGGGGAAAAGATACTGGAAACCTGCCAGACAACATCGTCGTGGGCCCCAGCCTGCTCAGGAAAGGACACCCGCCGGTCCTCCCCCATGACAGGCGCGGCGACAGTCGCTAGAATGTGCGCCCTCACCGGCCCCCGTCGGTTAACAGGATAAACCACGGACCTCCTAAGTCCGGACTGGTGGTTCGAGTCCACCCGGGGGCGCCATATTCCCATCCGAGCATGCCCACAATCACCCACCAAGCCCCTGTTTTAAAAGAATTTTCTCCACTTTTGCTCACCAATTAGCCCAGACAAATCCAGCCTAATCCAGCACTTGGTGTTGGGGTTTTTATTGGGGTTATAATTCGGAGCCAGTATTTTTTGGGGCTTGCATAGGCCAAACCCCAACAGAATAGACACAGCGCCACCAACCATGGGTAAAGCAGCCTATTGCCACCCGCCCCTCCAGGAGTGCCCGATGCCCCTAACTGACACCAGGATCAAGGCCCTAAAGCCGAAGGCCAAGAAATACAAAATGGCCGACGAGAGGGGCTTATGGATCGCGGTATTCCCCAACGGCTCTAAGCGGTGGCTGTTCGTCTTCCGCCTGCACGGCAAACAGCGTGAAGCAGGCCTAGGTACATACCCTGCCATCAGCCTGAAACAAGCCCGGAGCTTCCGCGACGAAATGCGCAGCCAAGTAGCGGAAGGGGTAGACCCCGTTGCAGCAAGGAAAGCGAGCAAGGTCGCCCAAAAGGCAGCACTGGAAAATACCTTCGAAGCGATATTCCGCGAATGGTACAAGCGCGACATCGAAGGAAAGATGGCACCCAAAACCTGCCAAAAAATAAGCAACATTATGGGCAGCTACGTACTGCCCAGCCTCGGGAAAACCCCTATTGCAGAGATAGGCGTTGCTGAAGTCCATTACTGCTTGCGCGCCATTCAAGACAGGGGGCTTAAAGAAACTCCTTCTAAGGCGAAAAGCTACATAAGCAAAGTGTTTCGCTACGCTGCGCCAATGGGTTTAGTCGATAGCGACCCCACCGCCCTGCTCCGAGACGTCATCAAACGCGAAAAAGGTACTCATGCGGCTGCCATTACAGACCCCAAAAACGTTGGCCGCCTCATGCTGGCAATAGATGAGTATCAGGGTAAATCTCCGACAGTACCGGTTGCATTAAAACTGTCAGCTTTGTGGCTTATGAGGCCAGGAGAGATCCGAAAACTTGAGTGGTCGAGCGTTAACTGGGAGAAGAAGCGGCTGGAATTCACGGTCACCAAAACAGGAAAGAGCAAATCGCAGGCACAGAATGAAATGCTAGTGCCCCTCGCGAGGCAGGCGCTGACACTCTTGAAAGAGATACACTGCTTCACTGGCCATGGCCGCTACGTGTTCCCCAGTGCCCGCGGCATGGGCCGGCCGATGTCCGAAAACGCAGTCAGAGTAGCCCTTCGCACTTTGGGGTTTAGTAGTAATGAAATGAGCGCCCAAGGCTTCCGAGCTATGGGGCGGACTTTGCTCGATGAAGAGCTTCGCGAGCCCGTAGAGCTAATTGAAGCCGCCCTATCGCACACAGTAAAGGACCCGTTGGGACGGGCCTACAATCGAACCACCCATATCGAAGCACGGAGCAGCATGATGCAGCGGTGGGCGGACTATCTAGACCTACTCCGCGAAGATGCCTCTGGCGGAAATTTCATCGAAGCAAAATTTGGAACTTAGCCGGGGCCTACCGCCCCCCCGGAAGCCTCGCCAAGCGAAAACGTCCTCCTGCATGTACCCCTAACCATCCTTACCCCAAAGTGAATCGGATTAAGTCGGTCGCAACCCTCAAAACGGAAATCATTGCCTAAAATTTTTCACTCTTTATCGCCAAAAAATCCGTGCTTTTATCTTTTTTTACTGGCTAATCCAGTGGGGCTTTTATCGGCCTGCGCATTCCGTACCACTCTGTATAACTCTATCTACTTCTGTCGCTTTACAGCGCACTAGATCCAAAATCCCCTCCTTCGAATCGCCTTTTGGCATCACTTAACTGTTGCATATATTTTTCCCCTCAGTCCTAGCAACTCCAGAGAGGCACATAACAATGCCCAAAAGACCAGCCGAATATTTCCCTCACGATCCAGATGCATTTGTAAGAGCTTCAGACTGCGCCCGTTTTCTCAGTATTGGCTTAAGTACCTGGTGGGGGTGGGTGCAGCAAGGAAAGGTAGAGCGCCCTAAAAAGCTGGGGCCAAAAACTTCCGTCTGGAAGGCCGGCTACGTCCGCAGCCTCCAAGATAGCTTGCTCACAGATGCCTGCTAGCACTGCTCTTGAAAGGCACGCTATTCGACTTTGAGCGCCTCTTCGTAAACCACCAGCCCCGCCCCAGCCGGTATATGTAATACACAGAGTTAAAGATTGTGAACCCAGAACAGCCGACCCCCAAAAAAATGTCTAGCCTCGTGAGCAGTGCACTTGAGTACGCAGCACAGGGGTTCCCCGTTTTACCCCTCCACTCCATTAGCGAGGAAGGACACTGCACATGCACTGAAAATCCATGCCGCAACAAACCTGGCAAACACCCGCGCACAAAAAACGGGCTTCACAACGCAACAATCGACCCCGAGAAAATTAAGCGGTGGTGGAGCATGTGGCCCAACGCCAATATCGGACTGCTGCCCAATGCACTTGTCGTGGACGTAGATAACCAGGAAGCGTTCTCCAAGTTGCTAGAAAAACATGGCACAACTATGCCCCACTGCCCCACGGTAAGAACAGGCAAGGGCTTTCACCTATATTTCGCCAACCCCGAGGCAGGCAAAGTCAAAAGCACTGGCGGGATAGCTGGCTGCTTCGATGTGCGAGGCAATACAAGTTACGCAGTTGCACCCCCAAGCATGCATATCTCGGGCAAAGTGTACGAATGGTTAATACCGCTTACCGGCACACTCCCTCAGGCTCCACAGTGGCTGCTACGAGAAATTGCTGATCACAAGGCAAAAGGAGGAAAATTGCCTAACAACAATGCGCCCACCGTATCCAGCAACGGAATAGCACCAACGAGAACCTCCCGATATGGCCACGCCGCACTCGATAGTGCCTACCAACGAGTACGTGTAACTAAAGAAGGGAGCCGCAACAACAGCCTCAACGAAGAAGCCTACTGCATTGGTCAGTTAATCGGTGGTGGCGAGATTGATGAGTCAGAGGCTATGAACGTATTACGCGCTGCTGCAATATCCACCGGTTTAGATGACGACGAGGTTAACAGGACTCTAAAAAGCGCCTTTGCGGCTGGAATACAGAAACCTAGAACTGCAGAGGGTGATGCAAGCAGCTTCATACAAAGCGCTGCCCCGGAAATAGCAAAAGTAGCGACAATAGCGGTAGCAAAACCAGAGTGGCCGGACCCACAACCCATCGTGGGCATCCATAAAATCGAGCCGTATCCTGAGGATGCATTACCGCCAACGATACAGGCCGCCGTCAAGGAGGTGGCCAGCTTTACCCAGGCCCCGCTTCCTCTAGTAGCCTCAACAGCTCTCGGAGCAGTTTCTATCGCTACTCAACACTTATCTGACGTTAAGCGCGATGAAAAGCTAAAGGGGCCCACGAGCTTATTCCTACTGACTATTGCCGACTCAGGAGAGCGGAAGTCCACGTGCGAAGGGTACTTCACGAGGCCCATTGCTGAGTACGAAAAAGAGCAGGCAGAAGTAATGGCCTCCGAAATCAAGCGCCACAAATCTGAGCATGCGGCATGGGAGGCCAAACGGTCTGGACTGCTAGCAGCGATCAAGAAAGGAGCAGAGCAGGAACCTGAGTCAGTAATAAGAAAAAAAGAGGCCGAGCTGACAGAGCTGGAACTACGCGAACCGCATTCTCCAAAGGTACCTAAGCTGTTATTGGGTGATCACACTCCTGAAAGCCTTGGTAGAACACTGGCAAAGAAGTACCCATCTGGAGGAATTTCCAGTAGCGAAGGCGGGATCATTTTTGGCTCTCATGGTATGGGCAGCGAGAGCGTCATGCGTAATCTCGCTACGCTTAACGTCCTCTGGGATGGAGGCATGCTGGACGTAGGGCGCGTAGGCTCCGGCGATCTCACTATTGACGGAGTTCGGCTTACCGTATCACTACAGGTACAAAAAGAGACCCTGGAAACGTTCATTGAACGCGTAGGTGCATTGGCGCGCGGAAGTGGCTATTGGGCACGCTTTCTTTTCGCTTGGCCACAATCCACTCAGGGCACCAGACTTTACAAAGAACCGCCCAAGAATACACCTGCCCTAGAGGTATTCAGCCGGCGGGTTAGGGAGATTCTTGACAGCCCCGCACCACTTACAAGGAAAGGCACACTTGAACCGCCAGCACTATCTTTTACTCCTGAAGCAAAAGCCTTATGGGTGGAATTTTACAATGGCATAGAAAAGGAGCTTGGAGAAGGTGGCGGGCTGGAGAGTGTCAGAGATGCAGCTAGCAAGGCCGCAGACAACGCCGCTAGACTATCAGCACTTTTCCATATATTCGAGAATGGCGGCACCGGTGCGATCGGCATAGATTCGGTTAATGGGGCGTGCCGACTGGCTGCCTGGCACCTGAACGAAACCCTGAGGTTCTTTAACGAAGTGGATTTGCCACAGGTTCTCAAAGACGCAGCTACGCTGGAAAAGTGGGTAGTAGACAAGTGCAAAAAATACGGCGATCGGAAAATACCCAAAAATGAGGTTGCACAGAAAGGCCCCTATTCCATACGGAAGAAGGCAAAGCTAGACCCAGCTATCAGGGCGCTGGAGCTATTGGGCCGTTTCAAGCTAGAAAATGACGGTCGGAGAGACGTGCTCTGCATAAATCCGGCACTAATGAGCGCAACCGATGCTAGCTGAACTAATAGACGGAGAAGGCCATCCTTGGGATATTGCTACTGCTATTCCCGCAATTCACGCCATTACTGGACCGCGTATCCAGTGTAGAAATAGCAAGAATCGCGGCAATAGCTATAGCGACCCTCAGAATGGGAGGACTCCCCCATTCTCGAACTTAGAGCTAATCGAATACTGCGACGCCCTCGGTGCGCAGTTACTGCGAGATGATTGCCACTTCTTACTAAGTCACCTGCCCAGCTTTGTGCACACACGCCTCAAAGTCATGGATGACTACCTTGCAAGATGGAGGGTGGCGGCAAGTCGGGAGCTCGTGCAGCACAAGAAACAAAACGTCGGACGCTATGCCGCAAATAGATGGCTAAGAGAGCAAAGCCTTAAAACCCGCCCCCGGTGGGTAGGGGGAGGTTAATTCCTAGGTTTTTCCACCTATACCGCGCGGGAAGTCGAACCCACACGTCCGCAAGTTTGGAGCGGGGGGGTATAATTGGAATTACCACCCTGCCCTTACTCCTTCTTATATCCGGCGAACACCAGCGGTACTGGCATGAATCCAACGGCGCTGCTGCAGCTTCAAGCGGAGATTAATCTTATCTACGGGCGCCCCTATCAAATGGAAGCCTGTAAAATTCGCCTGTTAAAGCACAGAAGCGACACTTGATAGTTGCATGCCTTTGCAGCCAAACTGTCGGTCCTGCCCTAAAGGCACCCACAGCAGACTATCGACGGAACACGACAGTGAGAAGAGTCTTTCGCGACATACAGGAAGGCGAGCTTGAGCAGCAAGACCACTCCATATACCTGGAGTACTTTGGCCTCGAACGGGGCGATGATTGGTCCGAGCTACTGAAGTCAGATCGCATTTTAATCATTTCCGAGGCTGGGGCAGGTAAAACTCACGAATGTAAATCACAGCGGGATGCCTTGTGGGAGGCTGGCGAGCCAGCATTCATGCTGGAGCTTGCTAGCTTGGCCACGTCTAGTCCCCTCGGCCTTTTTAAGCCAAGAGAACGCCAGCGATTTGAAGCCTGGTGCAACTCAGGATCAGATATAGCGACCTTTTTTCTCGACTCCGTTGATGAGCTAAAGCTTACACAAGGTTCGTTCGCTACCGCACTTGGTAACTTTTCCTCACTGATTGAGGGAAATTTAGGTAGGTCTAAAATCGTTATTACATCACGGCCCACCCCAGTTGATCAACAATTGTTCAAAGAGTATCTCCCCGTCCCTGAGCCCACTGAAGACCTCGCAACTGACGAAGACTTTGCCAGAGTTGTCATGAAGGAAAGGACTCATGAAAGCGATACCGAAGCTCCACCAGCTTTTCGAGCTGTCCGAATGTTGCCTCTTAGTGACAAGCAAATTCGACAGATGGCTGAAATTCAGGGTGTGACTAACCCTGACGAAATGATCGAAGATATTGAAAGGCGAAACGCGGAGGAGTTTGCCCGGCGCCCCCAAGATCTAATAGAGCTTTGCGCCGACTGGAGGGAGCACCGCCGGATTCGAACCCACTATGAACAGGTGGAAAATAACGTTGCGACCAAGCTAAGGGCCAATACTGAACGAAGGGAAAGGGCCCCACTTTCTGCCGACCAAGCTAGGAACGGAGCCGAGCAGTTGGCACTCGCGGCCTTACTGACTCGCAAGCTGACTTTGCGACATAGTACGAAGGCGGATCAGGTAGTGGGACTTGAAGCAGCACTTGACCCAGTTCGCGTACTTACAAGCTGGAACGACGAAGAACGACAAACCCTGCTTGAGAGGTCGTTATTTGGATTCTCGTCCTACGGTCGTGTTCGCTTTCACCATAGATCGGTTATTGAATTTCTCGCAGCAGAAAGGATATCTGCCCTCCTCGATCGAGGCCTTCCCATAAAGAGTGCTAAACGGCTACTTTTTGCCACTACAGCTCAAGGCGACGACATAGTAAAACCTTCACTGCGAGAAGTAACCGCTTGGCTGGCACTAAAAAATGACATATTTTTTAACGAGCTGATTCGTCGTCAACCAAGCGTATTGTTGGAATATGGAGATCCTGAGTCGCTATCGCCTAAAAAGCGAGCTGCAGTACTAACAGCATACGTGCAGCGCTATGGCGTAGGCGGGTGGCGCGGGTTGCAAATTCCATCAATTCAGGTCCATCGCTTCGCGCTATCTGACGCTACAGACCTACCCGAAACCATTAACTCTCTCTGGGACCAAGGTATAGAAAACCCAGAAGTGAGAGAGCTTCTGCTCCAATTGATAGGTGTAGGAAAGCTTACCGCCTGCGCGGACATCGCGTATAACGCGGTAAATGATGGCAATGCCCTAATGAAGGAACGCATAATAGCCTTACGAGCATTAGTCGAAATTGACGACCCGCGCTTACCATCAATCGTTGTCGACCTATTGCAAAATAGCAATCCTTGGCCTAACCAGCTGGCTTCATGGGCGATAATTTTACTTTTCCCAAAATATTTAGGCGCGAAAGCACTCTGCCAAATACTTGATCGAATTAATCAGAAAAAGAACGCGATCGGTGGATTACGATGGGAGCTCCCCAAGCTAATAAATTCGCCCTTATTAACAATCAGCGATCTCGACGAGCTTAGGCTTAGATTTACCACACTAATTTGCGCGGGACTATGTTCAAAACACGACGGAACAAATATCACAACAAAGCGTGAGTTTTTAGTGCCGGCGCTATCTGCTACCTGCTTGCGCCTAATCAGTGAAGGCATTTCAAACTCTGCAGTCATCAAATCAGCTGTTATTTCGAGTCGACTCTTGTGCACGGCCTATTCCGATGATGAGCTACCCACAAACCTTAAACAGGCGCTTTGCAGTTTGAATTCTGCCGGCCGAAGGTCTGTTTTTGATGAGCACCTCTCCTTTATACAGCAGCTGCACGAATTAGAAGACCCGATACGTCGGTTTCGTACGGCATCCTTTTACGGGCCGCTGGAACTTAGCCCCGAGGAAGATACCGAGTGGGTGTTTAAGGCGCTCGCGGACAAACAGGGCTTATCTGACTACCGAGAAGTGATGCTCGAAGCCGCTTTATATCTGTGGGATTGCTCAGAAGAGCAGAAAGATCAAATTAGAGGACTCGTCAGTGACAACCCTGTACTCGCAGACACGCTAGAACGGAGGACAAAGCCAGCTCATCGAGATCCGCGTATTGTTAAATATGAAAAACAGGCGGAGAAAGCAGCCGAGCAGCGCCAAAAGAAAAAAGCAAAAACAAAAGGCAGCTGGATGTTGTTCTGGCGTGAGTTAGTTAATAATCCAGAGGCTGCTTTTTCCGACTCCCGAATGGAAAGCACTATCTGGAGTCTATGGAAAGCGATGGCGCGCTCGGGAGAAGAAAGTCGCGCGTCAGGCTGGAATAGGAGCTTTATCGAGTCTAATTTTGGCCGGGACACCGCAGACCTACTCCGGACAGCCTTAATGCGGGTCTGGCGCGGTGACCTTCCATCGATACGAAGCGAGCGAGAAGAATCCGAGAAAGAAACTACCTTAGTTAGTTGGGAACTTGGTGTAGCTGCGATAGCTGCGGAGGCAGAAGACCCACAGTGGGCAAAAAATTTAAGCCACGGCGAAGCTTGTCTTGCTGCACGTTATGCGCCGATTGCTCAAAACGGTCTCCCAGCCTGGCTTGGCGCACTTGCTGAACACCACCCTAAGGCTATAGATCAAATACTTGGAAATGGTCTCTCATGTGAGCTTAGCGAAGATATTAATGCAAACGCCCACCCTATGACCCTCCAGAATATTTCCTACTATCCGCCGTCGCTCGCTAAACTATTCGTTCCTAGGATTGAGGCATGGCTAAATGGGCCGCTTGAAGTTATTCGAAAGTTTAAAGATCAGCCGCCAGCGGCTTACCGGTTGTCCAAGGCTGTCAATATTGTACTGCGACATGGCAGTAAGAGTTCCCTGAAAAATCTTCGAGACATCGCACTTAGAGAGCTTAAATCAGCGGAGGAAGACTCTATTAGGGCCATATTCCTCTCCACGCTATTTACACTGGACCCCAAGGCAGGAGTGGACGAATTAGAGAATACCCTTTCGAGGCTCCCCATTGAAAAATGCGGAAAGGCAGTGTTTCTTTTTGCAACTTTGTTTGGGGATAGACATGACAATCTTGAAGTTCGACTAACCGACCTTGACATCGATCCTGAGCAGCTACTTCGCTTATTACGCCTTGGATATACGCACGTCCGCCGATCAGATGACGAAGTACACGAATCATCATATACACCAGGAACACGTGATTATGCTGAACGGGGACGAGATTTAATCCTGAAAGCCCTATTCGACTCTGGCAGCAATGCAGGGTGGAAAGCAAAACAAGCCATGATTGAAGACCCTTTGTTTGAACACTTTAAGGATCGTGTCGCGGCCATAGCTATCGAACGTTCTGCCCATGACTGCGATGCGAGAATTTTTATTGAAGAAGAAGTTCTGAAGCTGGAGCGAAACGGTGACATTCCACCCGCGACATCGGCCGACATGTATGCACTGATGATCGACAGATTGAGTGATCTTGACGACATTTTGCTTGAAGACTCTTCACCCCGAGCGGGATGGGCTTGTGTCGATGATGAAAACACTATGCGGCAACTTATCGCACATCAGTTAATCTCCAGTTCCCGCGCGGCTTACACCGTCGATCAAGAGGGCGTTACCGCTGATAGTAAAGAAACAGATATTCGGCTACGTTCCACTTCTGGCCCGCAGGCAGTTATTGAACTCAAGATAGGTGAGAAGAAGCGATCTATTACCGACCTCAAATTAGCCATAAAGGACCAACTTGTAACAAAGTACATGGCGCCAAGGCAAGCGCGTGCCGGCTGCCTGATGATAACTCTGGCAAATGACAAGGTTTGGCGACACCCGGAAACCAATAAACTAATCGATTTCCCTGCAGTTATTGAATTACTAAATAACGAAGCGGAACTGATTGAGGAGCAATGGGGAGGTGAAATTCGACTAACGGTCAAAGGACTAGACCTGCGGCCCCGCCTGCCGCCAGAAAGAAGTACGCCAACCCTATGAAAGCGAGCAAGGAACACAACCGAAAAACTCGACAATATTACGATGTCAAATTAACCGGGTGCTGGGCTTTTTGTTGGGTTTATTCCCATCAAACACTTCAAACATACCAAAATACGTAGCCTACAAGGCATTATTTGGCGCCACCCGGGGGCGCCATCCAGACCTACCGGATCAATCCTTGCCGAAGATCGCGACTTGCGCGGGCTGTCCTGCCACCCGGCTGGCGCGGTACATTCCCTTGGTATTGAAGGTCAGCGCGATATTGCCCTTGGCATCCAGCACGATCACACCGCCAGTACCGCCTACCGGCAACAATACGTCGTTGATGACTTCGTCCGCTGCCTTCGCCACAGACTTGGACTGGTAAGCAACGCGGGTACAGATATCGGCGGCCACGTTGTAACGGATAAAGTATTCCCCGTGTCCCGTGGCAGATACCGCACAGGAGCGGTTATCCGCAAAGGTACCGGCACCGATTACCGGGGAATCCCCGATACGGCCATAGCGTTTCGCGGTCATGCCACCGGTAGAGGTGCCCGCCGCCAGGTTGCCCTGTTTGTCCAGAGCCACGGCTCCTACCGTACCCATACGGAATGGTACCGGCAGGCTATCTACCGCCGCGCGATAGTCCTTGTCCTGCTTGTTCTCCTTATCCAGTTTTTCTTTCGCCCGCTCCAGTTGCTGGCGACGCTGCTCGGTATCAAACTGCTTGTTGTCCACCATGGGAACACCGCGACTACGCGCAAAAGCCTCTGCACCATCTCCAGCCAGCATCACGAAAGGGGAATCCTCCATCACCATACGCGCTAGGTTGATGGGGTTGGCAACCCGTTTTACCCCGGCAACCGCCCCCGCCTGCCGGTCGCGGCCATCCATGATCGAGGCATCCAGCTCGTGCGCACCCTCGTAGGTATAAACCGCCCCCTTGCCCGCGTTAAACAGGGGCGAGTCTTCGAGGATATTGATCGCTGCGACAACCGCATCCAGGCTCAGACCGCCTTTCTCCAGTACCGCATAGCCTGCGTCGATGGCCTCTTCCAGCTTGGCCCGGTAGGCGCGCTCCTTTTCCGGAGTCATCTTCGACTTTTCAATGGTGCCGGCACCACCGTGAATGGCGATGGCAAACTCGGCCGGTTCCGATGCCTGGGCACCCAACGAAAGCCACAGTAGGCAGGAGGTGATACAGAGAATGGTTCTTTTCATCGAGTCTTCCGCTATTCGTTGATGCGTTATGCCACCCAAAGTAACCCAGCCGGTCCTCGGCTGCCAGTCACCGGATCAGAGCACTGCGCGGGATACCGTTTCGATCATCTCCCGCATCCACTGACAGGCGGGATCGTCTGCGGCGTTGCGATGCCAGAACAGGTGCCAGCTGAGGGACTCCACCTCCAGGGGCAGCTCGGCGATCTCCAGAGGCAGGGTCTCCGCCAGTACCCGCGGCACCGTCCACAAAAGGTCTGTGCCCTCGGTAATCCGGGAAGCGACAAGGTAATTCTGTACCCGCATGGCGATATTGCGCCGCAGACCGGCATTGTGCAGGGCCATTTCCACCTGCCCCCTGCCCTTGCGGCGACTGGACACATGCAGGTGCTCGGCAGACAGGTAATCTTCCATCGACAGGTCGCCGCCACTCAGCGGGTGGCCAGGGCGCATGGCCACCACATAGGGCAGATCCGCAAGGTGCTTGTGACCCAACTCGCGCGCATTGAGCGCCGGCGCATCCAGTAACAGATCGATCATTCCCGCCTTCAACTCGGCCGTGGCCGCTTCGCGTTCGACGTAATAGCTGGTGATGCCGATCGCCGGGGCTACTTCGCGCACCGCCTCATGCAGGCGCGGCAGTAACAGCGACTCCGCAAGATCGTTCATCCCCAGACGAAATACCTTCTGGGAGCGGGCCGGATCGAACTGGGCATTGACGCCAACGCTGCGCCCCAGCAGGGACAGCGCCTCACGCACGTCGCGTACCACACTGTCCGCCACAGTGGTCGGGCTCATGCCCTCGCGGGTTTTAACGAACAGCTGATCGTCAAAGGTCTGGCGAAGGCGCGCGAGCGCGTTACTCACCGCGGGCTGGGTCAGGCTGAGCTGCTGTGCAACCCTGGTGACACTGCGTTCGCGGTAGAGCGCATCAAATACCACAAACAGGTTCAGATCGACCTTTTCCAGTCTCACAGTCAGGTCCTCGGGGTGGGGAATGATTACCAGCAAATTTCATGGCCGCACACCAACAGTAAACCGGTGTACGCAACCAACTTGCATCATTTAAATCAATTCCAATGCATAACATTAATAAATTGGGATGATTTAACTCATTTTTTTATAGTGCTGGAAACACCCTGTCAATGACAGAATTGAAACCCAATCGGCCGGAGAGGCGCATGTTCCGATTCAGCGATTTGTCCATGACCCTGCAGCACAAGTTGCACGCGTTTTTCGAAGCACATATCTATCCCAACGAAGATCCCTATAGCGAGCAGCTGGCCGCGGCGGAGAACCGCTTCGCACCACTTCCGCTGATGGACGAACTCAAACAGCGGGCGAAAGATGCGGGACTTTGGAACCTGTTCGTACCCAAATCCCACGCCGAATACAGCGAGTTCGGTGGGCTATCGAACCTGGACTATGCGCCGCTTGCCGAACAGATGGGGCGAGTTATCTGGTCACCGGAAGTCTTCAACTGCAACGCGCCAGACACGGGCAATATGGAAGTTTTCATGCGTTACGCCACGCCCGAACAACAGGCGCAGTGGCTTACGCCACTGCTCAATGGAGAAATTCGCTCGTCCTACGCCATGACCGAACCGCAAGTTGCGTCATCCGATGCCACCAACATCGAACTGCGCATTCAGCGCGAGGGCGACGAATGGGTGTTGAACGGTCGCAAGTGGTTTATTACCGGCGCACTTTACGAGCGCACCAAGATCCTGATCGTGATGGGCAAATCGGACCCTGAAAACCCGAACCGCCACAAGCAGCAGACCCAGGTACTGGTGCCCAAAGATACCCCGGGGATCACTCTGGTTCGCCCGCTCACCACGCTCGGTTATGACGACGCTCCCATTGGCCATGCGGAAATCCGTTTCGATAACGTGCGAGTTCCGCTGCAAAATGTACTGCTTGGGGAAGGACGCGGTTTTGAAATCGCCCAGGGGCGTCTCGGCCCGGGCAGAATCCACCACTGCATGCGCCTGATCGGCGCTGCCCAGCGCGCACTGGAAGAAACCTGCCAGCGCGTGGAGCAACGCAGCACCTTTGGTCGCAAACTGAGCCAGCACCAATCAGTGCGGGAAGACATAGCGCGAAGCTTCTCGGAGATCCAGATGGCGCGCCTGCTGGTGCTGGAAACCTGCCAGAAAATGGATGAAGTTGGCGCACGCGATGCGCGGGACATGATTGCCGCCAGCAAAATCAGTGTACCGAAAACCGTCCAGGAGATTCTCGATCGCTGCATGCAGATGCACGGCGCAGGGGGGCTCACCGAAGACTACTTTATGGCAGAAGCCTTCAACTATGCCCGTTGGTGCCGCCAGGCTGATGGCCCTGACCAGGTCCACCAGATGGCTCTCGGCAAACAACTTATCGACCTTTACAGCAAAGCATAAAGCGGAGCACACCATGGCGCACGCAAATGTATTTGGCTTTGACGAGCAAAATCTTGCGGAATACCTGCAACAAAATGTGGCCGGCTTCCGGGGCCCCCTTAGCGCAGAGAAATTTTCGGGAGGGCAATCCAATCCCACCTTCCTGATACGCGCGTCCAGCGGTAACTATGTCCTGCGTCGCAAGCCACCGGGCGATCTCCTCAAAAGCGCCCACGCTGTCGACCGGGAATACCGCGTCATTGCCGCCCTTGCCAACAGCGACGTTCCCGTGGTTCAGGTCTATCACCTGTGTGAAGACGAGAGCATCATCGGCAGTATGTTTTATCTGATGGAATATATCGAAGGACGTGTATTCTGGGATCCCGCTTTGCCGGGTCTGACCCCGGAACAACGGGATGCAATCTATACGGAAATGAATCGGGTACTCGCGGCACTCCATCGGGTAAATGTCAACGGCGCTGGACTCTCGGATTACGGTCCCCCCGGCAACTTCTACCAGCGACAAATCAATCGCTGGAGCCAACAGTACCGTGCCAGCGCCACTGACACCATCCCGGAAATGGACTACCTGATGGCGTGGCTACCGGAAAACCAACCGGAGAATGGCCCGCAAGATGAACAGGTTACCCTGGTGCACGGCGATTTCCGCCTGGACAATATGATCTTTCACCCTACGGAACCACGGGTGCTCGCCCTGGTGGACTGGGAACTGTCCACCCTCGGTCATCCGCTATTCGATCTCGCGTACCAGTGCATGCAACTGCGCATGCCGCACGACAGCGTACTGTCCGGGCTCGGCGGTATTAACCGGGCAGAAACCGGTATCCCCAGCGAAGAACAGTATGTGAAGATGTATTGCGACAGAATGGGGCTGAAGGAAATCCCGGAATGGAATTTCTACCTGGCGTTCTGCTTCTTTCGGTTCGCGGCAATTTTGCAGGGAGTCAAAAAACGCGCCCTGGAGGGTAATGCCTCCAGTGAGAAGGCGTTGAAAATGGGTGAGCTGGTGGAACCGCTCGCACGGATGGGGGTAGCCCAGGCAAAAGATGCCGTCGCAAACTAGTCAAGATCTTCTCCTCCCGCACAATAAAAAGGGATGCCAACCGGCATCCCTTTTTGTTGTTCGTTTAAGCTAAAGCGCGGTTACCATTCAATGTCTGCTTACACGGGACTCAGCAGGCTGCCCCCATCCACCGGCAGTTCAATCCCGTTGATAAAACTGCCCGCATCACTGGCAAGTAACAGCAGCGGTCCAGCCAGTTCCCGATACTCGCCCAGCCGCTGCGGCACCAACCGACGGATATACTCCTGTCCCCGCTCGGTCGCGAATTCGGAGGCATTGATATCCGATGCAAAATATCCAGGGCACAAGGTGTTCACCCGTACCCCGTGTCGTCCCAGCTCCAGGGCCATATTGCGCGTGAGCTGCGCCACCGCAACTTTCGACACGTTATAATCTGCCTTCATGATCCCGGTGCACAGACTATAGATGGAACCGGTATTGATGATACAGCCGTTCTTCTGTACTCGCATACGGATGGCTGCCTGCCGAGCCACACGCCAAGCGCCCTGTAGATTCACATTCAGCAGGCCGCTCCACACCGACTCTTCCTGTTCGACGAATTTCTGTGGCTGAGTACTGATACCGGCGTTGTTCACCAGAATATCCAGGTGATCGACCATATGATCCAGGGCAGAAAACGCCGCTTGCACACTTTCGCCATCGGTTACATCCATCGCCAGTGCACGGGCCCGCCCGCCTCTATCCACGATTGATGCCGCCAGGTCTTCCAGTCGCTCAACGCGACGCGCCGCCAGAATAACTTCCGCCCCTGCATCGGCCAGAACCTCGGAAAAATAGGCACCAAGCCCACTGGATGCACCGGAAACCAGTGCAGTTTTTCCGTGTAGTGAAAACAGATCCGAAACCATTTCCGACATGGTCCACTCCCTAATTCATTAGTTATCCGCCGAGGCCTAGCTGTTTAACGACCTTCAAACTCCGGCTGACGCTTCTCGAAAAATGCACTAGCGCCTTCGCGAAAATCGCGGCTGCGATACAGGAGATTCTGAATTTCCGCCTCAAGTGCCATTACCGATTCCATGTCATAGGCCTGCGCCTCGCGCAAGATCTGCTTCGAATATTGCAGGGTAAGTGGCGCGGCCTCTGCGACTTTACCTGCGAAAGCGGTAGCCTGCTTCAGCAATTCTTCCGCCGGCACAACTCTATTTGCCAACCCCAGCTCGAGGCAGCGCGCCGCATCAAGCTTCTGCGATAAAGCAATTATTTCAAAAGCCCGCTTGCTACCGAGCTGCTCCAAAAGGAACTTGTGGTTACCACCATCGGGAATCAGGCTGATGGCACCGAAAGCTGAAAACAAATAGGCATCCTCTGCCATTACCGTCAAATCACAGGCCATCGCCAGCGAGGATCCAACACCTGCAGCGGCGCCGTTAACAGCACAGACAAACGGCTTGGGTGAGTTGCGAATAGCGAGGATTAAAGGGTTGTATTCTTTATTGAGAACCTCGGTGACAAAGCCATTCCGATCACTACCGGGAAGTCGTTCGGTAAGATCTGCACCGGCACAAAAACCATCACCAGACGCCGCCACTACTACCGCGCGGATCCGATCATCCGCACCGGCTTTTTCCACGGCCTGGCGCAGCTCGAGACGCAACTTCTGATTGAGCGAATTACGTACCTGTGGCCGGTTCAGGGTGATAGTGGCGACGCGGCCTTCCACGCTGTAAAGCAGGGTTTCAAATAATTCCACAGCGACTAGCTCCTAGTTTGATTCCAGTTCCTGGGCCGATTCCGGCGCGCCGGCGCAAGCGACAGTGCCCTGCTGTTCGAGTTTTTCGATATCTTCTCCACGCAATCCCAGACCGGCAAGCAGGGAGCGGGTGTCGGCTCCTGGTTGTCGGCGACCGTGCAGTACGCTTGAAGGCGTGCGACTGAAACGGGGCGCCGGTGCCGGTTGCAGGTAACCATCTACCGGGAGATAGCTATCGCGGGCACTGTTGTGAGGATGGTGAGGCGCCTCGTCGGCACTGAGGACCGGGGACACGCAAGCATCACTGTCTTCCAGCAGCGCACACCATTCGTCTCGGGTCTTCTGGCGGAACGCCTCTGACAATTCGTGCTTCAGTGCCTGCCACTGACTAGGATCGCTCTGCGCGGAAGCATTAAACAGGGTTTTATCCAGCCCCATTAACTCCACAAAGCGGGAAAAGAAATGCGGTTCGATGGCTCCCAGTGCAAGGTACTTCCCATCGCCGGTTTCATAGGTATCGTAAAAGAAGGCAGCGCCATCCAGCAGATTGCTCTCGCGCTCACCCAGGTTCCACAGGCCTACCGCATTGAAGCTGTGACACATCCACATCAGGTTCGCCACGCCATCCACCATTGCCGCATCGACGACCTGCCCCTTGCCCGAGCGCCCGGTTTCCAGCAGCGCACCGAGAATCCCCATCACCAGGAACAGGGTACCGCCACCGAAGTCGCCGACGAGGTTAAGGGGAACGACGGGTTTCTCACCGCTGCGACCGATCGCGTGCAGGGCACCAGTCAGGGAAATGTAATTGATATCGTGACCGGCATTTTTGGCTAATGGCCCGTCCTGGCCCCAACCGGTCATGCGACCGTAAATGAGTTCGGGATTGATACCGTGGCATTCCTCCGGACCGATACCAAGCTTCTCCATCACACCGGGGCGGAATCCCTCGATCAGTACATCCGCGGTGGCCACCAGCTTGAGGAAAAGCGAACGCCCGTCGTCACTTTTCAGATCGAGGACGATGGATTTTTTGCCGCGACGACTCATGTCTTTCGCATACATAGGGTCATTTTCCAGGCCGCGATCCACGCAGATCACTTCTGCCCCCATGTCCGCCAACAGCATGCCGGCCATGGGGCACGGCCCCATACCTGCCAGCTCTATCACACGAAAACCACTCAATACACCCATGATCGCCTCCAGTTAACGGGGTTGCATGCGGATGCCGGCATCCATGCGGATACATTCGCCATTGATATAATCGTTTTCCACGATATGGGCTGCCAGCGAGGCGATCTCACTGGTCTTGCCCAGACGCTGGGGGAATACCGTGGAGGCTTCAAGAGACTTGTAGTAAGACTCTTCTACCGTCTCAAACAGCGGGGTGTGAATAAGCCCGGGCACAATGGTATTTACACGGATTCCGTAGCTGGCGAGCTCACGCGCCATCGGCAAGGTCATCCCCACCACAGCCCCCTTGGTCGCGCTGTAGGCCACCTGGCCTATCTGGCCCTCATAGGCCGCCACCGACGCGGTATTGATGATCACTCCCCGCACACCGTCCTCATTGACTGGTTCATTGGCAGCCATCCGCTCCGCTGCCAGTCGCGCCATATTGAAGGTACCCACCTGATTCACCATCACCACTTTCATGTACACATCCAGTGGATGCGGGCCATTCTTGCCAAAGGTCTTGCACGCAGAGCCGATACCCGCGTAATTATTGATGATGTGCAGCGCACCGAAGGTTTCAATTACCCGGGTGATTCCGGCCGCAGCAGACTCTTCATCTGCCACGTTGACCTTGCAGAAAATTGCGCGTACTCCAAGCTCTTCGGCCAGTGCCAGGCCATTCTTCTCATCCAGATCAAAGATCGCCACATTGGCACCGTCTGCGATATAGCGTTCAACAGTGGCCTTGCCGAGACCTGAAGCGCCGCCGGTTACGATCGCTGTTTTTCCCTTGATATCCATGTTTCCTCTCCGCTAAATTCGGTCGATAAATTTTTCGTAATCGTCACGCAGGAAGTCCCGACTGATCAGGAGTTTCATCACCTCCGAGGTTCCGGCATAGATGCGGGTAATGCGCGCATCGGTGTACATCCGCGAAATGGGGTACTCATCCATATACCCGGAGCCGCCGTGCAACTGCACCCCCTCATCCACTACCCGGCACAGGAGTTCACTGGTTACCAGTTTTGCCTTGGCCGCGTCGATTGCGGTCAAAGTACCCTGGTTCACGGCGGCGACACACTGATCGATAAACACCTGCTGCATATCCAGCTCCGCACGTAATTCAGCAAGATTGAACTGGGTATTCTGAAAGTCGGCCAGCGTGCGGCCGAACATTTTGCGCTCGCGCACAAAATCCAGTGTCACATCGAATGCTTTCTGTGCCGCAGCAATAAACTCCGCTGCGGCAATCAGTCGCTCCTCAGCGAGCGCTTCCATCAGATAGGAAAAACCTTTTGCTGGATCACCGAGGACATTTCCCTCGGGGATACGCACATTGTTGAAAAACAACTCCGCGGTATCCTGGGCTTTCTTGCCCATTTTCTTCAGGTTACGGCCGCGCTCGAACCCTTCCATGCCACGCTCTACCAGGAAAAGACCTATCTGGCGCGGGTTGTTCACCGGATCTGTCTTCGCGGCAACAATAATGAGGTCTGCATTGATGCCATTGGAGATAAAGGTCTTGCTGCCGTTCAGCAGGAAGTGATCCCCCTGGTCGATGGCTGTCGCGCGCATCCCTGCAAGGTCGCTGCCGGCATCTGGCTCCGTCATCGCGATGGCGAGAATGGTATCCCCGCTGACGCACCCGGGAAGGAAACGCTGCAACTGCTCCGGGGAACCAAACCGCGTCAGGTAAGGGCCGACCAGACGGCTGTGCAGGGTGGTGTACCAGTCCCCGGTCAGGGCGTACTGGTTTTCCTCGATAATGATCTGTTCAAAACGAAAATCATCATCTCCAAGACCTCCGTAGGCTTCATCCGGCCATACCATCAGAAACCCCATTTCACCTGCCTTGCGGAACGCCTGGCGATCGACGATACCCGCCTGTCGCCAGCCTTCCATATAGGGCACGATTTCCGCTTGCAGGAACTTCCGGTAGGCATCCCGGAACATCACCTGCTCTTCGGTGAAATCTCTTTTCAGCATCAGCCCACCCTCACTTGAAGGTTTCACCCCTGGCGAGGGTGTCCGCCACAATGGCTGGAGGCAGGAATCGATCGCCGTATTGCGCCGCTAGCATATTGGCGCGGTCAATAAAGCGTTGCAGGCTGTAGGTGTTCACAAACTGGATGAAGCCACCGGTCCACATAGGAGCGCCGATTCCCAGCAGGGAGCCAACATTGCCGTCGGCGACACTGGGCAGTACGCCTTCCTGTAGACATTTCAGGCTTTCGATAACCTGACGGAAGAGCAACCGGTCTTTGATATCGTCGTCGGGAAGATTTACGTCGTCGCGGAAATACAACTCGTAAAGTTTTGGCCAAACCTCCTTGCTGCCGTCTTCCGCATATTCGTAGTAACCACCACCGTGATAACGTCCGCCGCGACCGAACTCGGAAATCATCCGCTCACAGACTTCGATATTGCAGCTGTTATCCCCCTTACTGCCGAGCACACCCATTTCCCGATGGGTTTCTGCAGCCTTGCGTGTGAGCTCCTGGCTGACTTCGTCCTGAATCGTCAGCGGTCCTACGGGCATACCGACCTGCTTGCCCATGGCATCGATCAGTACCGGGTCGAGCCCCTCAACCAGCAGGCGTGCGCCTTCATCGAGGAAAGTACTGAATACTCGCGAGGTGAAGAAACCGAGAGAGTCATTTACCACGATAGGCGTTTTACGGATCTGCTGGGCATAGTCGAATGCTTTGGCAAGTGTCTCATCGCTGGTCTGCTGGCCACAGATAATTTCAACCAGCGGCATCTTGTCGACCGGCGAGAAGAAATGGATACCGATAAAGTTTTCCGGCTTCTTGCTGACTTCTGCCAGCTGGGTAATCGGCAGAGTTGATGTGTTTGAACCGAATACCCCGCCTTCAGCCAGAAAGAGTTCCGCTTCCCGGGTTACTTTGGCCTTGAGCTCAATATTTTCGAACACCGCCTCCACAATCAAGTCACATCCCTTCAGGTCTTCATAGCGATCGGTAGGGTGGATAAGGCCTAGCAGCTGCTGCTTTTCTTCCTCGGTACCACGGCTCTTCTGTATCCGCTTGTCCATCAGCTTTTCGGAATAGGCCTTGCCTTTTTCCGCCGCTTCAATGCTGATGTCTTTCAACACCACCTCGATACCCACGCGAGCACTGGCGTAGGCGATGCCCTGCCCCATCATGCCGGCGCCCAGAATGCCGACCTTGCGTACCGAAGACTTCTCAATGCCTTTCGGGCGACTCGCGCCACTCTTCACACTGTTCATCTGGAAGAAGCCGGTGGTGATCATATTCACCGCCTGGGGCGTGGTAATCAGGTATGCCAACGCGCGTGACTCGTAACGCAGTGCAGTATCAATATCGACAGTGACTGCTTGTGCAGCAACGTCCAGAATTTTTTCTGGCGCCGGCAACAGGCCGCGGGTCTTCTTGAATAGCATCGCCGGGGCACTGGAAAGAATAGTGTTAACCTTGGGGCTCCAGATATCACCGCCCGGCACCTTATGGCCTTTCTTGTCCCAGGGCTGCAGCGCTGAATCGGGGTTTTCCGCGATCCACTTTTTCGCTGCGCTGACCAGATCCTCGGTTACTTCAATCAGCTGATCCACGAGACCCGCAGCGTGTGCGTCACGGGCCTTCATGTGCTTACCTTCCAGCAAGATCGGCAGTGCTTTTTCCAGACCCAGCATATGGATACTGCGCACCACACCACCGCCCCCAGGCAACAGTCCCAGGGTGACTTCTGGCAGGCCGATGGAGACCTTGGGAGAGTTCCATGCAATGCGGTGATTACACGCCAGACAGATCTCGAGACCGCCGCCCAGGGCAGCACCATTAATTACTGCGACTACCGGCACCGGAAGTTTTTCAAGGCGACGCAGGGGTGCTTTGACACCCGACTCGATCATCTCGAACTGCTCTGGCTCACCACCCGGTGCAACACTGGAAAGCGCCTTCAGGTCACCGCCGGCGAAAAACGTATTTTTCCCTGAGGCAAATACCACACCGGCAAGTCCGGTTTCTTTTTCCAGACGGTCGAGCGTTTCCGCCATTGCCGCCCGGTACTGTTCATTCATCGCATTAACCGGACCATCCATATCCATGGTAATGGTCACGATACCCTTGCCGTCTTTTTCGTAAATGAATCCGCTATATTTCTCAGCCATTATTCTAGCCCTGTTCTGAATACCTGTTGTTCACTTGGTGGTTCGCGCTAAATGCGCGTTATACCCGCTCAATGATGGTGGCAATCCCCTGGCCGCCACCGACACACAGCGCTACCAGACCGCGCTTCAAATTACGGCGCTCGAGTTCATCGAGCATGGTGCCGACTAACATGGCACCGGTAGCACCCAGTGGGTGCCCCATCGCGATTGCGCCGCCGTTTACGTTGGTAATTTCGTGGGAGATATCCAGGTCTTTCATAAAACGCAGCGCCACGGCCGCAAATGCTTCATTGATTTCAAACAGATCGATGTCTGCAGTGGTCATACCCGCTTTTGCCAGCGCTTTCTTTGCCGCCGGACCGGGTCCGACCAGCATGATGGTGGGGTCGGTTGCCAGTACAGCCGTTGCCACGATGCGTCCGCGCGGGGTAAGACCAAGGTCTTTACCGACTTTTTCACTACCGATCAGTACTGCAGAAGCGCCGTCTACGATGCCCGAGGAGTTACCCGGGGTGTGTACATGATTGATGGCCGGCAGATGGGGATACTTGCGCAGCATCAGATCATCAAACCCGATACTCCCCATGGGTGCGAAGGAGGCCTTGAGTTGACCGAGGACTTCCAGCGTGGTGTTTGGTTTGATGAACTCATCTTTGGCGAGCACGGTCATGCCGTTCAGGTCTTTCACCGGGACTACGGAGCGATCGAAATATCCTTCGCTCTGCGCTTTTGCGGCACGCTGTTGCGATGCAAGAGCGTATTGATCGACCGCTTCGCGGTCCCAACCTTCGATGGTAGCGATGGTATCGGCACCGATGCCCTGGGGAACTGCGCCGTCGTGCACATTCACTTCAGGATCGTTCAACCAGGCACCGCCGGCGACCCCCATAGGTACGCGGGACATGGACTCGACACCGCCGGCGACCACAAGTTCTTCCCAGCCAGAGGCAATTTTCATTGCGGCAATATTGACCGCTTCAAGGCCAGACGCACAGAAACGATCCAGCTGTACGCCAGCAACACTTTCGTCCCAATCTGCAAACTGCACGATGGTTTTTGCAATATCACCACCCTGCTCCCCTACCGGAGAAACGCAACCCATCACCACGTCATCAACCTGAGTGGTGTCGAGGTCGAAGCGGGATTGAAGCTCCCGCAGCAATCCTGCGCCCAGAGCTACGGGTTTCACCTCGTGCAGTGAGCCATCTTTCTTGCCCTTACCGCGGGGGGTACGGATCGCGTCGTAGATATAAGCGGTATGAGTCATCGCTGATTCCCGTTGTTTTGAAAGTTGTTCTAAAAGTTGATCTGGAACTACATCCCAAACTGCTATTAAAAGGCGCCTGCCGACTTTCCAAGGGTACTGAGCGCGGAAGCCGACACACACCAAATTATCAACCTTTTATGCATTATGGAGCGCCGAAACCACCTCCAACAAGAACATCCAAACCCATAAATTGACATTTTGTTCCCACCGGTGAGAATGGAGGTCTATCAAAGGGGGGATATCATGCAGGACTTCTCGATACCGGTTTCATTTCTACACGCGGTGTTACGCTACGCCCCAGATCACGGACTCAACGTGGAAAAGCTACTGCAGCGATGTGCCGTGCCACCGAAAATCTTGCAGGACGAATCCGCCCGCGTCAGTGCGCGTCAGTACGCCGATCTACAGACGCTCGCGATGCGGGAAATGGGGGACGAAATGCTGGGCTATACACGCACAACAATGAAACTCGGCACCGGCGCAGCGCTTTCTCACTGGATGCTCCACACACGCAATCTCGGTCAGGCGCTCAAACGCTATTGCCATTTTTACGCGATGATTGAACGGGGTTTGCGGCCACAGATGTTCCTCGACGGCGACAGCGCAATCCTGCGCTTTTCCCTATGGGAGGGACAAACACAACCGGAGCCTTACGTTTTCGAAATGGTGATGTTCGGGCTGCACCGATTTGCTTCCTGGCTGACCCGCCACAACCTGAGAATTAATCAGGTTAATCTCAACTACGCCGCCCCGGCACATGCCCGGGAATATCGCGCAATATTCCTCGGAGCCCCCGTCACCTTTGCTGCTGGCCATTGCGAACTGCACTTCAACCGGGATCTGCTGCAAAAGCCCGTGCGCCAGACCCAGGAAACCCTGGAGCTTTTCCTGCGCAACCCGCAACGTAACCTGCTACTCAGCAATTACAACCTGCAAAGCTGGATCGGCCGCACCCGTTCACTGCTGCGCCAGAATATGATCGAAATGCCTACCCTGGTGGAAGTTGCCAGCGCACTGGGCACCAGCCCCAAGCAGCTGCGTAAACAGCTCAGTGACGAGGGTATTGGCTATAGCGAGCTCAAAGAACAACTGCGGCGCGATGTCGCCATGCAACATCTGGCCAACCCGGAGATGTCAGTAGAACAGGTTGCGTTTCTTACCGGTTTTGCGGAATCGGGCACCTTTATCCGAGCATTCCGTAAGTGGACCGATTTCACGCCCCACGCGTACCGCAAGAAATACTACTAAAGCCATAAAAAAGGCCGCGCTGAGTGCCGCGGCCAAGATCCACAATAACGACTATCGGTGCAAGGAGATTAAAGCGTTTTCATATACTCAATCAGTGCATAACGCTCTTCATCAGTAAGGGACTTGGTAAATTCGTGCCCCTGGTTGCCCATACTGTACAGGTAACTGTTGAAGATCATCCGCGACTTGATTTGTTTATCGGTAATCGGTGGCGGTGTCTGATAAGCCAGAGAGTTGAATTCCGCCACTTTATTAGCGACGTTGGCAAACAGAATATCCGGTGTCGCCATATCATTGGTACACGGCAGGAACGGTGACGTCAGCAGGTTATTGCTGCACTCCAGCGCTTCGTGCTTCCAACCCATTTTTTCCCAATCGAACGCCGCGAATGACATATCCAGACCGCGGTTCTTGCCAAAGTCACCCGGCTCGGTCTGATAACGCTTCCAGATTCTTACCCGAGACGACGGCTTCAGGACGCCCCACATATCCGGCACACTGCCGTTGTGGAAGTACGGAGCGCCGCCCCACACACCGTACAACGGTGGTGCGATGTAGCCGAATGGATCAATCCACTCATTGGGTCCCAGCGGTGAGAACACTGGTCCCTCACCGCGGTCATACTGAGAACGCGGAACGCGATTCAGCTCACTGACAATCAGACTGTCTACGAATCCGGTGTGGTCGGGGCTGAGATCGTTATATGCGAAGAAAGAGGTATTCCACGCACGACGCTTTCTCTCATCTTCCATCAGCAGGGCACGCTGAGGATCGGTGCCAATGGTTTCAAGTGGAGTAATCACACCAGAAACACCTTTCAGGCGTGGATCCGGCAGATAGTTGGTGTCTGCAGCGTGACGGGGTGAATAAACACCGTGGCAGCTGGCACAGGAACCGTTACCCGGGGTCTTGGGAATATCCGCGTTGGCACCATCGGCCCACAAATCCCGCTCGTGGAAAATTACCGCTCCCTGCTCCGCCAGATCGACATCAATCTGACCGGGATATGTGGGGGGAGACATGGAGATCAGGAAATTATCAATGTCCTCGAACTCTGGTGTCAGCGCGCGACGCTCTTCCGCATTGCGAGTCAGGTTTGCCATACCGAACGCAGCTTCCGACCGGACATTGTCGGAAGTCAGTGCGCCATCCCAGAACTGACGAGTCTTGAATGCCCGGTGATACCAGTGTGGCGCCTTGCTCTGACCACCCGCATGACTTGGAAAGTACTCCAGCAGGCTCGGTGCAAGCATCATGGTGTCCATATCGAACAACGCGGGTAGATAGTCGATGATACCGATGGCATCGGTATTCCCGCGGTTTACACTCCAGGGGATAGGAGCCAGCTGCAACGGCTCGGTAAAGACATTGGCGCGGAACAGGTCGGACTGGATCAGGCCGGCATCGATACTGCCATTTGCGCGCCCCCAGTGGAAATAGGACTCGCCGTCATCACCGATTTTGGAATCGTGACAACCGGAACAGGACGAGGCAATCATCCCGGTGTACTGGCCGTTTTCATCCTTTACCTGGACCAGGCCGAGAGGGAGCTGGCCACTACCGCCATTGGTCCACTTGGGGTTTTCCCAGGGATACGGGTAGGGATTGTTAAACGGCGCCTTGGTCAGGCCATAACGCTTCCGCACCTGCTCATCGAAGTCCGAGGGGCGCAGCAGATAACCCCAGATTTTATACAGCTTGTAATATGCGGTGGACGTACTGAAAAACTGGAAATAGTCACGACTTTCCAGGTTGTACTTACCCCGCTCGACACTCGCGCGAAACTCGCCACAGGTCGTCGGGTTGGGGGGTAACTTTTGCGGATCCTGAATAAAAGGCTCCGGCGGATTATGCAAGTCCACCCAGAATGCATTGAACTGTACCGCAGAGTCGGGATTATTCACGCCCGGCACGACCAGCGTACGCGGATCCAGCGGAATCGGCGTGCTATCTGGCTGCCCTGCACAGCCCGCGGAAAGTGGGGAACGGACCGTTTGCTGATCCAGAAGTGGTAATTCTTCGTTAGCGCTGACACCGGCCGAAGCCAGTGCCGAAAGCGCCAATAAAACTGCAGGCAAGCCTTTGCCCTTCGCTTTCAAACGAACCATCGGAGTATCTCCAAAAGTTATTATGTTTATGCTTTTGGATGCATCAAATGCAGCATCTCACCATCGTGACCCAAGATAGTTAAATGCCGCTTGCGTGGCCTCGTCTGAATGGATGATTTTTATAGGACTGACGCAGAACCGCGCGAAACAGTTGGCAAATAAAATGAGAATTGGATGAATCAGAACACGCTATATAAGCTCGTTCCCGGATGACTCAAATAAATTCGGCGTAAAGAAATAGAGAGGGTTCAACAGCCGGATTGGCAATTATCCATGTATGCGTTCTAGATAGAACACCAGAGGGCGTCCGTCGCCTTTCTGGTCCATGATACCAACCACCAGGTCCTCGGAGACTTTCCTGAAGTGATCGAATACCGGGCTTTTATCGTAGATCATGGTCGCTGTTGCCACACCGCGAAATACGACCTCACGCAGCGACGCAGTACCCAGAACATCATTGACTACCCGTTTTCCCGATTTATCCAGGCTGATGATGGGGTTCACGTCATCTGCACTGGAAAACCGTTTTCCGTTCCAGGCCATGGCATGAAGCTGCTTATCAACCGGGTGATTCTGGCTCAGGATACCGCCGGTCCAGTCTCCGAGCATGCGCACCGCGGGCATTGCCGGCAAGCTATCGAAAAACGCGAACAGTTGATAATCCTCAGGATTACCATCCTTCAAGTGCGAGAAACGCTTCACCAACAGGCTATCCTGAACGGGAATTGCAGTTTCCATTACTTACTCCTAGTTTTCTCCTGACGGCATAACAAGCACCGGTTTGATCACTGCACTGCTGGACAGGTCTGCCAGCGCCTGATTGATTTCAATCAGCGGATAGGTTTGGACAATTTTTTCGAGCGGAAGCAGGCCCGCGCGAAAGTATTCGATCATCTCGGGGATAAATTCGCGGGGATTCGCATCGCCTTCCACCGTACCGCGCAGGCGCCGTCCACCAAACACCAGCTCACGCGGATCGATCGCCAGTTTTCTACCGGCGGGACTGAGTCCGGCGCAAATCACCTGACCCTGCTGTGCCAGGGCGTGGAAAGCGGCTTCGATCACCGGAATGGCCCCGGTACAATCGATCGCACCATTCAATGACCCAAATTTTTTCAGCGCGCTTCCGAGATCCACATTCCCACTGACAATGCTCGCGGTAGCACCCAGCGCCATTGCAAGATCAGTGCGATCCCGCCTCAGGTCTACCGCTACGATTTCCCGACAGCCAGCAATCCGGGCCGCCATAACCGCCGCCAACCCGACCGTGCCGCAGCCAAAGACGGCGATTCGGTCACTGCTGCCCGGCTGCAGCACATTCAAAACCGAGGACATACCGGTTTGCACACCACAGGCAAGCGGCGCCATTAAAGCTGCCGGCAGATCGGGATCAAGGCGGACGAGATTGTGAACGTGGGCGACGGTATGTGATGCAAAGGAAGACTGCGCGAAAAAATGACTCGAAATAGCGCTACTTCCCAATGTCATCGGTGCCGAGCCATCCAGGCGACGGCCTGAGAAATTCATTGCCAGCGCAGAGTCACAGTATGCCGGGGAAGCCCCGCGACAGGACCGACACCTCCCGCAGGCCCCGAAACTCATCACTACCCGATCGCCAATCCCCAGATGGGTTGCGCCGTCCCCCAGCGCTTCGACTATGCCCACCCCTTCGTGCCCCAGCACCGCCGGTAGCGGGGTCCCCAGCTGGCCGACCATCGCGAGAAGATCGGTGTGGCAGATACCACAGGCCTCAAGTCGTATCTGTACCTCTGACGGTCCGGGCGCGGACAGTTCACACGTCTCGACATCTACAATGGCACCGGGCCGTGCAACTGCCGCCTGTATTTTCATATGTTCGCTACCATGATCAATTCAACACGGGTATACAGACAGCTCGGATCAACCTTCCCAAATGATTTTCTGGTTCCGGTCACGCCATTTTTCCGCGAACTGGAGATAGCGCGCTTCGATCTCATTGCGCTTCAGTTTCATCGTCGGTGTCAGTAGACCACTCTCGATCGTCCAGGGCTCTTTGACGATAACCACATAGTTGAGACGTTCGTGGTCTTCGAGCTGCTGATTGATCTCATCCAGGTGTTCAGAGAATTCCCGCTCAAAACGGGTCTTGTCCTCAGCACTCGATGGATCGAGCAGGCCCGGTGAGAGCACCGCCAAGGCAAACGGCTGCGGTTGCCCTGGGCCGGTTGCGCAAATGACTTCGATTCCTGGGTGTGCACCGAGCATGTTTTCGATCGGTACCGGGGCAATATATTTTCCCTTACTGGTTTTGAAGAGATCCTTGGTGCGACCGGTAATCCGCAGACGTCCCTTTTCGTCGAGTTCTCCGCGGTCACCGGTGCGGAAAAATCCGTCTTCGGTCAGGTTGGCTGCGGTTTCCTCTGGCATTTTGTAGTAGCCCATCATCTGGCCGGGGCTCTTTACCAGGACTTCGCCATTGCTATCAATCCGGCACTGCACCCCGTCTAGCGGGGTACCCACGTATCCCGGGCGGACTTCGCCCGAGCGCGCGGCGTGGGAGGCGGCACAGTTTTCCGTCATACCAAATACTTCGAGCAGCTCAAGGCCGAGCTTCCGATACCAGCTGATGATTTCTGCAGAGAGAGGCGCCGCTCCAGTCAGCCCGACCTTGACGCTATCCAGACCCAGCTCTTGCAAGATTTTCTTTTTGACCTTTTTCCCAAGGAAGGGAATGGCAAATAGGATACGCTGCTTGGACGGCGGAATTTTCGCATTGACCGCCTGGTAAAACTTGGTCCACAGGCGCGGAACCGAGAAAAAGCGTGTCGGGCGGGCGCGCTTGAGGTCCGCGGGGAAGGTTTCCAGCGACTCGTTGAAAAACAGCTGAAAACCAAATATCAGTGAGGGGATCTCAACCGCTACCCGCTCGGCCACATGGGCCAGGGGCAAATAGGAAAGCATGCGGTCATCATTGGACGGCTGCCACAAATTCACCGAGCAACCAGCTGGCGCGGTCATGGAAGAAAAATTATGCATCACGCCTTTCGGCTTACCGGTGGTACCCGAGGTATAGATAATGGTCGCCAGCGCATCGCGGCCACGCAGCACGATATCCTGAAGCGGCTCGAAAGATTGCTGAATCTGCGCCCAGTCCACGCTATTCTCTTCGCGAACCGCGGGTGCCTGGGGCAAGGTGAGCAATGGCAGATCTTGCGGCAGAACCGGAGCCAGTTCATTCCAGCTGTCGGTGATGCCATCTAGGCGGCCAACCACCAGTAGCTTCGCCTCACAGTGCTCCAGTACATACGCGCAGGCATCGGCACCCAGTGTGGGATACAACGGCACCGGTACATGTCCAGCCATCCAGATCGCCAGATCTGCGATAATCCAGTGCGCGCTGTTTTTCCCTATCAGGGCGATATTGCTGCCCTCTGGAAGATCCAGGGATTTCAGATACGCGGCTCCCCGCCGGGCTTGATCAACGGTGTCGCCCCAGGTAAAGGACTCCACGCTGCCGTCTTTGAGCGGCTGGGTGAGGTAAGTCTCTGCGGGCCTCTCCTTCTCCCAACGCAGTACATATTCCAGCGGTTCGGCGAACTCGTATATCTGGCTCATTGCGCTCCACTTCCTCTCAGTTTTTATGTTTATTTGCAGTCCAAGCTACTTTCGGGCCACGGGGCTGTCAATTAGCCCTTGCGCTTAATCAAACACTAACAGTGACCGGTAACGAGGTGCCCGTCACAAAGAACGGGCTATCAGCTCCTTCATGATCTCGTTGGTGCCGCCGTAAATACGACCAGCGCGGGAATCAATGTACGCCTTGGCGATCGGGTACTCGAGCATATAGCCGTAACCGCCGTGCAGCTGAACCCCTTCGTCCACCACCCGGCACAGCAACTCAGAGGTCCAGAGCTTGGCAGCTGCAGCTGCCTCCGGCGCCAGTTTGTTCTCCAGGACTTCCTCGATACAGCGGTCAACAAATACCTGCCCGATTTCAATTTCGGTTTTCATTTCCGCAAGCTTGAAGCGGGTGTTCTGATAATTTGCCACCGGCTGCCCAAATACTTTGCGGTCCCGGGTATAATCCAGTGTGTGCTGCAGGGCTGCCCGCGCACCGCTCACGGAAAGAATCGCAATAATCAGGCGCTCCCAGGATAACTCCCGCATCAATTGCACAAAGCCCTGCCCCTCAACCTCACCCAACAGGTTCGACTGGGGAACACGTACATTTTCAAAATAAAGTTCACAGGTATCCTGTGCCTTCATACCCACTTTCTTCAGCGGCTTCGCCTTGCTGAATCCCGCGCGATCGGCCTCCACCAGGATCAGGGAAGTATCTTTGGCTCCGTCACCGCTGTTGCCAGTTTTCGCCACCACGACCACGATATCGGCCAGGTAACCGTTGGTGATAAAAATTTTGGAACCGTTGATGACATAGTCGTCACCATCTTTTTCTGCACGGGTGGTAATCGCCTGCAGGTCAGAACCGGTGCCCGGCTCACTCATTGCCACAGCACCGACTGCCTCGCCCGATGCCATTCGCGGCAACCACTGCTTTTTCTGCGCTTCGGTGCCGAAGTTATAGATGTAATTGGCAACAATATCGGAATGTACGGTAAAGCCGGGACCGGTTGCGCCGGCGTAGCTCTGCTCTTCCATCAAAATGGCACTGTATACACGATCACCACCGATACCACCATATTCTTCGGGAATGGTCATACACAGCAGTCCCAGT
Organism: Microbulbifer mangrovi; assembly: GCF_002009015.1. GTDB lineage: Bacteria > Pseudomonadota > Gammaproteobacteria > Pseudomonadales > Cellvibrionaceae > Microbulbifer > Microbulbifer mangrovi. Next base: position 2,539 of record NZ_LZDE01000325.1, on the reverse strand, counting down.
TCCCCGGCGCGATACCAGAGCTCCCGATCGACATGCTGCTGCTCTTCCCAACGCTCGTGATGAGGGGTTACTTCCGCTTCCAGGAAACGCTTCACCATGCGGCGAAATTCTTCGTGCTCTGGTTGAAACAGTGTTCTCGGGATCATGCTGGCTCCTTACTGCGCTGTATTACCGCGCTGCGTTACTTCATTCTATTTAGTGCGTGAGCGCGTTTCACGCGATCACATTGCGCCGTTTTTCCATCAGACCCATGCCGTCCCAATCGACAATGGCCATGCAATTACGGCGAATTTTCTTCATCAGCTCCCCATTCTGGGCAACAGAATCCTTCAGGAAACCGCTGGCACAGATATTGAAGATCAGTGGGGCAAAAAGGTGGAAGCGATAGTCTTCACTGGCTTCCCGCAGTGAATACTGCGTACCGCTCTGCTCGAAAACTTTGCAGTAGCGCTGTAGCAGGACGGGTTCGGAATTGTTGCGCGCGACATAGGATAGATCGTTGGATAGCAGGCAGGCGACATCGAACATCGGGTTGCGCACACCGACCAGCTTCCAACCCCACAGGCTCGCGCGACAATTGCCGCCCTCACGCTGCAACAGCACATTTTCCAATCGCGCATCCCCGTGAGTGAGCGTGAGCATATGCCGCTCGTAGCGATGCCAATCCGCCACGTCGTCAGAAAATGCTTCAATGAGTTCAAAATACTCAGGCCCCATCCAACCCGAATAGGCGTCCCGAAGGGCATCAACACCGCGCCGATAGTGATGAGCGATCAAACGCGCATACTCCCGCTGACGCAATTGCCACGGGGGCGCGGATGCGGGTGAGGTGCGCACAAAACATCCATGCAGCTGCGCCAACTCCTGCAATACCGCCTCGTGCTCCGACAAGTGTTCATCGGGGCTTTCCCTGCATTCAAAGCGCTGCCCACCGCAATCTTCCAGCAATAGGTTGAAGTGCTTTTTTCCCGCAGCGGCAAAAAGCAGCCCGGGAATCCGGCAGGCGTAGTGATTGGTAAGCTCCTGATAGGCCGAAGCCTCCCTCACCAGTGACTGACGCACGAACTCCGCCCATTCGGGACCGGGCAGCGGACGCGAAAATTTCGCCAGGATACTGGCCGGCGCGGGCGACTGATCACCTGCTGCATCGGACTCGACGCTGGCCTGATATTTCAGGTGCAGACGAACCAGCACATCAAAGTCGGTCAGCATCACGGGCTCGCTACTGAAAGATTCAATCGCAGGCCAATGGGAATTTTTCAGCTGCAGTGCATCGGTAAGCCAGGCCACTGTAATTAACTCGGTAGACGCTAGCGCGCCAACATGCCGCCCCGAGTGCGCCGCGTGCGCGGGGGAAGGAAACAGAATATCGCTCTTGGCGACGCCTTCCCTTCCCGCCTGAGCACCGAGGCCGGCTGTTATTGCTATCTGACTCATGAAAATACCCACATCTGTTTCGCATCTGATCTTCTACAGCACTTACATGCATCCTCGGAAAAGCCCCATGTTTCCGGATCCGCGACGGGTCACCCCGTCGCGAAGAGGAAAGTCAGAAGGAACCCCGCAATGTCACACCGTAAGTTCTGGGGGCAGATACATAACCATTGGCATCATTGCCCTGCAGCGGTGAATTGAAGTGCTGGGTCACGTAGCGCTCGTCAGTACAGTTCTGACACCAGGCCGCCAGGGTCCAGCCGGCAGTTTCCGAACGCACCCCCACGTTAGCTGCGAGCTCTCCCTGGTTACCACGCATGTGGTCATTGGAAGTGTTGGTATACAGCTCGGTGGAGTAATTCAGGCCGACACGACCGAACAGGCTAAAGTCGCTGGAAACGGGTTGATCCATGCCCAGCGCAAGGTTGGCGGCCCATTCCGGCGCGTGTGCAAAGTTGCGGTCAGCGAGGGCGCCAAGGACGGGATCGTCACCGAACTTCGCATCCGCTATGTGGGTTACATCAAAATTGAGAGAGAAGGCATCGCTCAGCAGGAACTGGTTTTCCAGTTCCAGGCCGTAGACAGTCGCTTCCGGCGCGTTGTCGATGGTGAACTGAGTACCGATAAACTGCGCAATCTGCAGGTCTTCGATGTCGTTGTAGAACAGCGCCAGGTTGGAGCGAGCGCGACCAGCAAGATACTCACTCTTCAGGCCCAGCTCATAGCCATCGACAAATTCGGATCTGTAGGTGGGATCCAGCGGTACCGCACCGGGCACTTCAGCCGGGTTATTTACCAACGTACCCGCGGCAGTATTATCGATATTGACGCCGCCGGATTTGTAACCGCGACTGTATGACGCGTACACCATCATGTCATCAGAAACCTGATACCGTGCGGCGAGACTGCCACTGATCGCACTGTCTTCGAAGGAATCAGCGTATTCGGGACCGGGCTGCACACCCAGCAGGCGGAATACCGCCGTCGGCGCAGGAGAGAAGTAGTTGCGCACCATCGCGCCCTCTTTCTCATCCACGGAATAGCGCGCGCCTACGGTCAGGCCGAGACGCTCGCTAAGGTCGAGGTTCCAGTGGGTAAAGGCCGC
>NZ_LZDE01000324.1 GCF_002009015.1 Microbulbifer mangrovi | reverse complement strand
GGGAGGGATTCGAACCCTCGATGAGTTTAACCCCATACGCCCTTAGCAGGGGCGCGCCTTCAGCCACTCGGCCACCTCACCGGATAACTTTTCCACCCTGATCCGATTTACTTTTCAGGGCAACAACAGCGCTAAACAAATGTTCTTGGCTGCTGAAAGTGAGCGGCATCATACCAACGGCGAGACAAAAATCAATGGGGAATCAATAACTTTTTGAGATTTCTTCAGGATAGCCTAGAAATCGTACAGGCATAAAAAAAGGCCGCTATGCGGCCCTTTCTGATCGACTACCGTCAGTCAGCGCTACCCTCTCCAGAGGACTGCTTTTCACGCTGGATGCGCTGGTAAATTTCTTCACGGTGAACCGCAACTTCCTTCGGCGCATTGACCCCGATTCGTACCTGGTTGCCTTTCACACCCAACACGGTAACCGTCACATTGTCACCAACCATCAGTGTCTCACCGATACGGCGGGTTAAAATCAACATTACCTACTTCTCCTTGATCATCCTGTGATTTGGCACGACCGGTTATCCCAGACCAATGCCTTGAGTCATAATAACCCGAGAAGGCTTCAAACCGGGAATCTTGTCCGTCACTTTATTCAGTATCGCCCAGTCGCTGAAAATCTCAACAGGTCGTACCACACGCCAGACAACCGAATTGCTATGGTTGGAGGCGGAATCCATCACTCTGGTTATAGTTATCCCGCGGTTTTGGCTTCCGACAGCTCGAAAGCACTGTGCAGCGCACGTACCGCAAGCTCCAGATAGCGCTCATCGATAATGACTGAAATCTTGATTTCAGACGTCGTGATCATCTGGATATTGATGTTGTCCTCACCGAGCGCCTCAAACATACGCGAAGCCACGTTGGCGTGAGACCGCATACCCACACCGACAATGGAAACCTTGGCGATCTTGTCGTCGGATACCACTTCGCGGGCACCCAGCTCCGCAGCCACGCGCTCCAGCACGCCGCGCGCCTTGCTCAGGTCATTGCGGTGCACGGTGAAGGTGAAGTCGGTAGTGCCATCGATCGCACTGATGTTCTGCACGATAACATCGACTTCAATATTCTCTGCGCCAACCGGCGCAAGGATACGGCAAGCCACCCCGGGGGTATCCGGCACACCGCGGATTGTCAGTTTTGCCTCGTCGCGATTGAACGCAATGCCGGAGACTACAGGCTGTTCCATCTCGTTGTCTTCCTCATCCAGACTAATCAGTGTGCCGTTACCCTCTTCGAATGTAGAGAGCACGCGCAGTGGCACTTTGTACTTACCGGCGAACTCTACCGCCCGGATTTGCAGCACCTTGGAACCAAGGCTCGCCATCTCGAGCATTTCCTCGAAGGTGATGCGGTCGAGACGACGGGCACTATCGACTACTCGCGGGTCGGTGGTGTAAACACCGTCCACATCGGTATAAATCTGGCATTCGGTGGCATCCAGCGCCGCAGCCAGTGCAACCCCGGTGGTATCAGAGCCACCGCGACCCAGGGTAGTAATGTTGCCTTCGTCATCGACGCCCTGGAAACCAGCCACTACCACAACCTTACCGGCATCGAGATCCCGACGCATACGCTCTACGTCGATTCGCTGGATACGCGCCTTGGTGTGGGCGTTGTCCGTAAGGATCTTTACCTGGCCGCCCGTATAGGAACAGGCATCATAACCGCGCTTCTTCAGCGCCATACTCAGCAATGCAATGGTGACCTGCTCTCCAGTGGAGACCAGCACATCCATTTCTCGGGGATCCGGGTGTTCCTGGATCTGGCGCGCAAGATCGATCAGACGGTTGGTCTCTCCGCTCATCGCCGAGAGCACCACCACCATGCCGTGGCCCTGCGCCTTGAATCCAGCCACCTTATCGGCCACAGCCTCGATACGCTCAATGGAGCCTACCGAGGTGCCGCCATATTTCTGCACGAACAAACTCATCGCTCTAGTGTTCCTTACTACCTGGGTGCGCGGTACCTGACTCGCGCGTGCCGCGCACTAAATCACCAAACCCAGGGCAAATCAACTGAAATTGCGCAATTCTTAATGATCTAACACCAGAAATTCACGATTTACTGGCGCAACTGATCATTTGGCTTACTTGATATTGCTTTTCACCCATTCCGGCACAGATTTCAACACGCCGGGCAGTGCCTGCAGGTCGGTGCCACCGCCCTGGGCCATATCCGGGCGACCGCCGCCCTTGCCACCCAGCTCTCCCGCGGCAAAGCGCATCAGGTCGCCCGCCGCCAGCCTGCCGGTGAGATCCTTGGTAACCGCGGCAATCAGCGCGACCTTTTCTTCTCCCGGCGCAGCCAGCAGAACAATGCCGCTGCCCAGCTTGTTTTTCAGCTGGTCGGCCAGGTCGCGCAGGGATTTCGGGTCAGCCCCATCAATAGATGCAGCCAGTACTTTGACCCCGTCGACCTCTACCGCCTGGGAGGTGAGGTCTCCACCAGCACCGCTGGCAAGGCGGGTCTTCAGCTGCGCGAGCTCTTTTTCCAGCTTGCGATTACTGGCAAGCAGTTGCTCTACCTTGTCGCCCAGGTTTTCCGGGCGCGCCTTGAGCAAGGCGGACGCGTGATCGAGCCGCTGTTGCGCCTGATCGAACATCGCCAAAGCATGGGCACCGGTGACCGCCTCGATACGGCGCTGGCCGGACGCAATGCCACTCTCACCAACGATCCGCAGGAGACCGATATCCCCGGTGCGCGCCACATGGGTACCGCCACAAAGCTCTACCGAAAAGGTACCTGCATCGTTGCGCTCCCCCATGGAAAGCACACGTACGGTATCACCGTACTTTTCACCAAATAGCGCCATGGCACCTTTGGCCTTGGCCGTTTCAATATCCGTTTCTTCGGTTTCCACCGCGGTATTGGCGCGAATCTGGTTATTGACGAGAGCCTCGATGGCGCGCAACTGCTTTGCGGTAACCGCTTCCGGGTGAGAGAAGTCAAAGCGCAGACGCTCCGAATCCACCAGGGAGCCCTTCTGGGTGACATGCTCGCCGAGCACCTTGCGCAGCGCAGCATGTAACAGGTGGGTCGCAGAGTGATTGAGGGCGGTGGACTGTCGAACATCCCCCGCCACCTCGGCCGCGACCTGGTCACCTACCGCGATACTGCCCGCCAGCAGCTTACCCTGGTGCAGGTGATGTGCGCCCAGCTTGGTGCAATCGGACACTTCGAATCGGGTATCCCCGGACTGCAGGTAACCGCTGTCACCTACCTGGCCACCGGATTCCGCATAGAATGGGGTACGGTCCAATACGACAGCGCCGCTCTCACCTTCTTCGAGCCGCTCAACCTGCTCACCATCTTTGATAATGGCCACCACCTTGCCGGCGGCATCGGTATTGTCATAGCCGAGGAACTCGGTCGTGCCCTCGAGCTCGATGCTGCCGCTATAGTCCTGTTTGAACTTACCGGCAGCGCGCGCGCGCTCGCGCTGCGCGTTCATGGCTTCTTCGTAACCCGCCATATCCAGGGTCAGCCCGCGCTCACGAGCGATATCCTGGGTCAGATCGGTGGGGAATCCATAGGTATCGTGCAGGGTAAACACCAGCTCTCCCGGCACTTCAGTTCCTTCGAGGGATTCCAGAGCGTCGTCCAGCAGCGTGAGTCCTTTATCCAGGGTTTTGGCAAACTGCTCTTCTTCCTTGCGCAGGGCGCCTTCGATAATGGACTGCTTTTCGCGCAGCTCGGGGTAGGCCTCGCCCATCTGTTCCACCAGCGCAGCAACCAGCTTGTGGAAAAAGATCTCCTTGTGGCCCAGCTTGTGGCCGTGACGCACAGCGCGGCGGATAATTCGACGCAGTACAAACCCGCGCCCTTCATTGGACGGCATGACGCCGTCGGCAATCAGGAAAGAGCAGGATCGGATATGGTCGGCGATGACCCGCAGGGACTTCTCTTCAGTATCGGTGCAGCCAACCACTTCGCCGGCCGCTTTGAGCAGCGCCTGGAACAGGTCGATCTCGTAGTTGGAGTGCACGCCCTGCATTACCGCAGCAATACGCTCGAGCCCCATACCGGTATCCACGGAGGGCTTGGGCAGCGGGTGCAGCTCGCCATCCGCCGAGCGCTCGAACTGCATGAACACCAGGTTCCAGATCTCGATATAGCGATCGAGGTCGTCATTTTCGGAACCGGGGGGACCGCCGGGAACATCTTCGCCGTGGTCATAGAAAATCTCGGAGCTGGGACCGCAGGGGCCGGTATCGCCCATCTGCCAGAAGTTGTCTTCGTCCAGGCGAGAGAAGCGATGTGCGCTGATGCCGACTTCCTTGAGCCAGATGTCCGCTGCCTCGTCATCGCTGATATGCACCGTCACCCACAGACGCTCTGCAGGTAGCTGCAACACCTCGGTCAGGAACTGCCAGGCAAACTGGATGGCCTCACGCTTGAAGTAGTCACCGAAGCTGAAATTACCCAGCATTTCGAAAAAGGTATGGTGGCGCGCGGTATAACCGACATTCTCCAGGTCGTTATGCTTGCCGCCGGCACGTACACAGCGCTGTGAGCTGGTGGCGCGCACATATGGGCGGGATTCCTGGCCAAGGAAGGTGTCCTTGAACTGCACCATGCCGGCGTTGGTGAACAACAGCGTCGGGTCATTACCCGGCACCAGCGAACTGGAGGCAACTCGAGTGTGCCCCTGCTCTTCAAAATACTTTAGAAATGCTTCGCGAATCTGTGCGCTCTTCATTCAGCCAACTTCCACATCGTCAGTAAAATTTGTACCGGCGCATTGGCTGCGCCACCCTTTTCAGCCCTGCAGGTCGTCAGCAAGGCCGGCCTCAGGCATTTTGCGCTGGGCCAGTAAATGGATATGCAGATGGAATACGGTCTGCCCCGCTTCGCGGCCGTTGTTCACAATCAGGCGAAACCCCTTTTCGAGCCCCAACTGCCTGGCCACGCTGGAAGCCACCCACATCAGATGTCCCAGTAGCGGCGCATCATCGGGCTCTGCCTCTGCCAGGTTGACCAGAGGCTTGCGGGGAATAATCAGGAGATGTGTCGGCGCCTGCGGGGCGCGATCTTCGATCACAATGCACTGATCGTCTTCGTAAATTCGGCGTGCCGACACCTCTCCCGCAATGATGCGACTGAAAACGCTGTCTTCCGCCATTATGCCTCCTGCTTGTGGCCGGGGAGCCGTCCCCGCAAAACCAACGGACTACTTTTCCAGTTTTTCGTCCGCGGTAAGTTGCCGTGCTTCGGACTCCAGCATCACCGGGATGCCATCCCGCACCGGATAGGCCAGGCCACTGGCCTTGCACACCAGTTCCTGGGACTCTTCACGATACTCGAGCGGGGCCTTGCTGACCGGACAGACCAGCAGACTCAATAGTTTCTTGTCCATGATTCACTCTACATAAGCCCGCAGCCAGCAACTACGGGGCTACGGGTCAAAAATGACCGCGTATGGTACAACGCTTTCGGGGGGTTTTCACGGCCGAAGGAAGATTTCCGACGGCCGAAAATCGCGGGCGGGGCGCCCTCTCAGGAACCGGCTACGGCGCGCTGCGCCGGAATACCGCGTGAGGAAGACTCGCAAAAGCGGTTGAGATGCTCCACCAGCAGTGCCAGGGCGTCTTCCGCCGCTTGCGGCTCGTTGAGCAGTTCGTGATAGGCATCGGGAAAGGTGTGCAGCTGGTGAACGTTGCCGGGCAAGCGGTCAAACCATTCGCGGCTAGCGGAGGAATCCACCAACCTGTCATTTCCGGGCAACAGCATCAGGCTGGGTACCTTAATCGCCTCAGGGCTGGCCAACAGGCAGTCACGCGTACGCTGATAGCCATCAAACCAGCGCGGCGTCACCCGATCGTGTACCAGATCGTCATTTATATAGGCCTCCACAACCTCGGGGTCGCGACTTATCCACTGGACATCCAGCCGGTTGGACAGGGATAACGAGGGATAAATTTTCGCCAGCAGGCGCACCAGCCCCCCCTCTACCGCACCCGGCTCGCTGCAACCAACAAAAGCCGGAGCAGACAACACCAGACTTGCAACCGAGCTGTCCCCCACCGGGTTCATCACACTGGCGCAGGCGATCACCCCGCCCATACTGTGCCCCAACAGGTGCACTGGGAGCTCCTCATTTTCGTGACGAACGAGATGTATCAGGCGACAAAGGTCTGCGGCGTAGTGGTCAAAATCTTCGATATCGCCACGGCGACCGGGGGACAGGCCGTGACCAACATGATCGAGGGCGTAGACACTGTAGCCGTGGGCATTGAGGTAGCGGGCGTGCAGGCGGTAGCGACCGCTGTGCTCGCCCAAACCGTGGGAAATCACCACCACGCCAAGGGCATTCTCCACCCACCATCGGCGGTAGTGCAGCCGGATACCGCGGGATTCAAAATACATGGCACTCTCCTTCTCTTATCGTTATTCGAGGATATTGCCACTTCGATATGATCGAAGTATTTCGGGCCGGTTACTGCATCCATTTTTACAATGAATCAGCGCCTTCCGCCACCGATTCCGGCCACCTTTTTCACACCGCTAATCCGACCTGTAGGTTCGGCATGCCGCCACCGCATGACGCCAGCCATCCAGCAGCGTCCGCCGCTGCAGCTCACCCATCTGCGGCAGAAAGTCCTGATCGATGTCCTGTAGCGATTCAGGGAGTCGCTCGTGCTGCCAGATACCCGCTCCGATACCCGCCAGTAGCGCAGCGCCCACCGCCGTCGATTCGATTTGACGAGGCCGTTCCACCCGCAGGCGGGAAATATCCGCCTGGAACTGCATCAGGAAATTGTTGGCACTGGCGCCACCGTCCACCCGCAGGCACTGCAGCTCCACCCCGAGTGCCTGCGCCATCAGGCTCGCCAGCTCGTGACTCTGATAGGCGATAGATTCGAGCGTGGCACGGATTATTTCTGCACGCCCGCCACCGCGGGTAAGGCCGAATATGGCACCGCGGGCGCCCGCATCCCAGTGGGGGGCACCTAATCCACTGAATGCGGGAACCAGATAGACACCCCGGGTATCCGGGATCGAATGGGCAATCTGCTCCGTATCCGCCGCCTGCTGGATGACACCGAGGTCATCCCGCAACCACTGCACGGCAGCGCCGCCATTGAATACGGATCCCTCGATGGCAAATGCGGGCTGGCCAGCGCCATCGCAGGCAATCGTGGTGAGCAGCCCTTCCGGAACCAGCGGCCGCCGATCACCGGCATAGGCAAGCATGAAACACCCGGTACCGTAGGTATTCTTGAGACTCCCCGGCCCGGTGCAGCCCTGCCCGAACAGCGCCGCCTGCTGGTCACCGGCCACTCCGGCAATCGGAACCTCAGCACCGAAAAAGGCATCGCGATCGGTGCTGGCAAACACGCCTGAAGAGGGGCGGATCTCGGGAAGAATTGATGGAGGACAGTCAAATAGCTCCAGCAGCTCGTCGTCCCATTGTCGGCGGTCCAGATCGTACAGCAGGGTCCGGCAGGCGTTCGTATGATCGGTGAGGTGGGACTTGCCGCCGGTGAGTCGCCAGATCAACCAGCTGTCGACGGTACCAAAGCAGAGCTCGCCAGCCTGCGCACGGCGGTAAAGCGCCGGCGACTGCTGAAAGATCCAGCGCAATTTGCTGGCCGAAAAATACGCGTCCAGTAACAGTCCGGTTTTGGCCCGCACCAGCGATTCGGCGCCCGCTTCTCGCAAATGGTTACAGATATCGGACGAACGACGACACTGCCAGACAATCGCGCGATGCACTGGCGCACCGGTACGGCGGTCCCAAAGCACAGTGGTTTCGCGCTGATTGGTAATGCCGAGCGCACGCAGGGAGCTGGCCTCAATTCCGGCACGCTGCAACGCGGCAGCGCATACCCGGAGAGTCACCTGCCAAATTTCTTCAGCGTCGTGCTCCACCCATCCCGGGTGTGGATAGTACTGGGGAAATTCCGAGTAACTGCGACCGCACAGACGGCCTTCGGTATCGAAGACAAAGGCAGTAGTACCGGTGGTACCCTGGTCGATGGAGAGGATCATCGCGGCTCACTATTCTTTATTGAATATTCTTTCTTGAGTGTGTCGACCGTTTATTCCTCAGCCAGTATATACGCTATACAGGCTTCCTGGCGCCATGCCTCAAGTTGCAACATTGCCGGCATCAAGCTCGGCAATGGCATACTGGATAGCATCGCCAAAAAATCCCCGATAGGCGAGATATCGCTGTCGCCGGGCCCGCTCTTTCATCTGCTGATCACGGGGCGCCGCCGGATCCATCGGGCGCCGAAACTTGCGCTGCAACTGCTCCAGCGCCAGCTCAAACCAGTCCACCTCCTCCTGCAGCTGATCCATCGCCAGCTGAATCATCGTCGAGGGTATACCGCGCAGCTGCAACTCCTGCCGGATACGCAGTGGTCCCTGCCCCCGCTGCACCCGCGAGCGACAGAACACCTCGGTAAAACGCTGATCAGATTGATAATTGAGTTCCTGCAGACGCTCCACTACGGCATCAAAATCCGCATGCGGATGCTTGGCGGCAAGTTTCTGGCGTAACTCCTGACAGGAGTGTTCGCGACGGGAAAGTAATTCCAATACGCTATTGAACAGCGCCTGGAAGGCTTCGGCAGGTGATGGAGTATCTTGGGGGGAGTCTGTCGACGGCAAGTTTGCCCCGCCGCCGACAGTATCTTGGGGGAAAGACAAAATCAGTCTTCCGCGGCTTCCAGCTCTTCCGGCGCGGCAACCACGTCACCCAGCAGCTGGGCGCGCAGCTGGGACTCGATATCGTTGCGAATATCGGTATTTTCCTTGAGGAACTTGACCGCATTGGCCTTGCCCTGACCGATCTTGTCGCCCTTGTAGCTGTACCAGGCACCAGCCTTGTCCACCAGGCCCATCTTCACACCGTAATCGACGATCTCGCCCAGCAGGTTGATCCCCTCGCCGTACATGATCTGGAATTCGGTCTGCTTGAATGGCGGCGCCACTTTGTTCTTGACCACCTTTACCCGCGTCTCGTTGCCAACCACTTCGTCGCCTTCTTTTACAGAGCCGATACGGCGGATGTCCAGACGTACGGAGGAGTAAAACTTCAGTGCATTACCGCCGGTGGTGGTTTCCGGAGAGCCGAACATCACACCGATCTTCATACGGATCTGGTTAATGAATACACACAGGGTATTGGTGTTCTTGATGTTACCGGTCAGTTTACGCAGCGCCTGGGACATCAGTCGCGCCTGCAGGCCGACGTGGGAATCACCCATCTCACCCTCGATCTCAGCGCGCGGGGTCAGTGCGGCAACGGAGTCGACAACCAGTACATCCACGGCACCGGAGCGCACCAGCATATCGGCCACTTCCAGTGCCTGCTCACCGGTATCCGGCTGGGATACGATCAGCTCGTCGACGTTGACACCCAGCTTCTCAGCGTAGATCGGATCCAGAGCGTGCTCCGCGTCCACAAAGGCACAGGTACCGCCCTTGCGCTGGGCTTCAGCAATCACCTGCAGGGTCAGGGTAGTTTTACCGGAGGATTCCGGGCCATAAATCTCAACAATACGGCCGCGGGGCAGACCGCCTATGCCGAGTGCCACGTCCAGGCCGAGGGAGCCAGTGGAGATCGCGGGGATACGCGCGCGCTCTTTATCCCCCATACGCATGACGGTGCCCTTGCCGAACTGACGCTCGATCTGTGACAGCGCCGCCTGTAAAGCCTTGTCTTTGTTGGAATCCATGACCCTTCCCGTGTGCTTGAAGATTGGTTATGGGAGGGAGCTTAGAGAAAAATTACTGTATAAGCAACCAGTAATCCGGAATTGATGGTCGGTGCCGGGGGATTGCTCCACGACACCTGAATTCAGCGGTCACATAAATTAGTTGGTGCGGTGAGACTCGGCAATATCCAGCAGTCCCTGCAGCGCCGCGACCACGGTCTGCGTCTGGATTTCTGCACGGCTACCGGAGAAATGCATACAGCGGGCATCCACCGTAACAGGCTCCTGACCCTCGCCATGCGCCCACGCGATCCACACGGTGCCCACTGGCTTCTCCTCTGTACCGCCATCGGGTCCGGCGATACCGCTCACCGCTACCGCCAGATTTGCATCCAGGCGATTGAACACGCCTACCGCCATCTGGCGTACAACCGACTCACTGACCGCACCGAGTTCCTCCAGGTCTTTCTGATCGACGCTGAGGAAATCTCGCTTGATGCGATCCGCGTAGGACACCACCGAGCCCTCAAACCAGGCAGATGCCCCTGCCACAGAGGTAATCGCCGCGGCAACGGCACCACCAGTACACGACTCGGCGGCAGTCACTTTCCAGCCGAGACTCTGGAGCACACGCCCCAGACTGGCTGCCAATTGCCGGATTTCAGAATCCACTCTCACTCCTTAAGCACACTCACCTGGTCAACGCCCCGACCTGCCTGGGACGGGCCCGAGTTTACGCAAACAGCCAATAGCAGGCTAGATGGCCTCAATTCGACCACAGAGATGCGCGCGCCGGGTATCTTCACCAGTGAGACTGAACTGCAAAAAATCGTCATCCCGAGCGTGTAACAGGGACACCTGCGAAGGCAACAGTACCGGCTTTTTAAACTCGACACTGAAACGGAACCGGTCAAACAGCGGGTCTGCAGGTGCAGTCGCTTCCAGTGCAGCAAGACAGTGCGCCTTCAGCCACATACCGTGGGCAATGGCACGGGTAAAACCGAATATTTTCGCTGTAGACGCAAACAAGTGAATCGGGTTTCGGTCACCGGATACCCGGGCATAACGCCTGCCAATATCCGCCGGCACCTGCCAATCTATGGCGGTGCTGGCTTCAAAGTCGCTGCGTTCCGCGACGGCCCGCACAGAACGAACAGGGCTGCGGTGCGCCGTTCTCGCCAGCAGCGTGCTCACGCCCTCCCAGACCAGCTCGCCCGACACATAGACCCGCGTAACAAGGTCGAACTCATATCCCCGCTTAACCGCTGCCGGCGCACCCAGCTCACACTGGATTTCCAGTCGGTCGCTTTCCTGTAGCTTCCGGTACTGGGTGATCTGATTGCGTACATGCACCACCCCCAAAACCGGGAAAGGAAAGGCATCGGAAACCAGCAGCTTTAAATGCAGGGGCATGGCGAGTACGAATGGGTAAGTCGCCGGTACCGACGCAGCGCCCCCGAAACCGCAGACCTCGCGATACTCCTGCAGGTGGGCGGCGTCAATCGCCTGTTGCTGCAGACGTACCGTGGCGAGTACCGCCTCTCCCCCGCCAGACACCTGTCGCCGTTTGCGCGCGGTGAGTGCACGGAAATACAACGGCAGTATCGCCGGGCGGGCATTGAGTTGAATCTGTAGTGACATAGGTCTGCTTGCTACTTCGGCTGCAGTGGAACATCTGGGTATTAGACTGGTCAGTTCTGCATCATAAGTGGAATCCGGGGCACGGGGTACCCCAACCAGCATTGTGCCCGATACTGATGCCTGAAAAATGACAAAGCCCGGCATAAGCCGGGCTTTTTAATGGTAGCAACAGATCGAGGATCAACTGCCGGGCAGTTCGGAAACGCCCATGTTGAACAGGGTGAAGCCGAAGATATCCGCGTACTGCTCAATGGTCTTTGATACCGGCGTGCCCGCTCCATGACCGGCATTGGTCTCGATGCGAATCAGGGTCGGTGCAGCGCCGTTCTGCTTCGACTGCAGTTCGGCGGCAAACTTGAAGGAGTGCGCCGGTACCACGCGATCATCGTGATCCGCAGTGGTCACCAGGGTGGCCGGGTAGGATACGCCCGCATTCACATTGTGTACCGGGGAGTAACCTTTCAGGTACTCGAACATCTCCTCGCTCTGCTCGGCGGTGCCGTAATCGTATGCCCAGCCAGCGCCAGCGGTGAAGGTGTGGTAGCGCAGCATGTCCATCACACCCACGGCAGGCAGTGCCACTTTTACCAGATCCGGGCGCTGGGTCATTACCGCACCCACCAGCAGGCCGCCGTTGGAACCGCCGCGAATCGCCAGATAGTCACTGGACGTATAGCCCTGTTCAATCAGGTATTCACCTGCAGCGATAAAATCATCAAACACATTCTGCTTCTGCAGCTTGGTACCCGCATCGTGCCAGCGCTTGCCGTACTCACCACCGCCGCGCAGGTTGGGAACCGCGTACACACCGCCCAGCTCCAGCCATACCGCGTTGGCAATGCTGAACGATGGGGTCAGGCTGACATTGAAACCGCCGTAGCCATACAGGATGGTCGGGTTCTTGCCATTCAGCTCGAGACCCTTTTTATAGGTGATCAGCATCGGCACCTTGGTGCCATCCTTGGAGGTAAAGAACACCTGTTCGGATTCGTACGCGGCCGGATCAAACTTTGCTCCGGATTCGCGGTAAACACCGGATTCGCCTTTCTCTACATCAAACGCAAAGATAGTGGACGGCGTTTTGTAGTTGGTAAACGAGTAATACAGGGTTTTGTCTTCACGCTTGCCGCTGGGAGAGGACACGCTGCCCGGTCCCGGCAAGGAAATTTCCCGCACACGCTTGCCGTTGTAATCGTACTGGTACACCCGCGACAGGGCATCCACCATATATTCTGCGAAGAAGTAGCCACCACCGGTAGATGCGGTCAGCACATTCTCGGTTTCCGGGATGAAGTCCTGCCAGTTGTCCGGGGTCGGATTGGCGGCATCCACGGTAACCACTTTCTTGTTCGGCGCATCACGGTTGGTGACCAGGAACAGCTTGCTGTCCAGGTTATCAATCACATAGGTATCGGAATCGAAGTCGGTCAGCACCGGTACCAGCGGCGCATCGGTCTTAGTGAGATCGCGGATAAACAGATCGTTGCCGGAAGTAGAGGTTGCCCCGGAGATCACCAGGTAGCGATCATCTTCGGTCACGTAGCCAGATACATAGCGACGCTTCTGCTCTTCAGACCCGCCGAATACCAGCGCGTCTTTGGACTGAGCCTGCCCCAGCTTGTGGTAATACAGTTTGTGCTGGTCAGTTTTGGCGGAAAGCTCACTGCCCTCGGGCTTATCGTAGCTCGAGTAGTAGAAACCTTCGTTACCCTTCCAGGAGATGCCAGAGAACTTCACGTCGACCAGCGGTTCTTCAAGAACCTGTTTAGTCTCCGCATCGATCACATAGATCTTGCGCCAGTCACTGCCACCTTCGGATACCGAATAGGCCGCAATGGAACCGTCTTTGGAAAACTTCAGGGTAGCCAGGGAAGTGGTGCCGTCTTCACTGAAGGTATTGGGGTCGAGGAAGATTTCTGCTTCGCCATCTCCCTTCTTGCGCCAGACCACATACTGATTCTGCAATCCGTCGTTGCGGTAGAAATAGGTGTAGTCCCCTTCCTTGAACGGGGAGCCAACCTTTTCGTAGTTCCACAGGGTTTCCAGGCGCTGCTTCAGGTTTTCCCGGTAGGGGATCTGATCCAGGTAGCTGAAGGTCACTTTGTTCTGGGCTTTAACCCAGGCTTCGGTTTCCTCGCTGCGGTCGTCTTCCAGCCAGCGATAAGGATCCGCTACTTCATTGCCGAAATAACTGTCGATAACGTCATCCTTGCGGGTTTGTGGATAAGCCAGCACAGCGGATGCGCTGGGGTTTTCCGCCTGCACTTCGCTCATGGACTGGGAGACCTCCGGAGATTCGCCCGAGCACGCGGCCAGCACGCCGGCCACCGCCAGTATGGATAGTTTTTTCATTATTGAATGTCCCTGCGGGGTTGATACGAAACCACCTAGGAAACCCAATTCAAGGTTATAGATCAAGGACTTGGTCACCGCACAACGCCACCCGAACAATCATTCAGCCGCAGAGCCAACAGCAGATAAATAGAGTGAAAAAGCAATCTCTTACAGCACAAAGCACCGCATAGATTTTAAGCTACACCAACATTACCCAACACACCCCGGCGATAATAAGAGAGGCCAGTACGCTCAGCACTACGCCCTCTCTCACCATTTCCTGGATTCGCAGTTTACCGGTGCCGTAGGCAATCGCATTGGGTGCGGTGGCGACCGGGAGCATAAACGCACAGCTGGCACACATGGCAGCGGGGATCATCAACACCATGGGATCAAACCCGGCCGTAGTGGCCACAACCGCGAGAATCGGCATCAGCAAAGTGGCGGTCGCGGTATTGCTGGTGATCTCCGTAAGGAAGGTGACCGACAGGCACAATAAAACCAGCATAAGCCACAGTGGCATGGCCGTGAGGAAGTTAAGCCCCTGCCCCATCATCTCGCTGAGACCGGAAGCAGCGAATCCCTTGGCAATGGCGATCCCCCCGGCAAACAGCAACAACATCCCCCAGGGAATACTTTCGGCAGTCTTCCAGTCCAGTAGTCGCCCGCCCTTTCCATTGGGTACGATAAACATCAGCACTACCGCAGCCAGCGCTACCGTGCTATCACCCGCATCGGCTATACCGAGCAAATCGCTCCAGCCACCGAAGGGTTCATTGCGGGTTACCCAGAATAGGATTGCGACCCCGAAAACCATCAAGGTGCGCACCTCTTCTGCCCGCCATGCACCGACCGTGGGCGGCTCGAGGGCCTTTTGCAAATGAATCCCCCGGGTCAGCCACAAGGCCATGATCGGCAACGTGATCAATACCACGGGCAAACCGATTTTCATCCAGCGCGCAAAACTGAATTCTCGCCCGGTGAGCTCTTCATAAATCCCCATGAAGATCACATTGGGCGGCGTACCCAGCGGGCTACCCACACCGCCGAGACTCGCTGCATAGGCAATCCCCAGTATCAGGGCCACGGTCAATCGGTGGTTATCCGCGCGGGAGAGAATCGCCAGTGCGATGGGAAGCATCATCAGGGTGGTGGCCGTGTTGGATATCCACATACTCAGCAGCCCCGCTGCCAGCATGAACCCCAGCACCAGACGCCGGCCACTGGAAATACCCACCACCTTGAGCATATACAGGGCGAGTCGCTCGTGGGCACCGCTTTTTTCCAGCGCCTTGGACAGCATGAAGGCGCCCATCAATAACAAGATCACGTGGCTGCCCAGGGACGATGCCACCAGCTTGTGATCGGCTACGCCGAACAGGGGCAGCAGTACAAACGGCACAATGGAGGTTGCCGGAATGGGCAGCGCCTCGGTTATCCACCAGACCACAGTAAGCACGGTAATTGCTGCAGTCACTGCGGGTAAATACGGCATCCCCAGCGACTTCACGAAAAAATAGAAAACGACCGCGATAACCGGGCCGAGGGGAATAAACAGTTGTCTGGTCATGATGAATAATTCGCTATTCTACTTTTTCTTATATCGACACTTGTACTGCGGTCACGCCTGTATCGCAGCGGGTTTCTGCCTGACGACGGTGCAACAAGACATGGCGGCTCTCCCAGTCCACGGCCGGAGTGCCATCTTCATTCCTGGCGCTCACATTCCAGCACTGGATATGCACGCAGATTCCATTATCCGCGCGGGTAAAGCCCAGGGTGACAAAGTTGTTGTTGCTGACGCTTTTGCCCAGCTCGCTGCCAGACTTCACGTGCAGTGTGGAGCGGGTGCTGCCGGCCTCGAGATAGTTCACCTTTGCGCGAATATCGTCGGTGGGCCGATCGGGAAAGAATCCCGGTTTCTGCTCCGGCACAGCCGCCGCGCTCGGCAGACAGGACAGCGGGGAAGAGACCACCTCCACCACCTGTTTACCGTTCAACTCAAATTCCGCAAGGCGGCTGAAGTGCACATCCCCGGCGAGAATCAGCATATCCTGGCGACAAGCATTCAGCGCGCGCACCAGCGCCTGGTACTGACCGGTATCCGCGAGGGAGTGATCACCAAACCCTAATGTCACTCGCAGCGCACGCCCGATTCCCCCCGCACGAAACTGCCATCGGGTGAGCAGCGGTGCAGGAAGCACCAGTACCCCGGGGGCCTTCAGTCCCTGCAGCCAGTCTTCCAGCTGCTGCAGGGTAGCCGGGTCGGTAAAGTTGCTGTCCCGGCCGCGACCGCGCTGCAAGCGGGTATCGAGAACGAAAAAACTCAACTCTTCGCCGATATCAAACTGGTTCGCCCCGCGCCCGTGCGGTAGCTGGTAGGCATTGAATAGCTGGCGCGCGCAGTCATCCCAGATCCGCCGCACCCTGGATGACCAAAGTACCGGCAGGAATCCCGGGGGATTGGGGTAATCGTTCCAGAACTCATGGTCCCCAGCGAGAAAATAGTGATTACCCGAGCGCAGTAACTTACTCAGTCCGCCCCCCCAAGTCTCCCGGTATTCCCGCGCAAATATCTTGTTGAGCAGCCGACGGATGGCGCCATCGGAGCGCAGCGCGAGCGGGGAAAAATTGCGCGTACTGAATCCCGGGGTAAAGGTAAATCCCGTATTTGAGAAAGCGGTATCCAGATACACCTGGTCGCCGCCCAGGAAAGACACGTCCGGACGCGCAGATTCGGGCAGCGCGGAAAATGCCTCTTCCAGCGCACCGTGATCCACATTGCGGTAGAAGCAAGTGCCGTACCAGACATTGAAGGCACTGGCGAGTGAATTCGGCCTGCCGCGACAGTCTGCCTCCGCGAGCTTGCGCTGTTCGCCGTTTTGACTCTGCCAGAGAGACAGCCGGTAATGACAGCCGGGAGCTGTAGGTATTGTCACCAGGGTGTAGCGAAGTCCTTGCGCCTGCGGTTCCAGTTGCAGCGGGACATCACGACAGCCGGATACGTCGGAGGGAATCTCCGCGCTCTGTGGCACCAGTGGCTCACTGCGCAGCCACAGTCGCCCCACGGACGCCACATCGTGCCCCCCAACCCAGACTTGTATTCGGTTACCCGCCGCAAACCCGTGTGGTACCAGCATGTAGCTGCCCGAAACCAACGCCTCCGCGTCGACACTGCTTTCCGAACAACGCAGCTCGGCATCCGCTGTATCCATACCCTGACATTCCTGCCTTTTTCATTCTTTTTCTGGCGCACGTTTGCGTGCGCTGCTTATGGTCGCAGAATCTTACTAGAGGTCAATCGCGCCGCGCCATGGGATACACTGACAGCGCCAGAAATATGGACAGGGAGACCGGCTTGAAAACTTTCTTTGCAGTCATTGTATTCGCGGTACTGGTCTGGGTAGTACCGCTGGCGTGGCAGCGTATGCGGCGACGTTACCTGCGCTCGCGCCCACTGAACCCGCAGCAGGAGGCAATCCTGCGCAGCCGACTCGCCCTGTACCCCCACCTGCCGGAGGCGAGACAGCAGGAACTGCAACAGAACATCAGCCTGTTCCTGCGCGATAAAGAGTTCGTCGGATGTAATGGACTGGAGCTTAGCGAGGATATGCGTGTGGTGATTGCTGCACATGCGTGCCTGCTGTTACTGGAGCGTGACAATAACTGCTATCCGGATCTGCGTACCATCCTGGTATATCCGGACGCCTATGTGGCCGAAGAAACACGGCACCACGGCCATGTAAGATCCAAGCACCTGAGTGCCCGCGCCGGTGAGGCCCACTACCGCGGCCCGGTGGTGTTGTCCTGGGATGATCTGCAACAGGGGCTGGCCAACCCCCAGCAGGGCCACAATGTGGCCATTCACGAGTTTGCGCACAAACTGGATGAAGAGGACGGCTATGTGGACGGCAGGCCGCCCTTCGAATCATCGGAGCAAGGAAAGAACTGGGCACCGGTGATGCGGGAGGCATTCGCCGAACTGCGAAAGCGGATTCAAGCGGTGCACACAGAGGCAGAGGTAGGAAGAGAGGAAGGTAGGGAGACTGCTGCCCGGAAGGCATCAGTGCTGGATACCTATGGCGCGCAATCCCCCGCGGAATTTTTTGCCGTGGCCACAGAGGCCTTTTTCATTATTCCAACGTCGATGGCAGCAGCTCACCCGACCCTTTACCGGGAACTGCAAAAATTTTACCGAACAGATCCTGCCGCACTGCTGCGTGGAAATCATCCGGGCGATTAATATCGCAATTGATCGCCGGGTCGCTCACTTCCACATCGACCACCGCGTCGGCAAAAATGCGCAGTACCTTCTCCATTCCCGTATTGCGCAGACGCGAGAGGGCTGACAGGTACTTGCGACCAATAGCGATGGGATAGCCGCGGGTTCCGGCACATACGGGTACACAGATACGATCCTCTCTGGCGGAATCGAGCAGGTTCACCAGGGTATCCGCGTCCACAAACGGCATATCCCCCATGCACACCAGAATTGCCTTGGGATTGGCGCCGGCGCGCTGCAGGTTTTCTACCGCAAATGCAAGGCTCGACCCGATGCCGACCGGCCACACCGGAGCGTGCAGCACTTGCACCGGCAGTTTTTTCAACCCATTGGCAATAACAGAATCACGGGCCCGAAGGACTACCTGGACGGAGGTATCTTCCAGTGCAGATGCCGCATCCAGGGCAGTCTGCAAAGTGCGCAGTAACATCGGCTCGCCCTGAATACTGGCGAGACGTTTGTCACTACCAAAGCGATGGGAGTATCCGGCAGCCAATACAACGATTGAATATTCCATTCAGTTTTCTCCCATCGTTTTTAATTAGGTTCAATTTTTATAGTCGTTCAGTAATCCTTCTTCCACTGAAGCTCGACACTTCCGGCACCGCTTTCATTGTTATCCGAGGACTTGATATCCAGGCGCAGATTTTTGCGCAGCTCTATCTGCATCTCCGCTTGCCATGGGTTCAGCGGGTCGGTACTGCGCTGAAGCTCGAGGTAAATACGGCTGGTGATGTATTTACCCAGGCTAAGTGAGTACTGGTCACCCTCGTCCGTAGCCTCGGACTCGAAATCCAGCGTATCCAGGCCCACCAGGTCGCGAGTACTGGCAAGTGGGTCGAATCCGGTGCCACCGGTCTGCAGGGTCCGCACCACGCCGACCAGACGCACCGCCTGCAGGGGTGAGATATCGGTCAGGGACTTGCCAAACAGCAATTGGGCAAAAATCTCATCCTGCGCCGCCGCCGGGTTGGAGCTGAATTCAATTTTCGGGTCATCCGTGGTGCCAGAAATTACCGCGGTAATCTCACCCTCCGGATAGGTGTGTACACCCTTCACATAAATAGCAGCCACATTGTTCTCGAACTGAACCTGCCCCTCCTGCAACTCGAACTTCTTGCCGAGCAGATCGAATTTGCCGCGTACGATCGTCAGGGCCCCCGAAGCCTGGGGATCAGCAGCGGTACCGGCAATATCCACCTTGCCCTTCAACTCCGAGTCCAGCCCCAGGCCGCGTACATAGGACTGCTGGTCCAGCACCACTTGCAGAGCCAGCTCGATGTTTTTCAGCAGGCTCGATCCCTGCTCGCTCTCGCCGCCGTAGACCTCTACCTCGACCACATCGATCTCGGGCACGCTGCTGCCGATAAAATGCTCTACCTGTACCGCCAACGGCCGCAGGTTGAGAGTGCCTGCGAACAACGCGTCCTCTGTGGTTCCGGTCAGCCGCAGCTCACCACTGAATGCGCCTTTAGCGCCGGGCATATTCAGCAGATGCGCATTCCGCGCGGTAAGCGAGAAGTTGAGCTCGGGGGCCAACGTTTCTTTGAACGTAACAGCGCCCTGCAGTTCCACCCGACCGCGATCACCGTCGCGCGCACTGGCTTCGACAACACGCCAGGCATCTGGCGTCAGATCCGCTACAAACACGACACTGCGCAGTCGGGTATTGCTGGGACGATGTTCGTAATAGCCGTCACGCAGGTTGATCTTGCCCCTGGCATTGGGCGTCTGCGTGGTGCCATTTGCGGACAGGTTGAAATCGAGCTTGCCACGCATGGTATGAATTTCCGGATCAAAAAACGCTCCCAGTGCCGCAAGATCCGCATTACCGCTGGCACGGAGATCCACTGGCAGGGGCGGCGATTCACCTTCGGGCTTGTCCCGGAACAACTCCTCCAGAATCGGTGCGATTGCCAGCGTGGCTTGCGCATCCGCCGCGGTGCGGCTGCCATGCCCCGCGTCCAGATTGAGCTCCAGATTACCGGCGCGGGTTTGCCAGTTAAGCAGCAGCGTGAGTGGCGCCTGGACCAGCGCATCGTCGCGCAGTGCCGGCGCGCGTCCGCTGACTTTGAGTTCCCCTTCCAGATCCGGGTTTTGCGGTGTCCCCCGCGCCGTGGCCCACAGAGACAACTCACCGCTGTCGCTGATATCCGCACTGATCCATTCCTCAAAATCCGCCAGCACCGCCTGGGCACGCAACTCCAGGTTCAGCGCCTGCTCGCTCAGGCTGCCATCGGCGGTTAGCTGGTTGCGTCCTGCCCAAAGCAGTTTGACCTCCGACAGCATAATCTGCGCCTTGCCGTAGCTCACATCCCCCTGTACCTGCCAGGGTTCTCCGCGAAACTCCCCCAGGCCGAGGATATTGGCGGTGGCTTCCGGGGAAGCAAAGGGGCCGGAGAACTGGCCGTCGATACTGAGCTCGCCGCTAAGCGAGGGGGGTAATTGCACGCCGGCCAGTTTGGCCAGCCCAAGTGGAATATTGCGCCCGGCAACGCTACCGGTAGCACGCTGCGCCTTCGGCTCCACCACACCATTCAACTCGAGCCAGGCGTTGCCCCGCTGGCGTGCGGCCTCGGAGTCGGCGGCCAGGGCAGCCGCCCCCCGCACGCGCTCACGGGATTGTTGCAGTGGGTAGTCCTCCCCCGGGTCTTCCGCTTCACCCGCGACCAGCGACTGGGCGCCAGACTCTGCGGGCTGCAAGGCACCATCGGTGTAGAGGTCCAGGCGCAGGCGGTCAAAGGTGAGTTCTTCCGCGTTACCGGCCGCGCCACCACGCAGGCGGTAGCGGTATTCCCGATAGTGGCCGTCGGACGACAGCCGTGCGGACATTTTGGGATTATTGAAAGGCCCGACAACAGACACTACGGCGTCCAGGTCGACCTTGGTTCCCGGGTCTACCGGCACCCCGAACTGTTCCGCTGGCAGCAGCCCGCGCGCCGCAACATCCAGTTGAAACTGCAGCGCCTTGCGCTGGATATCGACCTCACCGCTACCACTAACCCGCAGCCCCTTCCCCTCGAGTACCAGATCGCTGATCGCGAAGGTGTCCAGATTGCCACTGCCGTGCCCCTGCAGGGTCGCATCCAGTTCCCGGTACCGCGCCGCGCTATCCAGTAGCACCATGAGTTGGGGGTTCTTCCAAGGACCAGCTGCGGTCACCTGCAGGCGCTCGATGGATCCATCAAGTTCCTGTGGAATCTCTACATCACTGGTTTCTTTTAACGACGCCAGGATCTTGCGTATCTCGGCCACCGCCAACTGCTCGATCACCGCTTTCAGGTCAATGGATTCAGCGCCTATATCCACACTGCCACTTGCGTCCAGTGCCGCATCGGCCAGCTCCAGACGCGCGGTTCGGATGTGGATAACTTCTTTCACAGTCTCCACTTCACCGGTCACATGTAGCGGCTGCGCCTGGTAGCTAGACCTGAGCTCCACGGTGCCGTCCGCACTGGGCAGTTTAAGCGGTCCCTTTATTGCCAGATCCGCCGACAGCCAGCCGCCCTGAAGATAGTCCTGCCAGGGTTGCGAGATGGCTACTGGCAGCCGGTTTAACTGCAGTTTCAGGTCCATGGTCTCGCCATTGATCTGACCGCGCAGGGCGTGCCGGGATTCATCCACCGTGAGCGCCAACTCGTCGGTAGATACCGACCAGGGCGCGAGCACCACCTCCGCACGCCCCGCCAAGCCAAAGCGGTGATGTACCAGCGGCAGGGAAAACTGCTCCACGGTTACATTGAGCTGATTCTCCCCGGCGAGCTCCAGCAGAAAGCGGCCATCCGCATCCAGCACTTCACCGGCGGGCAGTTGCAAGGTACGGCCGAGAAAGCCACCGCTTTGCTCACTCGCAGACAGGGTCAATGCATAGACGGTATCGCTCTGCATGCGGCCATCCAGCTGCACGTGCATTTCACTGCCCTGGATTTCAGCAATCTCCAGCGCCAGGGCGGATTCGCGACCGGGCCAGCGGTAACTACCGTGACCGTTGACCTCCACCACCGGGAAACCCTTCAGCGCAGCGTCGATGACAGTGAGCTGCTCTACCGCGAGGCGCTCTAACCAGATCGCCGGCATATTGGGATCGTCCACCTCCTCTGCCGCGTCTTCCACTTCCTCCTCACTCACGTGCAGCTGCAGGTATTCCCCGAGTAGCGTGTTATCGAACAGGAAGGTGTGGGCACTCAGCTCAGGGATATGGATCTGATTGCGCAACAGGCGCCGGATATCCACATGCAGGGTCAACCGATGCGCCTCGATCATGGGACGCTCTTTGTAGCGCACCTGCAGGTGTTCGAAATACCAGAGGCCGAGCTCTTGACTGCGCAACCCTTCGGCATTGATTTCCAGATCCGGCAGATAGTGACGGGCGATGGCCAGACCGCCGCGGGTAACGGCTTCGCGACCACTTTCTGAGCCCACCAGAAATATCGCCAGTAATAGCGGCAGCAGCAGGCTGACAGTAATCATTGTCAGGCGCGGCGCGCGCGGCCAATGTTTTCGGCGCTTGCGCCTGGATGGACCTGCGGGCGGGCCGGGAACCGGATTTGGAGGGAATGCATCAGCCATGGCTCAGAACGCCTGTCCGAGACTGACGTAGATCTGATAACTGCTGTCGTCCAGGCCCTCGCGACGATCCAGAGGAAATCCAATGTCGAACCGCAGGGGGGCAAAGGAAGTCATGTAACGCACCCCGAGACCGATACCCCAGTAGAGATCATCAAAACTCGGCTGCGGATCGGCGTAGGCATTACCGCCATCAACAAACAGCACTCCGCCCCAGCTCTCGGTAAAGCGAAACCGCCCTTCCAGAGAAATTTCACTAAGCGCCCGGCCACCGATGGGGTCGGACAGCTCGGGCGGCTCGCCGGCCACCGTCGATGGAATCAAGCGCCGTGGACCAAGGGCCTGGTAACTGTATCCGCGCACCGAGCCACCGCCACCTGCGTAGAAACGCTCATCTGCGGGAATTTCCAGATTGTCGGCCCCGGAGATCACACCCGCCTTGATACGCAGCGCGAGGGTGGGATCAAACCGGGTTTCATCAAAGGTGTGGTACCCGGTCATCACAAGAGTGTTCTTGGTAAATTGCGTCCCGTCGCTTCTAAGGTCAAAGTAGGGTTTGACCTCCAGTGCTACGGTCGCACCACGTTTTGCGTCAAGCAGGTTGTCCGTGGTATCAATTTTGATGCCGAGAGGGAAAGACAGCAGGTTGTAATTCTCACTCTCCTCGCCCTCTTCCTGCACCCTACTGAATTTCAGCTCACTACCCACACTGAAAGTACGATGCTTCGTATGGCGGCGAGAGATAGTCCCGCCGATAGTAATCGATTCTGCTTGGTAGGAGTCCCGGTCTTCATTTTCGGCCTCCGCGGTCGCAGCGAAGTTCTGATCGTCACGAAAGAAGCGCGGCACCAGTAATTCGCCCTTAAGTGATTGTGTGACCTCATAGGCCCGGGTCTCTACTTCAATTTTTTCACCGCGGCCAAGAATATTGCGGTGCTCCCAGCCAGCAGATGCGCCACCACCATCATCAGATGAATACCCCACTCCCAGGCGGATGGTGCGATGTTTACGCTCAATGACCAGAAAGGTGATATCCACAATGCCGGCATTCGGCTCCGACACCTCGGCATTCACACCGGCAATCAGATTAGTGCGCAGCAGTCGCAGTTTGGCCGCATCCATCTTCCCACGGGAGAAGCAATCTCCCGCATCCAGTTTCAGGCGTTTTCGCAGGAACTCCTCATCTACAGTGCTCAAGCCTTCCACATAGACCTGTCCGATATGCACTTCCGGGCTCGGCGCTACACGGTACTCGAGCCGGGCTGTCTGCTCACTGTGAATCACCGTGGCTTGGTAATCCACATCGACATTCAGCAGACAAGCATTTTCCGCCAGATAGTTTTCGATGCGCTTGACGCCCTCGGTGACTTTTTCCGCTTCCAGAGGGTCACCCACCCGCAATCCGACACCGGGAAATCCCGGCTTCAGGCGGGAGGGCATTTTCACGTCAAGGGATTGAATCCGGTACAAAGGTCCGGGCACCACGCGGTAAAGGATCTCGCCATCGGTCACCGACTGGCGAACACGGCCATCGTAATAACCGCGCGAGCGCAGCAGTTTTTCCAGGGTTCCGCGCTCGTAACGGGCGACGTCCAAAGGGTCCTCGTAAGATTTGAGCACGCTGCTGGATTTGCGCTGCTCCTTGAGCTGGTCCTTGAGCCAGTCCTGAAGTTTGCGGTCTTCGGATACCCGGATTTTGAACTTGGGCAGATTGTCGAAAAATGGCAGAGCGTTACCCGGCTGAGGCAACAGCAATAACGATAAAGCGAGCAGCACAGACGCCGCGATCTGAAAGCAGGAAACCCTGGAAGCGAAGAAAAATACGCGCAAGACAAATATCCGTTTGCCAATCATCATCACTGCGACGCCGACCGCCGGTAAAAGTTGCCGCAGTCGTCGCAACTTTACCGGACTTTACACCACCGGGCGGTATATCAGTCGAGGCGTTACATCGATGATCAGGCCGGTCTCAAAAACATTTCAGCGTCCGGGAGGCGTCGCCGATCCGGTGCGTTCCATCAGCGGATTACAGTTGCGGATGATGACCCGCCCTTCCAGCAGGTTGCCCTTGGAATATTCACTGAAGATGCACTCATTGCTTTCGGGGTCGTAGTTTTCCACCCATAGATTGTCGTCTTTCCAGGTAGAGCCCAGGTGTCGCTGCCCATCCGGCACGCTGATACGCATCACGCCACCGAAGCGCTTGACGAACACCTGTTCGAAATGAAAGTAATAGGCGAGCCAGCCGGCGAGAAAGATGATGGCTCCGACAATGGCACCTTTACCCAGGCTACCGAGCCGACTGCCAGCAAACAGACACAGCACGACCAGCGCAATAACAGCGGCCCAATATAGATAGGTAATCATATTTATCTTCCGTGAAATTATTGATTTACGGTTGCTGGTGTTGTTGTGAACAGATACCGGAATCCGTTTTCTACAGCTTAGCGCAAGCCTAGCGCAGAATCGCTCATTCCGGGTAGCGCAGCGAGCGATGTATTGCCACTCACCATCCCTCCCCGCCCAATACTGAATACGGGCCAGGGATCCGCTGATCCAGGCGGCAATTTGATGAAGCCTTGACCTGGATCAAGGGGCCCAATCGGCGCCACTTTACACTGGAGTCAGTTAAAGGCAAGTGGCCGGGGAAAACGAACAATCCCCCGCCGAATCAACCGCGGAGGCAATCATGGACGCAATGATCGACCTGTTCACCAGTTTTTCCGGCCTGCTAAGCCTGGGCATCATCGCCTTTGTATGCGTGATGGGCGGGTATATTACCCGGATGGCGCTGCGCAAAATGAATGAAGAGCAGGCGCGCTTGACGCATGCGGACACCGAGCGCCGACTGAAAACGGCCTGACCGAACGAAAGAAGCCCGGGAGATCACTTCCCGGGCCCCAGTTTACCGACGGAATGCCTAGCCTTATGCCGGATCAGCCCCCTGAGTCCGGCTTTTTTGCGTGTTAACGCGGTGGGCCTACCGGTAATTATTCACCGGCAAGTTCCGGCAGCTCTTCATACAGCTTCAGCGCCTCGGGGTTGGCCAGCGCCTCCTGATTCTTGACTGGCTTGCCGTGCACCACATTGCGCACCGCCAACTCAACAATTTTGCCACTGATAGTACGGGGAATGTCCGCAACCTGGATCACTTTGGCCGGCACATGACGCGGCGTGGTATTGGCGCGGATGGTGGTACGAATCTTCTGGGTCAGGTCGTCGTCGAGCGTCAGGCCTTCGCGCAATACCACAAACAGCACCACCCGAACATCGTCGCGCCACTCCTGACCGATACAGATGCTGTCCAGTACCTCCTCGACCTTTTCCACTTGACGATAGATTTCAGCAGTGCCGATACGCACACCACCGGGGTTGAGCACGGCGTCGGAACGACCGTAGATGATCACGCCACCGTGTTCGGTGATCTCTGCATAGTCTCCGTGGGCCCATACACCCGGCCAACTGTCAAAGTAGGCATCGTGGTATTTGCTGCCGTCGGGATCATTCCAGAAACCGATGGGCATACACGGGAAAGAACTGGCGCAAACCAGTTCCCCCTTGTCTTCCAGTACCGCCTTGCCGTCATCGTTCCAGACTTCCACCGCCATACCGAGGCCGCGACACTGGAGCTCACCCGGGTATACCGGCAATACCGGATTGCCAAGGGCGAAACAGGAAACGATGTCGGTACCGCCGGAGATGGAGGACAGGCAGACGTCAGACTTGATATCCCGGTACACGTAGCGGAACCCTTCGTGCGCCAGCGGGGACCCGGTGGAAAGTACCGCGCGCAAATGCTCCAGCTTATGGCTTTCGCGGGGTTTGCAGCCGGCCTTTTCCAGCGCGGCAATGTATTTGGCGCTGGTACCGAACACACTGATATTTTCCTCGTCCGCCATATCCCACAGGCACTGAGCTGCGGGGTAGAACGGCGAACCATCGTACAACACCAGGGTGGCGCCACAGGCGAGCCCGCTCACCAGCCAGTTCCACATCATCCAGCCGCAGGTGGTGAAGTAAAACAGGGTGTCGTCACGGGAAATATCAGTGTGCAGGCGGTGTTCTTTAATATGCTGCAGCAGGGTTCCACCCACACCGTGCACGATACATTTGGGCACACCGGTCGTACCGGAGGAGTACATAATGTAAAGCGGGTGGTTGAACTCGGTCTGCTCGAAGCTCAATGTGCGGGTCGGTGCAGCGCCGGTAAACGCGTCGAGGGTGATGGCCCGCTCGAGGTCGCCGATGGCATCCGCTGTCTGTGCCGCGTCGCGCGCCACGGGTACCACCACCAGCTGCTGGATGGATTCGATCTGTTCGACGATCTGTGCCAGCCGCGGCAGAGAATCGATAGTCTTGCCGTTGTAGAAATAACCTTCACAGGCGAACAGCACTTTGGGCTCCACCTGACCGAAGCGGTCCAGAACCCCGTTAATTCCGAAATCCGGGGAACAGGAAGTCCATATCGCGCCCAGGCTGGTGGTAGCGAGCATCGCCACTGCGGTATCGATGATATTGGGCATAAAGCCCGCTACCCGGTCGCCCTTCCCAACACCGGCGCTGACCAGTGCCGATGCCAGTTGCTCGACCTTTTCAAAGAGCTGTGCATAAGTCAGCTGGCGACGACGACCATTCTCGAGACGCTCGATCAACGCGACCCGGTCATCGCGGAACTTCAGCAGGTTTTCCGCAAAGTTGAGCCGCGCATCCGGAAACCACTCGGCGCCGGGCATGGTGTCTTTCCCGAGCACCCGCTCGCCGCGCTCACTGGCGACAACCTCGCCAAAATCCCACAGTTCACTCCAGAACGACGCCCGATTATCCACAGACCACTGGTACAGGGCGCTGTAATCCGGAAGTGAGGACTGGTGGCGCTCGTTAACCCGGCGACGAAACTGATCCATCTGGGTACGGGCGACGGCTTCGGGGGTGGGCTGCCAAAGGGGCGCTACGGGATTGCTCATCTCGACCAAACTCTCTCGATTATGCTGCGTAAACCTGCGGGGAAACTACTTTCCGCAAGTATGGCGTTTGTTATTGGTTTGTGTGGGGCTGCAGGCGCTCTCCGCCTTCGCCACCGCGCTGTGACCGCTAATCATTATTCGCGGTCTCGCCACAGAGACAATCATGCCTTGGTCTAACAGTTAAAACTAATTTAAACTTCTTTATATATGATAAACTTTATTTAACATAATGATTGGTAGGATGACAGGGGATAATCCGACGTGAGCGCCACCATCAAGCAGCTGCGGGCCTTCGTGGCTGTGGCCCGCACCCACAGTCTGGCGGAGGCCAGTGCGCAGCTGCATATTTCCCAGCCGGCCATCTCCATCGCCATTCGCAGTCTGGAGGAATCCCTGGGCGGTGACCTGTTCAGCCGGGATGGTCGGCAACTGGTTCTCACCCCCGAGGGCACGCAGTTTGTGGAGCGCGCCCAGCAATTACTGCACAACTGGGATAACACCCTGGATGCAGTGCAACAGCGCTTCCAGCTGCAGCATGGGCAGCTCTCCATTGCCGCGATTCCCGCCTATGCCCTCAACCAGTTGCCCGCCCTGCTGGAGAAATTCCACCGGCGGCACCCGGATATCAATATCGTGCTGGAGGATATCGTGATGGAAAGGGTGGTCAGTGCTGTACAGGAGGGGCGCGCAGAGCTGGGTTTCAGTTTTCGCCCGGACGACCTCGGCAACCTCACCTTCACCCCAATCGCCAATGACCGCTTTATCGCGGTGCTACCCAAGGCGCACAGGCTCGGGAAACAGAAAAACCTGCGTTGGTGCGACCTGACGGAAGAGGCATTTATCGCCATGAACAGGGGATCGGCGGTGCGGCGCTGGACCGACAACGCCTTCACCGGGGGACCGGCACCTCGGCTGCTGTGTGAAGCCAACCAGCTCAGCACCATCGGCAGGCTGGTGCAGTCTGGGCTCGGCGTAAGTGCCGTGCCCAGCTTGTGTGAGGAACAGATGCGCGGTTATGGGCTGATGTGCAAACCGCTGGCGGAACCGGAGATGGTACACCAGGTGGGCATTCTGACCCGCAGCAGCGGCGGCCTTTCCGCCGCTGCTGCGGCATTCAAAACTATTGCCACCGTGTCAAACGATTAACACGCGGGATTGGCTACAGCGCTGCGAATTCCGCCCGCTGTCGCAGCAACACACGCAGGTTCTGCAGCAAATCCCAACCGGTAATTGCCATCGCAATGCCCACGCCGGCACGCCAGCCACCGGCGCTGGGCTGCCAAACTTCCCCGCCTTGCCATACCAGTGAAAAAGGGGGGTAGATCGACATCAAAACCACCAGTAACCCTAACCAACAAATGTTCAGGGCAATATCTGCATACAGTCGCGGTAGCGTCCAGTAGGGCGACACCAGCTTGATCAGCGACATCAGCACGCTGAAGCCGAGGGCAATATTCAGCCAAGGGAGAGCAGCCTCAAACGCCGGGGAAAATGTCAGCCCGCCCTCCGCCATCGGCAGCCTCCAGATATCATTTACCCAGGCCATGGCGAGCAGCGTCACCGCAAATTCCACCGCGGAATCGAAGCGCCGTATGCGGCGACCGCCATGCGCGACTTTCGGGAGAGCGCGGGGATTCCAGTTTTCGAGGACCTTGCCGTAACCAAGTTTTCCGCCGGCGAGAAAAAACACCAGGGTCACCCAGGCAAATGCGTGAATAGCCCCCTCATAGACGCCGGCAAACCAGCTCACAGCGGCGCGGACAAAATTCACCTTTGCCTCAAAATATAATGCGGCAATCACGTCAATTGCAGAGACGACGGCAATCACCGCAATCACCAATTTCAGTACCTGCAAATACACTGGAAACAGGGGCTCACTGACCAGCGAACGACGCGACTGATAGCCCGCCGCAACCACCATCGGATGGCCTTTTTTCGCGATCAGAGTGAGTACCTCCTCATCGGTCAGGGGGCGCCCCAGAGAGTCACTCATCTCATCGCACTGGTCCTGCAGATCCGAATAGAGTTCATTGCCGACATCGTCGCGCAATTGCGCCGGCAGGTATGTCCGTACATTGTCGATGTATCGCTGTACCCAGCTCATCCAATTTCCCTCGAATAAGTTTTCATTCCGTCACTCAGCCCGGCGTATCCGCGGGCTATCCCTGAATGCCAAGTTGATCAATCACACTGTTCAAACGAAGCCACTCCGCGCGCATTTGCGACAGAGCCGCCTCGCCACCCTCGTCGATCTGGTAGAAGCGCCGTTTGCGCCCCTCTTCCTGCAACCAGTGACTGCGCAACAAGCCCTGATCCTCCAGGCGGCGCAACAATGGGTACAGGGTGCCCTCGTCGATTTCCAGGCCTTTTGCGCCCAGCCTTTTGCGCAGTGAATAGCCGTAGTGCGGCTCGCGCAGTGCCAACAGCACCGCCAGGGTAAGGGCCCCTCGCCGCACTTCCATCACCAGTCTGTCCAGTTTTTCCGGCGCCTGTCCCATTCACCACCTCATACTGTGTGCCGCACAGTAAATACTGTGTACCACACAGTAACTGAATACAAGGGTAACCGGCTCACGGACCGCAAAATTGGCGCAAAAACCTACCAACAGCTGTAACTGCTGATAGCGGTGAGATGGATGATGGGAAAAGGAGGGAAATAGAAAGGAGACGATGTGCAGCAAAAGACAGATTACACATCAAGCACAAAAAACCGGCCAAAGGCCGGTCTTTTCTCAACAAGAGCGTGTAATTTACTGCGCGGTTGCCCGCAGCATCCACGCGGTTTTCTCGTGAACACGCATGCGGTCGCCCACCAGTGCCGCAGTGGATTCGTCATCTGCATCCTGCGCAGCCTTCAACACATCGCGACAGGTTTTTACCACCTGCTCGTGTCCCTGGGTCAGGATGCGAACCATCTCCTCTGCTGCGGGAACATCTTCCACTTCCTTGATGGAGCTGAGTTCAGCGAATGCCTTGTAGGTTCCCGGTGCGATTACGTCGAGGGTACGGATACGCTCAGCAATATCATCCACCGCGGTCGCCAACTCGGTGTAATGCTCTTCGAACATCAGGTGCAACTCACGGAACAGGCGCCCGGTAACATTCCAATGGAAGTTATGGGTCTGCAAATACAGGGTATAGGAATCTGCGAGAAGACGCTTCAGCCCTTCAGCAACCTGTTCGCGATCTTTTTCACCAATACCGATATCAATATTGCTCATTAGCAGCCTCTTTTTGTTGGCTCGGGTTTAATCCATTAATCGGGAAATTTGCACTATCGGCACGTGTCGAGCCGGTTGGCAGCCCCGGATATTTCAGTCAGATAATGAATCCACAAAAGGAATTTCGCCTGATTCATATCAAGTCATCACCAATACTATGGTCACAGATCTTTTTTCAAACCCCCGAGGCCATTGACTGTGAATATACGGTCAATAGCCTCTACCAATAAGCGCACGTGAGTCCTCAGCGCACCCTGATCATACGCGCGCAATTACCAACCGCACTGGCGATCTTTGTTCTGTTCCTGCAGGTACGACATCAGTGGCTGGAAGTAATCCACAATTGCAGACGCATCCAATTCGCGCTGGCCGGTAAGTGCTTCCATGGCATCAGGCCAGGGCTTGCTGGCACCCATGGCAAGCATATTGCGCAGTTTTTTGCCGGCGGCATCGTTTTTGAAAATGGAACAGCGATGCAACGGGCCAGTTTCCCCCGCCGCCTCACACAACGCGCGATGGAACTGGTACTGCTGGATATGCGCGAGGAAATAACGCGAGTACGGTGTATTGCCGGGAATGTGATACTTCGCACCCGGGTCGAAATTTGCTTCGCTGCGCTGCACCGGAGCCTCAATGCCCTGGTACTCCTCGCGAAGTTTCCACCAGGCTTTGTTGTAGTCTCCCGGCTTCACTTCACCGTTGAATACCTGCCAGCGCCATTTGTCCACCAGTAAACCAAACGGCAGGAATGCAATCTTGTCGAGCGCCTGCTGCATCAGGTAACCGATATCCTTGTCCTCACCGGGAATATCATCCAGCAGACCGATTTGTTTCAGGTACTTGGGCGTAATGGAAAGCGCGATGGTATCCCCGACTGCCTCGTGGAATCCGTCATTGGCGCCTTCTTTGTAAAGGAAGGGTTGCTTGTTGTAGATGCGTTGGTAGAAGTTGTGTCCCAGCTCATGGTGGATTGTCACCAGGTCTTCACCGGTTTTATTGATGCACATCTTGATACGGATGTCGTCCTGGCCATCCAGGTTCCAGGCACTCGCGTGGCACACGACATCGCGATCACGCGGCTGCACGAATTGGGAACGCTCCCAGAAAGTTTTTGGCAGCGGCTTGAAGCCCAGGGAGGTAAAGAAGGTCTCCCCCGCCTTCACCATATCTTTCTCGCTCATGCCGGAATCGACAACCAGCTTGGTGAGATCGTAGGGCGCCTGCATATCGTCGTCTTTGACGATGTCGTAGACATTGCCCCATTGTTGCGCCCACATATTACCCAGCAGGTGCGCCGGAATCTTGCCACTGGCTGGCGCAACATCATCACCGTAGTGCTCGTTCAACTTCGCGCGCACATGGCAGTGGAGCGCTTCATATAGCGGTTTTACCTTACCCCACTGATTGTCCATATCAGCGGCGAACTCGTCCGCAGGCATATCGTATTTGGATCGCCACATGACACTCAGATTGTCGTAACCGAGCTCCTTGGCGCCGGCATTGCCGATTTCTACCTGGCGCTCGTACAGCGGCTTCATCGGTGGGGAAACTTTGCGCCAACCTACCCACAGGTCCTTGAGCAACTTGGGGTCCCGGCTGTTAGCCATCATCTGGCCCATTTCCGTCAGGGTGTAGCATTTGCCTTTTTCATCACCCTCGGCAGTGTCATCCCCCGACTCTTGTTCCGGGCAATATTTTCCGGCGCCGTACATCCCCTGCATTTTTGAACCAATCTGGGCCAGCTCGGCGGTCAGCTTGGGATCGTTCGGCGCCGGGAATACCAGCCCCTGCTTCAGCATGGTGAGCATTCGGCGGGTTTCTGGATCCAGCTTCACATCATCAAACTTGGCCGCCTCCTGGGCCAACTCCACTGCCAGAGCGGTGTATCGCTCTACCGCCAGTGCTTCGGTGAACTGGGAATCAACATTGATATAGGTGGACGCCAACCAGCTCGCGTGACTGACCTCTTCTGCCACCGTCTCCAGTCGTTCCTGCGCACTTTCCAGAAAGGCCTTGGCGCCGGCTGCATCCATTGCACCACTGGCACCGTCGGCCTGGGCAACGGTGCCTGCATCCGTGCTGTCCGCCCCGTAGGCAACTTCAGCCGCGGAAGATGGCACCTGCGACTGCGATTTGGACTGGTCGTTTCCACTATCGCAGCCTGCTATAGCTGCCGCGGCAACGGCGATAACCAAGGCTAATTTTTTCATCGGCATCCTCTGGTGAATTTATTGAATTATTTGCTGGGACCGGCCCGGATACGGGCAAAGAGAAATTCTTATACTGTCGCGATTTATAGCACACCGTTCTCTAATACCGGTGCAAGGGCGCGAATCACGGGCGCACATCGGCACAATATTCCCTTTATTCGTAACGTTTTGGGGAAATATTTCGCGAACAGGGACAAGTAGCAAATTTGTCAGAGAAATGAGCGGGCAGAAAACGTACAGACCAGCGGAAATCCACCAACAGAGGGCGAGTTTTGTAAGGGAAACAGGGACTTCAGGGTGGGCGGGATACCCGGGGGAATTGGAGGCAGCCCAACCAGCACATCCTCGGCACATGATGTCACTGCTACCGTTGCTCCCTTCCGGGCCTGGCGGGGTTCACAGCTGATCATTGCGAGGAGACCGGAAGGGCCGCCATCACGTTCGAGCACTCAGGCTAGCACCCCCAGAGGGTCATCGCCAAGGCAGTGATTAACAGCACCTGCGCTCGAAGAGGGCGCGATTATAGAGACTCACGGCGCCAGTATCCAGCCCCAATTTGGTTCACAATCAAATAGTTAATCCCGGCATAGGAAAAACCTCCCACCAAAGCGCCAAATTCCCATGGCAAAAAGCTATACTGTGCGGCGCCCGAATCCGGGCGCTTCGTCCACTTCTCAGCCACCTTCTGACCGGAAACCTTATGCACCTGTTTGTCGACAGCCTCACCAACGTGGATTTCAGTTATCTCCACCGCAGCCGCGGCATCGTTGGCGAAACCTGGTTGGCCAACGCCGCCCTCGACGGTGCACTGGACGAGCAGGGTATGGTGTGCGATTTCGGCATCGTGAAGAAAACCCTGCGCAATTGGCTGGATACTGAGCTGGACCACCGCCTGCTGGTGCCGACCCAGGCTTCACAACTGTCGCTGGCGCAGCGCGAAGACGGTATCGAGCTTGAGTGGAAACTCGACAGCGGCGAGACCATTTCCGTCAGCGGGCCTGCACAGGCATTTGCCCTGGTGGCTGCCGAGTCGATCACGCCCGAGTCAGTAGCAACCTGGTGCGTGGGTGAACTGGATGGAATCTTTCCCACCAGTGTGGATAAGTTGCACCTGGGCTTCACCAGCGAAGCGATCGATACCCCCTTCTATCATTACAGCCACGGGCTGAAAAAACACGACGGCAACTGCCAGCGTATTGCCCACGGACACCGCTCGCGAATCCAGATTGATGTCGACGGACAGCGCAGCCCACAGCTAGAAAACGAATGGGCAGCGCGCTGGGCAGATATTTATCTCGGCACCCGCGAAGACCTCCAGTCTGAATCCGAGCAGACTTTGCATTTTGCCTACAGTGCGCGCCAGGGGGCTTTTACCCTCAGCATTCCCGCAAACCGCTGTGAAATCCTCGAATGTGATACCACGGTGGAGCAGCTGGCCCAGTACATTGCGGATCAGCTGGCCGCTGCGCACCCGGGCCGCAAGATTCAAGTGCGCGCCTACGAGGGTATCGGCAAGGGCGCCATCGCCTCAGCGAAGCGCTGATCCGCCGTGAACCTGATCCTTTTAGAGCCCGGTGATTTTGTCGATACCGGCCCGGCGAGCGAGCCAGGTTCGCCGGTAATCGCCACACTGCGCGGCCGCCGTTTCCAGCATATCACCGAGGTACACCGGGCCGACGTGGGGGACACCCTCAAGGTCGGGCTGCTCGATGGACAAATTGGCGAAGGGGAAGTGGTCGAGCACCGCGAGGGCCAGATCACCCTGCGGGCATCCCTGCACCGCGCACCGCCGCAGCCCCTGCCGCTCACCCTGATCCTCGCCCTGCCCCGCCCCAAAATGCTGAAGCGCACCATTCAGCACGCCACCGCGCTCGGGGTAAAACAGCTGTATCTGATCAATGCTTACCGGGTGGAGAAATCCTACTGGCAGAGTCCCTGGCTGAGCGAGGAAAAACTCCGCGAGCAGTGCGTGCTTGGGCTGGAGCAGGCGGTAGATACCGCAATGCCGAGGATCGAATTACGCAAACGCTTCAAACCGTTTGTGGAAGATGAGCTGCCCGACATTGCCGCCGGCTCCCGTAAACTGGTGGCACATCCGGTAACCGATACCCCGTGCCCGGTAGATATCCCGGACCAGACCACCCTGGCGGTAGGCCCGGAGGGCGGCTTCATCCCCTACGAAGTAGAAAAGTTGCAGGAAGCGGGCTTCGAATCCGTGCACCTGGGACCGAGAATCCTGCGCGTGGAAACGGCCCTGCCGGTACTGCTGGCGCGACTGTTTCCGGGCCGCTAGCCCCTGCCACAAAACTGCCCCCCAAACCCGCGGCAAAAAACCTACGGCCATAAAAAAGCCGCGCTAAAAAGCGCGGCTGCAATGGCAGTCAAGACACTGCCGGGTCTCACAGAGCGGGGTGTGGGGACACCCCAAGAGAACTGATGATTGCCTGTTCAGTTCCGGGTAGCGACTTAAGCCGCTACGTCAGAATCTACTGCAGATTTCTGCAGAGCCAGTTTCGGGTCAACGTACTCATAACCCAGTACATCTGCCACTGCCTTGTAGGTCACCATACCGGCGTGCACATTCAGGCCTTCCAGCAGGTTGGCGTCGTCCAGCAGAGCCTGCTTGGCACCCTTGTTGGCCAGAGAAACGGCGAACGGCAGAGTCGCATTGTTCAGGGCCATAGTGGAGGTACGGGCAACACCACCGGGCATGTTGGCAACACAGTAGTGCACCACACCGTCTACCACGTAAGTCGGCTCCTGGTGGGTAGTAGCCTTGGAGGTTTCGAAACAACCGCCCTGGTCGATCGCAACGTCCACTACCACAGCGCCTTTCTTCATGCGGCTGATATGATCGCGG
The DNA here is from genome assembly GCF_002009015.1 of Microbulbifer mangrovi. Classification (GTDB taxonomy): domain Bacteria; phylum Pseudomonadota; class Gammaproteobacteria; order Pseudomonadales; family Cellvibrionaceae; genus Microbulbifer; species Microbulbifer mangrovi. Next base: position 8,069 of record NZ_LZDE01000324.1, on the reverse strand, counting down.
GTCAGCAGCTTCGGTGCAGCAGCACCCGGAATCAGTACCGCACCGACAACCAGGTCAGCTTCCAGCGCGTGTGACTCGATCGCGTCGTTGGTGGAATACTCAGTGCGTACAGCACCACCGAAGATATCGTCCAGCTGGCGCAGGCGCGGCAGGGAGCGATCGAGGATGGTCACGTCGGCACCCATACCCAGCGCCATCTTGGCAGCCTGGGTACCCACTACACCACCGCCGATAATCAGCACTTTGGCCGGTGCTACGCCCGGCACGCCGCCCAGCAGTACACCGAGGCCGCCCTGGGCTTTTTCCAGGTGATGGGCACCACACTGCACGGACATACGGCCGGCAACTTCAGACATAGGCGCCAACAGCGGCAGGCCACCGAAACGGTCGGTTACGGTTTCATAAGCGATACAGGTCGCACCGGATTTCACCAGCAGTTCGGTCTGCTTGGGATCGGGCGCCAGGTGGAGGTAGGTGTACAGCAGCTGGCCGGGGCGCAGCATTTCACACTCGTGGGGCTGAGGCTCTTTTACCTTCACGATCATGTCGGCAGTGGCGAAGATCTCTTCAGCGCTGTCGATGATCTTGGCACCAGCCTGCTCATACATTTCGTCGGTAAAGCCAATGGCTGAACCGCCGTCTTTCTGCACGATCACGTCGTGGCCGTGGCCGATCAGCTCGCGCACGCTCGCCGGGGTCAGGCCGATACGGTACTCGTGGTTCTTAATTTCTTTTGGGACACCGATCAACATAACGAATCTCCTCAATTACTCTGTGAGCGCAGTCTCGTGCGCCCCTTCTTTTGTTGGATTTCCGCAGTATAGGACCCTCTTTTGAGTGGATTTCTGTACATTTTTAAATATCATTAGTGGATTCCACTAGCTAATTGGCGTAAGGGACGTTTTTTAGCCAAACGAGACCGAAATTTGCGCCACAGACAAGTCAAGTCGGCTATTTAGCCCACTTTCCCTGCGTTGTGGAGCGCAGGCCACAACCAGATCGACTATTGGGTCTAAACGTCGGAGACAGAGATCGAAATGAAAAGGCGTGCCAGTGAACTCAGCACCATCGACCGCAACATCCTGCGCGTATTGCAGAAAAACGGTCGCACCAGTTACGCAGAGCTCGCCCGCCAGGTGGGCCTCACAGCCACCCCCTGTGTGGAGCGGGTAAAAAAGATGGAATCCGACGGGGTCATTCAGGGCTACACCGCGCTGATCAACCCCGAGTATCTGGACGCGGCGTTGGTGGTCTTTGTCCAGATCCGCCTGAACCGCTCCGCCCAGGATGCATTCGAAGAATTCCGCAACGCGGTGTCCGCATTACCTGAGGTACAGGAGTGCTATCTGGTGTCGGGCAATTTCGATTACCTGATCAAGGCCCGGGTAGCGGACATGAGCGCCTACCGCAAATTTTACGGGGAGACACTGCTCACCCTGCCGGAGGTGCAGGAGTGCACCAGCTATGTAGTCATGGAGCAGGTAAAGGAAACCCTGGAGGTTCCGGTGCACTACAACCGCTAAACAACATCAATCAGGTAAATAAGCATCAATCCCGCGCCAACTATTGGACAATCGACCGCCACCCGACGTGCCAGCCTCTACGATTAATGGAGATAGGTTTTTTAACTCACGTTGCGGGTAATGATGTACCAACCTCTACGTAACCAGCTCCATTGGCGGAATCTTGTTTTCCTGGCCTGTCTGCTGCCCGTCGGCTGCGGGGACAAGGAGACGGCCAAACCAACACCACCACCGAAAAAAGTGGAGGTTGTTGAGGCCAGGCGCATGAGCTTCAGGCCCAGCTTTGAAGTGCCAGCGGTGGTAGAAGCCGTGGAAACCGCGCAGATTTTCCCGCTGGTCGCCTCGAGGATCCTGTATCAAAACATCGAACCCGGTAAGTATTTCAAGCGGGGGGAGGAACTGGTAAGGCTTGACCCTTACCCGTTCGAGACCGCGGTTGCGACGGCCGAGTCGAGCGTTGCCGAAGCGATGTCCAACTACGAGGAAGCCAGGTCCAACTTCAGTCGCGCACGCAACCTGCGCCCGCAGGGATATATCTCTGCCAAAGACTTCGATACTGCAAAGTCCGCGATGCAGGCGGCAGAAGCAAAGCTCAACACGGCACAAACCTCGCTCAGCCAGGCGCGACAGGACCTTTCTCACACCTCCATCGTGGCGCCATTTTCAGGACGCGTGGGACATCCCAACTATGCGGTAGGTGACTTCTTTATCCTTCCGAATTCAGTGCCGATTACCCAGCTCGTCAAAATAGACCCGGTGTATGTACTCGCCCATATTGGCCAGAAGGCGTACAACGAGTTTTACAGTGCAGTGGAAAAGCTGAAGCAACAAGGGCGTGCCATTCCCAATATGGAGCTCTACATCGTGTTGCCGGACGACACCGTGTATCCGTTCAAGGGCGAATTCTTTTCCTGGGATGCCACTGCCGCCTCAACCCGGGGCACCATCGCCGCGCGCGTCCTGTTCCATAACCCCGACGGCCTGCTGCTGCCAGAAGAAAATGTCACGCTGCGCGGTAAGTTACTGGAGGAAGTGCAACGCATCGTTATTCCCCAGAAAGCGGTCTCCCAGGATCAGCAGGGTCACTATGTCTACCTGCTGGACAAAGAAAGCAAAGTGAAGCGGGCGAATATCGAGGTGGGTATGCGCATCGGCCCCAACTGGGCAGTGCGCAAAGGGCTCAATGTCGGCGACCGGGTACTCGTCGAGGGCCTGCAGAAAGTCAGTGCCGGCGATGTCGTGGAAGTTACTCCGGTAGATATCAAACAGCTCGAAGACCCGGCCCCGTCAAACCTTCGCCCGCCACCCCACTCTCTGCGCGAACAGCTACGCGCAGAACGGGAAGCGTTCCAGGAATACCAGAGGGCGACCATGGAAGTGCGGCAGCGGAACCAACCGGGCGACGTCTATACGCCCTACGACACCGGCAAGTAACCCGGGAACCTGATTCGTGAGCAGTAACGGCCACCTGTTTATCAATCGTCCGCGCTTCGCGTTTGTGATCGCCATTTTGATCACATTCATGGGCCTGCTCGCGGCCATGGTAATGCCGGTAGATCAGTACCCGGATATCGCGGCGCCCAAAATTTCGGTCGTCGCCACTTATCCCGGCGCCGATGCGGAGACTGTAAAGAACGCCGTTGCGATCCCCATCGAGGAACAGGTGAACGGTGCCGAGGGCATGGTTTATATGACCTCGAATTCCGGCAGTGACGGCACCTACACGCTGTTCATGACGTTTGACATGGATACCGACGCCGACATGGCGCAGGTGGATGTGCAGAACCGGGTCGCGCTGGCGGAGCCATCCCTGCCACCAGAGGTGCTGAAGCGAGGGATCAAGGTTCGCAAACGCTCCTCCGACATGCTGATGGTCGTAAACCTGTTTTCCCCGGATGACCGGTTTGACGGTGTATTCCTGTCCAACTTCGCCTCGCTCAATCTGCTCAACGAACTGGCTCGCGTCCCCGGTGTGGGGGAGGCAAAGATCATTGGCCCGTTGGATTACGGTATGCGTATCTGGCTTGATCCAGTGAAGATGGCAAACCTGGAAATATCCGTACCCGAAGTACTGGGCGCGATTCGGGAACAGAACATCCAGGCGGCCGTCGGCCAACTCGGCTCCCCGCCCTCCCCCGAGTCAACACAATTTCAATATGTGCTTACCACCAAGGGGCGACTGAATTCGGAAGAAGAGTTCGGAGAGATTGTGCTGCGCGCCGATGAAAAAGGCGGCGTAGTACGGGTCAGGGATATCGCACGTGTGGAGCTCGGTGCCCAGATCTACAAAGGCTACGGTGAATACAACAATGGCCCCGGTGTCCTGCTGGCAATTTACAAACTGTCGGACGCCAACGCGCTGGAAGTGGCCGAGAATGTGAAGGCCAAGGTGGAGGAGCTTTCACAGTATTTTCCCGAGGGTGTCGAAGCGGTCATCGGGCACGACACCACCGAATTTATTGCCGTCTCCCTGGAGGAGACGGTGATGACCCTGATCATGACCGTCATCCTGGTCATCATCGTGACCTACCTGTTCCTGGGTAACGTGCGCGCAGCGCTTGTGCCCACCCTGGCGGTGCCAGTCTCCATTATCGGCACACTCGGCGTCCTCTACGCCATGGGCATGACCATCAATACGGTGACGCTGTTCGGCTTGATCCTCGCCATCGGTGTGGTCGTCGACGACGCGATCATTGTCGTGGAAGACGTCGAACGTATCATGCACGAAGAAGGCCTGGACAAGCGCACCGCCACTGCCAAGGCCATGAAGGAAGTCTCTGGCCCCATTGTCGCTACCTCGATGGTGCTGCTCGCCGTATTCGGGCCAACGATGTTACTGCCGGGCATGACCGGCAGGATGTTCGGGCAATTCGGCACCACCATTACAATTGCGGTGCTGATCTCAATGATCAATGCCCTGACGCTGAGCCCGGCACTGTGTTCGACGGTTCTGAAAGAAGGTCATCACAAGCCCAACCCGGTCATTCGCGGCTTTAACTGGGGCTTTGAAAAAGTCTCCGCCGGGTACTTCAAAATCGTGGACTGGCTCGCCCGCCATATCCTGCTAAGCCTTATTATCATCGCCGGCCTCTTTGTCTCCCTGGTGCTGCTGTTCCAGACTGTCCCCAAGAGCTTTATACCCGATGAGGACAAGGGCTTCTTCATGGTCGATGTTCAGCTTCCGGAAGCCGCGGCACTGGATCGCACCGCAAAAGTCATCGACCAGATCAACGAAGTACTGAAGGAAGATCCGGCCATCGACAAAGTACTTTCCGTCAACGGCTTCAGCCTGCTCAACGTGATGCTGCAGTCCAATGCCGGCATGGTTATCGCCAAACTGAAACCCTGGGATGAGCGCAAGTCCCCCGAGGTATCACAGCAGGCGCTGCAGGCAAAATACCAGGCCCAGTTTGCGCAATTGCCCGAGGCCCAGGTACTGGTCTTTGGCGCTCCGGCAATTCCCGGCCTCGGCGCCATGGCCGGCTTCTCGTTTATGCTCGAAGACACACAGGGGGTCGGGGCCCAGGAACTGTTCAAGGTGGTACAGGATTTTTCAGCCGCCGCCACCGAGCAGCCGGAGATCGCCCGCGCCTTCTCCATTTTCAAGGCCGGCTCGCCCCAGATCCGCCTGGATATTGACCGCGTAAAAGCCAAGACGCTGGGTGTAAAAATCAGCGATATCTTTATGACATTGCAGACCCAGCTCGGCGCGATCTACGTCAACGACTTCAACCTCTACAACAAGACCTTCAAGGTCATGGTGCAGGCCGAGTCCCGATTCCGCCAGCAGGAACGGGATCTTGAAAAAATCTACGTCACCAACAACAAGGGCGAACCCATTCCGCTACCGGCGATCCTGAGTACCGAGCCCATCCTCGGCGCGGTGACACTCAAGCGCTACAACACTTACGATGCAGCAAAAATCAGTGGCGGCCCCAATGTCGCCGGGGGCTTCAGCTCCGGGGATGCGATGGATGCCCTCGAGCGCGTGGCGATAGAGACTCTGCCCGCCGGCTTCAAGTTCGACTGGTCCGATTCCAGCTACGAGGAGCGCAAAGCCGGCAACGCGTCCACCATTGCCCTGGTGCTCTCGCTCATCTTCACCTTTCTGTTCCTGGCAGCGCTCTACGAATCCTTCCTGACGCCACTTGCGATTATCCTCTCGGTCCCCATCGCCATCGTCGGTGCCATTGCAGCGCTGATCATCGCCGGCGAGCCACTAAGCCTGTACGGCCAGATCGGCCTGGTGCTGCTGGTCGCCCTGGCCGCGAAAACCGCGATCCTGATCGTGGAATTTGGCAAGACGCAGCGCGAAGTGGAAAGGCTGTCGCTGCACGATTCCACCGTCACCGCGGCAAAATTGCGCTTCCGCCCGGTCATCATGACGACCCTGTCGTTTGTGGTGGGCACTATCCCTCTGGTGATCGCATCCGGTGCCGGCGCCGCCAGCCGGATATCGCTCGGCACCGCGGTGATGGGTGGCACCATCATGGCGTGTATCGCCGGTACACTACTGGTACCGATCTTCTTCAAAATCGTGCAGGGACTAAGGGAGAAAGTGCATAGAGGGGAAACGGGCAAGCAGACAGGCCCCGCGGGAACGCCTGATCAGACGCCCCAGCACTAAGCGTTGGAAAGGAAGGTTTGAGCGGGTACCAGCGCGACGCCGGCTGGTACCTCAGGATTTCACTCGGGCAAGCCTCCGTTAATAGGAGATACCGAGCTTGCGATACAGGAAGCCGATCACCCAGGCCGGGCCGATCAGCAGGAACTGGAGATCCTTGAAGAAGGACGGCTTCTTGCCCTCGATATGGTGACCGATGAACTGGAACACCCACATCACCACAAATAGCCCCGCAGACCACCACAACACACTGTGGCCACTCCGCTCCAGCGCACTACAGGCACCCAGGCAAAGCAGCGAAAGCGCGATCATGCCCAGTGCCAGGGGGAACGACATCACCAGGTAAAACAGCATCGTCGGGATCAGCGCCACTACGGCCCAGTTCAGCCAGACCAGCTCCGCCATCCACTGGGGCTGAGGAATGGACCAGAAGAGCCCGACAACCGTCAGGTAAATCAGGGGCACCGCCACCCAGTGAATGGCTTTATTGGTGGAATTCTGGTGGCTCTCGCCGTATTCGCTGAACCATTGGTCTGCTGTACGCATGGTTTGCCCTCGCCTTGGTTGTTATTGGATTGGCTTTTGGGATGGTACAGCAGAACTCAAGAGGACCAAATGGCCACAAATCTTAATGCCCGAATTGCCCATTAAGGATATTCCCTAGTGAACCGGCCGCACAGAAGGGATTACCCTCCTTCCTTCAAACAATGACCGATCCTGTTGAAACTCCTGTGCGAGCTTTGCGGTTTCTTCTTTACTACTTTGAATTCTCGAGACTTCATCGGACGTCAGCTTTACACATATATCCAGTTCGACTGGTCCTCCAGTAAAAAAAGTCAGATACCAGTCTTCTCCATCTTGAATAAGAAGGAAAGAATACGGTTCTTTATAGACAACTTTCATTTATCGCCCCTTCGCACTTTCGGTAGCGTCAGAAATACTTAACTCTTTGAACTCACCTTCTGGGATAGCATCAACAACAGCTTCATCATGTCCAGTAGGAAGCTTACCTCCAGGCTCCCACAATGGATTCGCCCCGCTTTCACGCCCTGTTGGAATTCTAACATTATGCTTTCCAGGGTCACTGATTTCGATAACTACCATTTCTTGCCCTTGCCAATCCCCATCCGGAATACCGAGCTCCTTCTCGATAAGTGACATATCTCCATTTGTCCGCACCAATACTTGATCCAACTGCGACTTAGTCATGACAAATTGCCCATCAGCTCGCCCAACCGGATTTCGACCAAATTCGTCTAGCGCCCATTTCGGCGCAAAATATGATGCACCACCGGCGAACTTGGCTTCATGAGCATCGATATAGGATTGAGGGAGGTAAGTTGAAGGGTCAGGCCGCGATGCTTTTGGCATTGCCTGTACTTCTTTCATGCGTCGATAGCTATTAGACGCATCTGAGCTATTCGCAAAGTGCCCCTTCGTATTCTTTTGAAAACGATTCCAAGAATTCTCTTTACACGTCAATCCGTAAGGATCAACCCAACGGACCGGATTGGGAGCATACATGTAACCATTGTCCCCTCCCATAAGTCCCACAGGATCCTGTGTAGTGAACTGACCTAGCAATGGATCAAAATATCTGTGACGGTTGTAATGCAGCCCACTCTCTTCATCACAGTACTGCCCCTGAAAACGAATTGGCTGAGCAATGTCTTCGCATTGGGCAACTGCGATATTACCGTACGACTTGTAACTGACATTCCAGACCACTTCACCACTGGCATTGGTCAGTGTGTCCGGTGTACCAAGGTGGTCCAGGTGGTACTGGTATACCTCGTCACCCTCGCTCAGCGCAATCGGCTTAAAAGTTTCCGGTTCGAAGTAGTAAGTGCGCGAATTCTGTTCCTGGCCGGTTTCTGAATCTCGGTTTATTTCCTGAAGCAGCACATCGCCATTCCAAAGAA